>NZ_JBSFWK010000005.1:0-331859 GCF_053594815.1 Streptomyces sp. NPDC002577 | reverse complement strand
AGCTATCTCGCCGGACTCCACCTGCGCGCCTCGATGATCTGGCTCAAAGACCTCACCCGGACCACCCATTGATCACGACTCGATACGCGCCCTAGGGCAGCTGCCTTTGTGGCTGTAGTTGGTCAGCGGTGCCGCGGACCCGCGGTCGTGGACGTGCACGTTGAACGGCTGGCCGGGCTTGATGCCCTGCTGGCAGCGGCAGCAGATCATGCGATCCCCGCTCATCACCGGGCCTCCTTCACCGTAGAGCGCAAGGCCGTGCCTTCCTGGCACTGAGATTGGTCATCGGCGCACTGCTCGCACCTCTGGCTGTGATCCAGCAGGGCTCGATAGGCGTGTGGCTCTGCGCAGGAGCTGCAGCTGCGTGGGAACCACCGCGCCTGGTCGTCGACGACCTTCATTGCTCGCGGCCCGAGGTCGACGGCCGTGCCGTTGTCGAGCGCGACTGCGCACCACACGCAGGCCTTGCCGCGCACCTGCTGTTCGGACAGCGTGCTCACCGGCGGTAGGGGGTAGACCTGCTCGCGTGTTGCGTCCGCTTCCTTGAGTCCGCTGCCTCTCGTCATGGCATCGAGGAAACCGGAAGTGTGCTGTCGGGCATCAGGACAGAACTTGGGGAGTTACCGGCAGCCGACCGGACAGTTTTACTGAACGGCTGATGACAGTAGGGCTACCGTCGAGAGACGCAGGCGCACGATGGGGGCAACCGTGGCCGAGCAGCGGAACATCAAGTTCGAGGCACTGCTGATCGAGTTCGGCTATACCCACGCCGAGTTAGCCGATGAGGTCAACCAGACCGCCGAGGACATGTTCGGCAAGCCCACGCAGTGCACCGACCGGCACGTCCGCCGCTGGATCACAGGCGACGTGCAATGGCCCTGGTCTCGCTACCTCCTGCCGCTACAGGAAATCTTCGGCCGCAGCCCGGAGGCCATGGGGTTCGTCCCGCGCAAGTCGTCACGCGTTCCTGCGCCGCCCCGGCGGCCGACACCCGTGAAGGAGGAGCATCCGGTGCGACGACGGGAGTTCATTGCGGTCGGCCTGGCTGCAGCCCTCGGCCTTGACGCCCTGCCCTCCGCGGGTCGACTCGGTACGGGGGACGTGGAGCGGATCCGTGCCATCGTCCCGGCCCTGTACAACCACGACCACGCTCTGGGCGGCGGAGCCCTGCACGAGGTCGCTGCGCAGGCCCTGCGACAGGTCCATCAGGCGCTGAACCAGTGCACCTACGGAGAACGCGTCGAACGTGACCTGTACGCGGCCGCGGGGGATCTCGCCGCGTCGGCGGGCTGGTTCGCATACGACGCTGGACGGCAGGCGGAGGCGACCAGCCTCTACAACGAAGCGCTGCAGGCCGGGATGCTAGCTGGGGACGGCATGTTGCAGGCGCGCGTCTGGTCGAACCTTGCGATGCAGGCCCGGCTGCTGAACCGCGACCAAGTGGCTCTACGGATCGGTCGCGCCGCCGTCGAGACGCGGCAGGCCAAGGGTGATCCGTGGTTGATGGCGCTGCTCCACTGCCGCCAAGCGGTCGGCCACGCCCACACCGGCGACCGCACACGTGCGGAGCGGTCCCTTTCCCGAGCTGAGACGGCCTACGGCCGCGCCCAGGGCAAGCCCGCTGCGTGGCTGTCGTTCCTTACCCCGGCGGAGCTCACGGGCCTCGCAGGGGCAGCGCACCAGGCGCTCGGGCGGCATGCACGCGCCCAGCAACTCACTGCCGCCGCACTCGGGATGCTTGAGCCGCGCTTCGAGCGGAACCGGGTCTACTACACGGTGCAGCGCGCGCAGGCGCTCCTCGATGGCGGGGACGTTGAGCATGCCGCCGCTGAAGCCGGCAAGGCAGTCGCGATAGCCAGCCGCGTACAGAGTGAACGAATCCGCGGGAAACTCGGCGACCTGCGGCAGCAAATGCGCCAGCACGCACACGTACCCGCGGCGGCGGACTTCCTTGAGCAGACACGACAGACGGGAGCGTGATCGTGGACGGGCTGAGACTGGAACGCAGGGACGCGGCAGGACTCGGTGACATCCGGCCCAAGCTCCTCGACGTATACGCGGAGATCTACGCGGACCGGCTCGGCGAGGAGTTCCACAGCGTTGCCCGGTTCGACGAGCGGCTCGGCTGGAACACCGAAGTGCCTGGCTTCGCCGCTGTCGTCGGCTACCTCGACGATGCCCCGGTCGGCTATGCCTACGGCTGCACCCTGCAGGCGGAGACCCGCTGGTGGAACGGCTTGCGCATGCCCGTTACCGAGGGGGCGACTGTCGAGACGGGGGCCCGCACGTTCGCCCTGTCTGAGCTCATGGTCATCGAGAAGTTCCGCGGCGCCGGGGTGGCGCGGCAGATCCACGACGAGCTGCTGCGCGGTCGGCCGGAGGAACGCGTAACACTCCTGGTCGAGCGAGATCATCCGAAGGTGCGGGCCCTGTACGAGGCGTGGGGCTATGAGTGGTTCGGCGAGCTAGAAGCGTTCCCTGACGCGCCCCTGTACGACGCGATGATGCTGCAGCTGCAGCTGCACCTGCCGCCACCACCCTCTTCTCGATCAGGACATCCGTCGCTTTCGTGAGAGTGGCGTGGGCGATACCGCCGGCGGCACGCGCGATGTTGGTGAATGTCCGCTCCCCGGTGCCGATGACCCGTAGGACTCCCCTGCTCTTCGCCTGCGGAAACTCCGCGGCCAGTCAGCGCTCCGCGGAGACCAGCAGTGTCGAGATCGGGTAGTCCAGCGAGTCACGGAGAAACTCCCAGACATCCGCTACGGCCCGCCACTCCGCGCGGATCAGCGGGAGACCGCCGTTGATCAGGGCGGCGTCGCGACCATTTCCCGGCCCGCTGATGGAACGGGCGGTCGTAGCTGGACTTGGTGACTCCGATGCGAACCCGGACGGCTACCGCGCACGCCATTCCGGTGGACAGGTGGTGTGCGCGGCCTTGCCCATGGCGTCTCGGATCAACTTCTCGAAGTAGTCGGCCCTCTTATCACGGAAGATGCCGGCTGCCCGCGAGGTGAGCTGCGGTGTCATGACGAGCACGTGCTGACCGGCCTTCAATGTGTCCTTGGGGTCCGCGTATGCGGGGTCAATGACCGTGAGGCGGACTGTGTTCTTCCCTGCCGATGGCTTGATCCACTCTTGTACGTCCAAAGTGAAGGTGATCATGTGGTCGGCGGTAGGTTCCGACACTGAAGCGATGTCGCCGCGTGCAATCACCGGGGCGCAGGCGATGGCCTCGGGCAAGGTTTGCCCCTGCCCGTCGGCGGCCCTCTGAGCGCCACCTTCCTTCCGCTCGCCTCCGTCGCCCGGGAACGCGATGCCGATACCCACGCCGACACAGACGACCGCTGCGGCGACGGCTGCCAACAACAGGCGGGGTCGGCGGTGGGGGCTCTGCCCGGTCGGCTGTGTCTGCGGCATGGCGGAGGGTTTCCCGGCCTCCTCTGCAATGAGGGCGAAGGCCCTGCGAATCCGTTCATCCTCGTACGGGCCAGGGCTATCTGTCGTGTTCACAGGTCCTCCTTCTCCCTTTCGTCGAGCCGATCACGCAGGGCGCCGGTGGCGCTGTGCAGCCGGCTCTTTACCGTGCCTTCAGGGACATCGAGCAGGCGAGCAATGTCACGTACCGGGAGGTCTGCGTAGTAGCGCAGGGTCAGCACCTGCCGCTGTACGCCGGTGAGTTCGTCCAGACCGCGGGCAACCGTCAAGGCCAGAACCCGATCGTCCTCGACGTGCGGACTGGAGGAGCGGTCCCACTGCGCGGCCAGGCGTGCGCGCAGCCCATCTGCCCGCACACGCTCGCGATGCCAGTCCACCGCCACCCGCGAGGCGACCACCGCACACCAAGTCGCCGGATCACGAACCAACTCCCGATCCGCCGCCTGCCGTTCCAAAAGTCTGAGCCGGACCTCCTGGACTCCGTCATCGAGGTCGCCCCACGGGACGCCTCCCAGCACGAGGACGGCACGGATCCTGGCGATGTCGGCATCCTGCCGGGCGGCGCGCTTTCTCGTCACTGTGTCCCCCTTCTCACAACCGGACGGAACAACTGCCCGAAACGTTCGGTCGCTCCGGTGATCAACATGGAGAACGGGGCGACCGCGGGCCCTGGAGGAACCGCGACCACCCCGTCTGTCTCTACCTAAGCGACTGCCTCAACTGCAGCTCTCGGCGACAGCGCTGCTCCGAGACACTGCGCTGGACTCCTCAGGCGTAGCTGACTGCAGTGCTGCGACCAGCGCCTGCGCACCCTGTCCTGCCAGCTCGGCCTCCAAGGACCCCGTGGTGTCCGCGGCGGCGGTCCGTGCCACCGACGCACTACGGGTCACGCCTGCCAGTTCGCCCTGCCCGATCACACCGTTATCGAAGGGGACCTCTGACCCCTCGCCGAGCCCTCGCCACTGGGCGGGTGCCGGCTCGTCACCGTCCGAGCACTCGGCCTCCTCCCAGACCATGGCCATGACGTACTGGTGGCCCGACTCGACACGGGGGCGCTCCGCTAACGCCATCTTCGTGCGGTTGCTGGTGTCACCGTCTTTGAACTCATAGCCGACGGCCGAGTAGTTCCATGTGGAGGGAGCCTGCGGGGCTCCGTCTCGGGACCACAAAACCTGCTCGATTTCGAGGGTCAATTCCCTGCCGATGACCCCCTCGCCTCTGGCGACCTCCAGCTCGGTTGGAGGTATCTCCTGCTCGCCCGCGACGGTGACCACGACAACGTGGTCGGCATAGGTGACCCAGTCCGAGGCCGTTTCGCTCGGGAGGTGATCCGAGCCCTGGCCCAGGATGATGTTCTGCCCTGACCTGGGGCCGTCCGGAGCTGCCGCCAGAACTACGGTTGATGCCACCATCGCTGCAGCGGCGCCCGCGAGAGCAAGACGTATCCGGTATCTCACGAAGTCCGCTCCTCAGTAGGTGGCGTTGATGTTCTCGACGTTGTTGGCACCCAGCCCCGTGAAGTAGCCGACGGGACTGGCAAGACAACCCAGCCGCGTGTCGTCCATGAGGAGCTGTGGATCAGAGTAATTGCCGTGCTGGAGTCCGACCGCGTGCCCGGTCTCGTGGCAGGACAGCCCCGGGCTGTAAGTGTCGTTCCCTCGGATGCGGATGTACTGCTGATCGCACTCCTCGTTGTCAGCGGCGGACGCGTCGTTGCACCAGGTGGATCCGTCGGCGCTCGATGGCAGACCGGTGGAGCCCTCCTGGTAGATGATGTCGGTCTCGCCCGCACCGGAGAACACCGGAGTCGAGTCGTAGTGCCGGGCGAGGTCCGTCGGCGCGTACTCGTTCGCGAGCATGTCGACGACGATCGTCCGGTCTCGGGGCTCAAGCTCGTACTCGCCCGCGCTGTCCATGTAGTAGTAGACGTCGGCATCGTCTGTCTGACAGGCCTGGCCGCTACCGCCGACCTCCTGGTTGAAGCAGTAGCTCAGGGTGTAGGCCGTCGGGAACATGTTGTCCGTCGTCGCTGCCCAGGCCACGCCGGACCCGACCATCACCCCTGCGAGGACCGCTGCCGCAATCCCTGCGGCCTTGCGCCTCGATGATCTCGCTGGTTCCTTGCTCACGGGTTCCCCCTCGTGCCGGAACGCGCACCTCTCCCGTTACCCACCGAGTGGGGAAAGAGTGCTGGATGTGAGCAGCATATGAACACTGAGCAGAACTGACACGACACTTACGGAAGTTAGCCCAAGGAAACGCAAAGCAGGGCCACAGAAGGCGTCAAGGATCGGCCCCCACCGTGCCGGAGGGCGCTCCCGTGACGGACCGAGCCAGGGTCCCGGCCAGGGCTGTGGACGCTCACGCAATTCGGCTCTGTCGGATGTCTTGTGACGGAGCCGGTCTGAACTGGGCATCAACTGGGCTTGCGATTCCAGGCATTTGGGGCGGTTGCTGCCGCATTTATTGGGTGTGGTGATGGAGTCGGTGGAGCGGGCCGCCGAGGCGGTCACCGATGACCCCGCTGCGGCAGACCTGAGACCGCAACAGGCGGACCCGAGCCCCGCCGCCATCCGGCAGGGCTCCGGTCCGCCCAGCGGGCGCCCGCTCCGCTCAGCGCAGCGAGAACGTCGACAGCCGCAGGCCGTCGCTGAGCACCAGGTACACGTCCTGGCGGCCCTTGGCGGCGGCCGAGAGGTCGGCGGTCACCGTGTCGTACGTGTACGTCGAGCCGGTGCCCGACGTCTTCGCCGTGCCGACCAGCGTGCCGGTCGGGGAGCCGAGGCGGACCTCGACCGTCCCGGAGCCCGTGCTCGCCACGCGCGCGGTGAACTCACCCGCGCCCGCTCCGAGCTGCGCGTCGGCGAACTTCAGCCACGCTCCGTTCTCCGTGGCGCCCACCGAGGTGCCGCTCGCCTTCGACTCGTCGACGAGACGGATGCCCTCGTAGTCGTCGAAGTTCTCCGCACGCGTCGTCTTCGTCAGGTCCCGGGCCGGGATCGTCTCGCCCTTGACCTTCACCGACGTACGGGTGCGGATGTCGTCGGCCGAGGCGCCGATCAGGACGTCGTACGTGCCGGTCTCAACGACCCACTTGGAGCGCGTCACGTCCCAGTGCGCGAGGTCCTTAGTCGCGAGCTTCAGCTTCACCGTCTTCGTCTCGCCCGGCTTCAGCGAAACCCGCTGATACGCCTTCAGCTGCTTCAGCGGCTGCTTGTCTCGTGAGACGCGCTGGTGGGTGTAGAGCTGCACGACCTCGTCGCCCGCCCGCTTGCCGGTGTTCGTGACGGCCACCTCGTAGCCGCCGTTGACCGGCTTGACCTGGCCGTACTCGAAGGTCGTGTACGACAGGCCGTATCCGAAGGCGTACAGCGGATCGCCCTTGAAGTACTGGTAGGTGCGGTCGTACTTGATGTTGTCGTACTCGAGGATCGACGGGAGGTCCGACTCCGACCTGTACCAGGTCTGTGTGAGGCGGCCGGACGGGTTCACGTCGCCGAAGAGGACGTCGGCGAGGGCGTTGCCCGTCTCCTGGCCCGCGTGCGTGGTCCACAGCAGGGCCGGGATCTCCTTCTGGAGGTCGCCGAGCGTGGTCGGGTAGCTGTTCTCGACGACCACGACCGTGTTCGGGTTGGCCGCCTTCACTGCCTTGACCAGGGTCTCCTGCGAGCCGGCTAGACCCATGTCGGTCCGGTCGTTGGTCTCACGGCCGTTGATCGCGGGCATCGAGCCGACGACCACGACGGCCGTGTCCTTGCCCTTCACCGCCGCCACGGCCTCGTCGACGCCGCTGCGGACCACGTCCTTCGTGTAGTGCGCGGCCTTGTCCTTGGTGACGAAGCCGAGCGTGCCGTCGTCGCCCGTCGGGCCGAGGTAGACCGGGTTCGACCACCAGGACTCCCGGGTCTCGTAGCCCGCGTACCGCAGCAGATACGTGCCGTCGTCCTGCTTCTCCAGCTTGAACTGCTGCTGCACGAACCAGCCGCCCGGCTGCGCCTGGTCGTTGACGAAGTTCGACCAGTTGTAGCCGACGTACTTGCCGTTGGCGGCCGAGCGCAGCGTCAGCACGCCCGCGCCCCAGTCGAACGCGTCGAACTGCGTGTCCGTGCCCGCGCTCGTCGCGCTCTCCTTCAGCGCCGCGCCGCCCTCGTCCGTGCCCGCGGTGATGTACTTGCCGGTCTCCGTGTCCTTCAGCGCGATACGGTCGACGGCCTCGCTGCTCGTGACGTCGCCGGAGGAGCCGAGCTTGTTCGCGATGCCCTCCTTGGGCGTCACGGCGTACGGCAGCGTGCCCGAGTACCAGTCGGTGTAGAGGGTGTCGGCGAGCGGGCCGACGACCGCGACCTTCTTGGTGTCCGCCGCCTTCAGCGGCAGGGCCTTGTCCTGGTTCTTCAGCTTCTGGTTCTTCAGCAGCACCATCGACTCGGCCGCGGCCTCGCGGGCGAGCTTCTGGTGGGCCGGGCTGTTGATCACGGACTTGTCGATCTTGCCGTAGGGGCCGCCGTCCGGGTCGAACTCGCCGAGCCGGACCCGGATGTTCAGGATGTGCCCGGCGGCCTCGTCGATGTCCGATTCCTTGAGCAGTCCGCTCGACAGGGCGTTCTTGACCGCGGTGGTGGTGGGCGCGGAGTTGGTGTCGTCCCCGGTGAAGCTGTCGATGCCCGCCTTCAGCGCGGCTGCGTCGGCCTCGGCCTGCGTGCCGTAGTACTTCTGGCTGCCGACCAGGTTGCCCGGCGCGTAGGCGTCCGTGACGTTCAGCAGCTCCTGGTCCGTCCAGCCGCGCACGTCGTCGTCCAGCATCGGGTTCACCGTCGCCGGGCGGCCGTTGACGAGGTTGTACGAGGACATCACGCCGGTCACCGCGTCGGCCTCGATCGCGGGCTTGAACGCCGCCTCCTCGTACTCCTTGAGGACCCGTGGGCGCAGGTCGGACGAGGTCTGGTCGCGGAGGATCTCGTTGTTGTTGGCGAGGAAGTGCTTGATCGTGGGGGCCGTCTTGAGGTGGTCGGGGTCGCCGCCGGTCAGACCCGTGCCGTAGGCCGTGGCCATCGAGCCGGTCAGATACGGGTCCTCGGAGTAGCCCTCCTCGTTGCGGCCCCAGCGCGGGTCGCGCAGCGGATTCGCGACCGGCGCCCAGACGTTGAGGCCCCAGCCCGCCGGACGCTCCTGCTGGAAGCCGCGGGTCTCGTCGCCGACCGCCGAGCCGATCTTCTTGATCAGTGACGGGTCCCAGGTGGAGGCGAGCCCGACGGCCTGCGGGAAGACGGTCGTCTTGCCGAGCCACGCCACGCCGTGCAGGGCCTCGGTGCCGGTGCGGAACGACTGGATGCCGAGGCGGGGGATGGCGGGCTCGTACTGGTGGAGGAGGGAGATCTTCTCGTCGAGGGTGAGACGGGAGAGCAGGTCGTCGACCCGCTGGTCGACGGAGAGCCGTGGATCGCGGAAGGGGTAGGCCGGGTCGTCGGCCGTCGCGGGGGAGGTGGCGCCGAGTCCGGCCGTCAGCGCCAGGGCCAGGACCGGTATGGCGCCGCGTCTTGCACGTGTTGTCGTTCTGCTTCGTGCTCTGCGTGGGCTCGTGCTTCTCACGTTACGGCTCCTTCGATCTGCGTCGTTGCAGCGGGCGAAGTGATGCGACTACGTGGGGGGAGTACGGCGGCCGTACCGCGATGTGCGACGGCCGCCGCAAGACAACGGGCCCGGTCAGTGGGCGGGCCGCGGCGCCGAGCTCGCCCGTGCCGTCAGCCGCGGCGCGAGCAGCGTGGCCTCCGGGACGGGAGCGCGGTCGAGCTTCTTCATCAGCAGCTCCACGGCCCGCGCACCGATCTCGGTGGACGGAATGGCGATCGAGGTGACGGGGATACGGATCTGCTCGGCGAGCTCGTCGGGGCAGATCGCGGTGACGGACAGATCGCGGGGCACGCGCAGCCCCAGCTGCTCGAACGCCTCGATGAGCGGCTCCACGACGGGCTCGTTGTGCACGACGACCCCGGTGAGCGCCGGCTGTTCGCGCAGTAAACGCTCCGCCACCTGCCGGGCGGCCGCCGGGGTCGCCTCGCACGGCAGGAACGACGACGTCAGACCGTGCCGCTCGGCGGTCGTGGTGAAGCCCTGGACGACGCGCTGGGCGAAGCCCGTCTCCCGTTCGTACACCTCCGGAGGCGACCCCACGAGCCCCACGCAGCGGTGCCCGAGCAGCGCCAGATGCTCCACGCAGGCCCGGCCCGCCGCCTCGAAGTCGAGGTCGATGCAGGTCAGCCCGGCAGGCTCGGCCGGGAAGCCGATGAGCACCGAGGGCCGGTCGAGCGTGCGCAGCAACGGCAGCCGCGGATCGTGCAGTTGGACGTCCATGACGACGAGCGCGTCGACGAGCGCCGAGTCCGCGACCCGGCGCAGCCCGTCCTCGCCCTCCTCCTGCGTGAGCAGCAGTACGTCGTGGTCGTGCTGCCGCGCGCTCGTCACCACCGAGACCGCGAACTGCATGACGACCGGCACATGGATGCCCGTACGCAGCGGCACCACCAGCGCCAGCACGTTGGACCGGCTGCTGGCCAGCGCCCGCGCACCGGCGTGCGGCCGGTAGCCCAGCTCGCGGATGGAGGCCTCGATACGCCGGCGGGTCTCCTCGGATATGGGGCGCTTGCCGCTCAGCGCATAGCTGACCGTGCTGGGGGACACCCCGGCGTGCCGCGCCACATCTGTGATCTTGACCAAGGCTTCTTCCCCTCGGCGGTCGTGAACCTGTCAGCCCTTGCCGGATGTGGCGGAGGAACCCTGGCCCAGCTCCAGCGTGAGGAATCCGGTACCGGCCTCGGCCCGCACCGTCCGCCCCTCGGCCGACAGCTGCCAGGGCGCCACCGGGTCGCTCGCCGAGGCGCGCAGCGTGTTCCCCTCGCGTACGACGGTGAAGGTCACGTCGCCGACGGGCACCGTCACCTGGGCGCCGCGCTCCAGGCCGTACGCCTGCAGCGTCATGCCGTCCGCGTGCGCGTAGTCGGGCCGGTCGTCCACCGCGCCCACCGGGATCACCGAGCCCGGCCGCACCAGCACGGGCGCGCTGAGGAAGCCGTGCCGCTCGCGGATCCAGCGCGGCCCGGTGACCGTCTCGCCGGTGAGGAGGTGCGTCCAGGTGCCCTCGGGCACGTAGTACGACACGTCTCCCTCGTCGGAGAAGACCGGCGCGACCAGGAGGTCCGGGCCGAGCATGTACTGCCGCTCCAGATGCGCGCACCCCGGATCGTCCGGGAACTCCAGCACCATCGCGCGCATCATCGGGATGCCCTCGGCGTGCGCGGTGCGCGCGGCCTCGTACAGATACGGCATGAGGCGCAGCTTGAGCTTGGTGAACAGCCGCAGGACGTCGACGGCCTCCTCGTCGAACAGCCACGGCACGCGGTACGAGGACGATCCGTGCAGCCTGCTGTGCGAGGAGAGCAGGCCGAAGGCGATCCACCGCTTGAACAGCGCAGCGGTCGGAGTTCCCTCGAAGCCGCCGATGTCGTGGCTCCAGTAGCCGAAGCCCGACAGGCCGAGCGAGAGCCCGCCGCGCAGCGACTCGGCCATCGACTCGTACGTCGCCTCGCAGTCGCCGCCCCAGTGCACCGGGAACTGCTGGCTGCCCGCGGTCGCCGAGCGCGCGAAGACGACGGCCTCGCCCTCGCCCTTGTGTTTGCGGAGCACATCGAAGACGGTGCGGTTGTAGAGGTACGTGTAGTAGTTGTGCATTCGCTCGGGGTCCGAGCCGTCCGCGTAGGCGACGTCGAGGGGGATGCGCTCCCCGAAGTCCGTCTTGAAGCAGTCGACACCCTGCGCGAGCAGCGCCTCCAGCTTCGACGCGTACCAGTCGCGGGCGGCGGGGCTCGTGAAGTCGACCAGCGCCATGCCCGGCTGCCACAGGTCCCACTGCCAGACGCTGCCGTCGGGCTTCTTCACCAGATGGCCGAGAGCCTTGCCCTCCGCGAACAGCGGCGACCGCTGCGCGATGTAGGGGTTGATCCAGACGCAGATGTGCAGGCCCCGCTCCTTCAGCCGGGACAGCATGCCCTCCGGGTCGGGGAAGACCCGCGGATCCCACTGGAAGTCGCACCAGTTGAACTCGCGCATCCAGAAGCAGTCGAAGTGGAACACCGACAGCGGCAGGTCGCGCTCGCGCATGCCGTCGATGAACGACGACACCGTCTGCTCGTCGTAGGAGGTGGTGAAGGAGGTGGACAGCCACAGCCCGAACGACCAGGCGGGCGGCAGCGCGGGCCGGCCGGTGAGCGCCGTGTACTTGCGCAGGATCTCCTTGGGCGTCGGCCCGTAGATCACGTAGTACGTCAGCGACTGCGTCTCGGCGCTGAACTGGACGCGTGAGACGACCTCCGAGCCGACCTCGAAGGAGACCTTCCCGGGGTGGTCGACGAAGACGCCGTAGCCCGCGTCCGTGAGGTAGAACGGCACGTTCTTGTACGCCTGTTCGGTGGCGGTGCCGCCGTCCGCGTTCCACATGTCCACGACCTGGCCGTTCTTGACCAGCGGCCCGAAGCGCTCACCGAGCCCGAACACGGAGGTTCCGACGCCGAGGCCCAGCTGCTCGCGCAGGTAGTGCCCGCCCTCGGCGTCCCGCATGATGCCCATGGCCTTGGTGCCGCTGGACGTCAGCGTCCGGCCGCCGGCCAGGAAGTCGACGTGCCAGGGGCCGGTACGGGCCACGCGCACGGACAGCGAGCCCGCCGTCAGCACGGCGTGCTCCTCGTCGTACGAGACCTGCGAGCCGAAATCCTCGGTGCTCACCGAGAAGCGGGGGCCGCGCTCCTCCTCGCCCTCGAAGTGGGTGAGGGTGACACCGATGACGTCGGGCATCGGGGCGTGCGCGCTGATGGTCACGACCGGTCCCTTCAGCAGGTCACCGCGGTGGCGGATGGGCTGGGTGGGGGCGTGGATCTGCAGGGTGCCGGGCTCTTCGGAGGTGACGTCGAGCACCTGGACCGGGTAGGCGGCGGTGATCCCTTCGCGCAGCAGCCAGTAGCCGTCGGTGAACTTCATGCGCTCCGTACACCCCTTACTTGACCGCGCCCACGGCGATGCCGCGGGTGAGGGTCCGCTGGAAGACGAGGAAGAAGACGATGGCGGGCAGCACGCCGAGCAGAGCGGCCGCGTTCGTCATCGTGGCGTCCATCAGGCGCTGGCCCTGGAGGACGCCGAGCGCCACCGACACCGTCTGGTTGTCGTTGGAGATCAGCATGACCAGCGGCAGCAGGAACTCGTTCCACGTCCAGATGAAGAACAGGACCATCAGCACACCCATGGTGGGGCGGCTGACCGGGACGACGATCCGCCACAGGACCTGCCACTTGTTCGCCCCGTCGATCTGCGCCGCCTCGATGATCTCGCGCGGGAACTGGCCGAGGATGGACGACAGCAGATACGTCCCGAACGCGGACTGGATGACGACGAACACGATGATGACGCTGAGCCGGGTGTCGTAGAGGCCGGCTTCCTTGGACAGGTAGTACACCGGGTAGACCAGGGCCTCCTGCGGCAGCATGTTCGCCAGTACGAAGAAGGCGAGTACCCAGGGGCGGCCCTTGATCCGGCCGATGCCGATCGCGTACGCGTTGAGGACCGACAGGACGACCGCGCCGATCGCCACAGAGCCGCTGATCAGTACGGAGTTCAGGAGTTTCTGGCCGAAGTCGACCCGCTCCCAGAAGCTCTTCAGGCCGTCGAGATAGAGGCCGTCGGGCAGGCTGAGCGGCCCGTTCGCGGAGTACTCCGCGGGCGACTTGACCGCGTTGACCGCGACGATCAGGAACGGCAGGACCATGAAGAGGGCCGCGATCACGAGGGCGGCCAGCACCGGATATCTGCGGACGGCGGTCACCGGGCCACCCCCTCCTCCGCGTCCTCAGCGCGGGTCTGCAGACGCAGGCCCACCAGGGCCAGCGCCAGAATGATCACGGTCAGCACGGTGGAGACCGCCGAGCCGTAGCCGACCTGCGTCTTCTCGAAGAAGTTCTGGAACGAGAAGTACGAAGGGACGTTGGTCGCCCCGCCGGGGCCGCCCTTGGTGAGCACGTACACCGCGCCGAACACCTTGAGCGCGGCGATCGTGCACCACAGCAGCACGACGTAGATCTCGGGCCGGATCTGCGGCAGCGTGACGTGCCAGAACCGCTGCCACCAGCCGGCCCCGTCCAGTTCGGCCGCCTCGTACAGCCCGGGGTCGACGCGCCCGAGGCCGGACATGAACACCACCAGCGGGAAGCCGATCTGCACCCAGACCATCACGCCCATGACGCTGTAGAGCGCGATGTCGGGGTCGCCCAGCCAGTCCTGCTGGAGCGAGCCGAGGCCGATGGCCTTCAGCAGCGCGTTCAGCGAGCCGTTCTCGGGTGCCAGGATCCAGCTCCACACGATGCCGGCGACCGCGATCGGCAGCACCTGCGGCAGATAGAAGCAGGCCCGCAGGACCGCCGCCAATTTGGAGCCGAAGTGCTTGGCGACGAAGTCGAAGAGGGCCGCGGCGAGGACCAGGCCGACGGCGGTCGGGACGACCGCCATCGCCACGACCATCGCGAGGCTGTGCCGGAACGACTCCCAGAACGCGTCGTCCTCGAGGAGCCTGCGGTAGTTGTCGATCCCGGTCCACTTCGGCGACCCCACGCCCTGCCAGTCCGTGAAGCTCACATACGTGTTCATCAGGAACGGCAGGACGACGATCGCGAGGAACGCGAGGGCTCCGGGGAGCAGGAAGAGCGCGTACGAGTCGTGGCGGGGGCGGGGCGAGGGCCGGGCGATCCGGGACTTACCGGTCGCCCGGCCCTCGCCGCTCCGTTCGGCGAGGACGGACATTACTGGGGCACACCGTCGTCGTAGGCCTTCTGCAGCGCGTCGAGATACGCGTCCGGCGTGGACTTGCCCGTGATGAGCTTCTGCGTCTCGGAGACGAGGACGTCGTAGAAGCCGGGGACGGGCCAGTCGGGATAGAAGGCGAGACCGTCATCGGAGGACAGCGTGTTGAAGTTCTCGATGAGGTTCTTGGACTGCTCGTCGGTGATGGCGGAGGCATCGGCCGCGATCGGGACGCCGCCCTTGTTGCCGAGGATGTTCTGGTACTTCTTCTTCAACGTGATGTCGATGAAGTCGTAGGCGAGATCCTTGTTCTTGGCGCCCTTCGGGACCACCCAGAGATTTCCGCCGGAACCGAGCGTCATCTTTGATCCGGGCCACAGGAAAGTGCCCCAGTCGTACTTGATCTCCGACTTGAACCGGCCGAACCACCAACTGCCGGAGAACAGAATGGGATTCTTGCCGGAAATGAATGCGACGCCCGCGTCCTCGGCCTTCGTGCCGCTCGAACTCTTCGCTATGTAGCCCTTCTTCACCCAGTCCGCGAAGGTCGTGGCGGCATAAGTCCAGGCAGCGTCGTGGAAGTCCGTCTTGCCCTTGTAGAGCTCATAGGAATCGACCCAGGAGCGGTCCGCCTGGGAGAGCGCCAGCTGGTAGAGGTACTGCTGCGCCGGGTACTCCGCGCCCGCGTTGGCGAGCGGCGTGATTCCCTTCTTGACGAAGGTGTCCATGGCGCCCGTGAGATCGTCGACGCTCTTCGGCTCGGCGATGTCGTACTTCTTGAAGAGGTCCTTGTTGTAGTAAACCATCGTGTACTCGGCGTAGTTCGGCACGCCGTACCAGTTGCCGGACCCCATCACGCCCTTGGCGTCGTACTGGCTGGTCGTGCGGACGCTCGGCGCGATCAGCTTGTCCCACCCGCGCTTCTCGACCTCGGGGGTCAGGTCGGTGAGCAGCCCCTGCTTGGAGAGCAGACCGGCCGTCGCGTTGCCCTTGTTGTACTCCATGAGATCGGGCGCGTCGTCCGAGTTGAGCACCATCGACGCGGTCTTCTGGATCTGCTCGAAGCCTTTCTCCTCGAACTTCACCTTCACACCGGGATGGGTCTTCTCGAATTCCTTGATCGCCGCGTTCCAGGCCTGGGCCATCGCGCTGTCCGGGCCTTCGTAATGCCAGAGTTTGAGGGTCTTCGCATCGGACGAACCGCTGTCCGAATCGCTGCAGGAGGCCAGGAGCAGGGTTCCCGAAAGAACCGCAGCCGCCACCGCCGCCGCACGCCTTCGTGCCGTCAACATCCAGTGCCTCCGAAGGGAGTGGGAAGATCACTTGCGGGTGGTACGCATGAGGCCGAGCTGTCGAATGCCGTCGAATCCCGTCGAAACGTTTCGATGATCGTCGTCGAAGCGCTTCGATGCGGGAACTTATGTGCGTGCTGTGGGGGCGTCAATGGGCTGGACAAGAATTTCTGACAGAGGCCTGGAGGATCGCGCGGCGCTTTGGGCGGGTGTGTCTGATGGGGCGCAGGTGGCGAGTCCACGGATGTTCTGTGGGTGGATGCCTGTGTTGCGCAAAGGGCCGGGATGGCGCCGCTGGGCGGCAGTGGCATCCCCGGCTCAGCGTCCTGCCCGGCGGCCCCCAGCGAATCCGGTCAGGGGCGCCGACAGCAGGGAGACCAGGAGCGCGGTCGCCGCCGCGGCGACCGGAACCCCGTATCCCGCCGTGGCCGACGCGTGCTCCACCACCCAGCCGCCCGCGGCCGAGCCGCAGGCGATGCCGCCGAGCAGGGCGGTCACCGCCAGGGTCATGCCCTCGTTCAACCGGTCGTCCGGGGTGCGGCGCTGCACCAGCGTCATTCCGGTGATCATCGTCGGGGCCGTCGCCATCCCGGCGACCAGCAGCGAACCGGCGAGCGTGACGAGGGATCCGGTGAGCGCGGCCACCGCCATCGGCGCGCACATGAGGGCCGTCATCACGGCCACACACAGCGGAAAGCGGCGCTCCGCCGGGCCGGCCGGTTTCACGGCTCCGTACACCAGTCCGGCCGCGCACGAACCGGCAGCCTGCAGCGCGAGCACCACGCCCGCGGCCGACTTGTGCCCCTGTGCATCTGCGAACGCGATCGTCACGACCTCCATCGAGCCGAAGACCGCACCGGTCGCGAGGAACGCGGCCAGCAAAGGCGGCATCCCGCGCGCGCGGAGGGGCGATGCGGTCCTGACGGCGGTACGCGGACGGGGCGGCGGCTCGGTCGAGCGCTGGGCGGCGAAGACGAGAACACCGGTCATCAGCAGCACGGCGCCGACCAGGGTGCCCGCCTCCGGGAAGAACGTCCCGCACAGGAACGCGGCCAGCACCGGACCGAGCATGAAGCACAGTTCGTCCGCGGCCTGTTCGAAGGAGTTCGCGGTGTGCAGCGCCTTGTCGTCGCCCTTGAGCAGATGGGACCAGCGGGCGCGCGACATGCCGCCGGTGTTGGGTGTCGTGGCCGTCGCGGCGTACGCGACGAACAGCGTCCAGTCGGGGGCTCCGTAGCGCGCGCACAGCAGCAGCGCGATGGAGCCGAGCACCGCGAAGGCCGTGGCGGGCACCGCGATCCGCGCCTGCCCCCAGCGGTCCACGAGCCGTGCCGTCCAGGGGGCGACCACGGCCGTCGCCGCCAGGCCCGCCGCCGTCACGGCGCCCGCGAGGGCATACGAGCCGCGCGAGCCGGCGATCATGATCACGGCGCTCACGCTGAACATGCCCATGGGCAGCCGGGCGATGAGATTCCCGATCGTGAACGCTCGGGCGCCGGGGATGGCAAAGAGACGGGCGTACGGGTTCACCGGCCTCCCGCGCCCCCGCCGAGGGAGACGCCCGTCGCGGGAACGGGGTCGCTGAGGCCGATCGTCCACCAGGTCGCGTGGGGGCGGCACGGCCGCAGCTATCAGGGAATCCCCGGTGACGGCGAAGAACATCGAAGAGGGTTGTTGCGGCATGCAGGAAACGGTGCCCGCCCTCGTTTCGCCAGGTCCAACACCTTCTCGGCGCCGATTGACGCACCTGCGTTGTAAGTTCGCCGCGTGCCCGCCGCCCTCGACCCCCGCCTCCTCCGCGCCTTCCTCGCCGTCGCGGACGAGCTGCACTTCACCCGCGCCGCCGCCCGGCTGTACGTCGCGCAGCAGGCCCTGAGCCGCGACATCCGGCGCCTGGAGCGGGAATTGGGCGCCGAACTCTTCGTACGGACGACGCGCCAGGTCGCCCTGACCGCCCACGGCGAGCGGCTCGTCCCGTACGCGCGGCGTGTGCTGGAGGCGCAGGACGCGCTGCTGGCCGCCTTCGGCCGTGGGGCCGCGACCCCCGAGCGCCCGCTGCTCGTGGACGTCAACAGCCCGGGCCTGGTCTTCGGCCGCATCCTGGACCACGCCCGTGAACTCGCCCCCGACTGCGAGCTGATGGCCCGCTTCGAGAGCGGCCTCACCGGCGCCGCGGCCGAGATGCTCGCCGGCCGCCTCGACGCGTCCTTCGGGCGGTACGCCGGGCTCGACCCCGCGCTGCGCGGCCGCCTCGCGCAGCAGCCCGTCCGATACGAAGCGATGGCGGTCATCCTGCCGCAGGACCACCGGCTGGCGGACCGCGAGGCGGTACCGCTCGACGAGCTCGCCGGCGAGAGCGTGTACGCGGGCGCCGGCAACCCCCGCACACCGGAGTGGACCGACCTGGCCCACCGGCTCTTCGAGGGCCGCGGGATCGAGGTCGCGTCACCCGCCCCGCTGGCGGTGGGTGCCGAGGAGTTCCAGCGGATCATGGCGAAGTACCGGAATCCGGTGCTGGCCGTGGTGGATTTTCCGGCCATGCCCGGCACCGTCCTCCGGCCCCTCGTCGACCCTGTCCCGCTGTCACCGGTGTCACTGGTGTGGCCGAAGGGGCTCGTGCATCCGGCGCTCGACGCGCTGCGTGAGGCCGCGGCGACTCTGGCGAGCCGGCACGGATGGCTGCGGCGTCCCACGAACGGATGGATTCCGGCCGCGGACGCCCACGTCATGCTGAGCCGGGAATGACTCAGCGGTACGACTGTCACTCCGGTGCGCTACATTCGTGGTCCGGGCCCAGTGTGGTAGGGGGGCGCTCGGATCGGGTGGGGGCCCGGTCCGACGACAGGTGTCCGGAGTCGTACGCGCGCCCGGTTCGGTCCCTGGGGGGGAAGTGCGGATGCGCGTGGAGAAGTGGCGGGAAGACGCCCGAATGCCGGAGGACGCCGGACAGGCGGAAGACCCGGAACGGCCGGATGACAAGGACTGGGCGGACACGACCGCACTGTGGCCCGACCGCGACCGGTTCGACGAAGCCGATCTGGCCGAGGCCCACGACCCGAACGAGGTCACGGTCCAGCTCGACGCCATCGGGTACGAAAAGGGCCGGCTGACCGCCCAGGAGAAGAAGCAGGGCGGCGGCCACGAAGTCCCGGTGTTCGTCGACGACTCGGGCCGCCGCAGCCGCACCCTGCGCCGTATCGGCATCGCTGTCGGCACGGTCTGCGCGGTCTACGCGGTGGTCATCGTCGCCACCCTGCTCTCGGGCAACTCGAGCGCACCCTGGCTGCCGATCACCGGCCAGAACGACGACGACAAACCGGCGAGCCAGGTGGAGACGTCGCCGCGGTCCGCCGACCCCGCGACGCCGTCCAGCTCGGAGGGCACCGCACCTGGCGCGAGCCCGTCGGGCATCGGCGGCGTCACGGCCTCCCCCGGGGCCGGCGCCTCGTCCGAGCCCAGCGCCAGCGCGACCAAGCCGGGCAAGTCCGCCGATCCCGACCCCACGACGAGCAGCAAGCCGGACCCCGAGGACAGCACCTCCGCGGACCCCGGTCCCGGACCCGAACCGACCGGTGGAGGTCCCTCGACCGATCCCGTCGACCCCGAGCCGACGAACACCGGCGAGGCGTCCACCGACCCGACGCCGACCAGCGGCGAGGGCGGCGGCACGGACACCGTGGCGGAGAGCCCGATCGCCGACGTCCCCGTGGTGCTGGACCCGGGCACCCCGTCCGAACCGTCCGCGTCGTCCTCGTCCTCGGAAAGCACCCTGTAGATGACCTCCCGCTCCCGCAGTCCGCAGCGCCGCAGGCTGCCCATGCGCTACCTGCTGCCCTCGCTGATCCTGGTCGCGCTGCTCGCGATGCTGATGCTCCGCGGGTACGTGCACAGCGAGATCCTCGCCGACCACCGCGTCCGCCCGCCGGTGGCCACCGACAAGGTGCCGGACGAGATCCTGGGCGGCGGCCCGGTCATCGACACCCGCAGCGGCCAGGCCACCACGCTGACCGTGCCGGACCACCGTCTCGTGCTCACCTTCGACGACGGACCCGACCCGACGTGGACCCCCAAGGTCCTCGACGTGCTGGCCGAACACCACGCGCACGCGGTCTTCTTCGTCACCGGCACGATGGCCTCCCGCTATCCCGACCTCGTGCAGCGCATGGTGGCGGAGGGCCACGAGGTCGGTCTGCACACGTTCAACCACCCCGACCTCTCGTACCAGTCCAAGAACCGCATCGACTGGGAGCTGTCGCAGAACCAGCTCGCGCTCGCCGGCGCCGCCGGTATCCGCACCTCGCTCTTCCGCCCGCCGTACTCGTCGTTCTCCGACGCCATGGACAACGCGTCCTGGCCCGTCACCGAGTACATCGGCAGCCGCGGCTACATCACCGTCGTCAACAACACCGACAGTGAGGACTGGCGGCGGCCGGGCGTCGACGAGATCATCCGCCGGGCCACGCCCAAGGGCGGCAAGGGCGCCATCGTGCTGATGCACGACTCCGGCGGCGACCGCTCGCAGACCGTGGCC
Organism: Streptomyces sp. NPDC002577; assembly: GCF_053594815.1. Taxonomy (NCBI): domain Bacteria; kingdom Bacillati; phylum Actinomycetota; class Actinomycetes; order Kitasatosporales; family Streptomycetaceae; genus Streptomyces; species Streptomyces sp. NPDC002577. Next base: position 311,765 of record NZ_JBSFWK010000005.1, on the reverse strand, counting down.
GCGCTCGACAGCTTCCTGCCGGAACTGAAGGCGAAGGGGTATGAGTTCGACAACCTCACCGAAGCCCTGGACGCACCGAGCGCCCACATGCCCGTCACCGGCCTCGAGCTGTGGAAGGGCAAGGCGTGGGTGTATCTGGTCAAGGCCTCCGACAACGTGACCGGCGTCCTCGTCGTCGGCCTCGCGGTGATCGGCGTCCTGGTCTTCACGCGCTTCGGCCTCATGCTCGTCCTGTCCGCAGTGCACGCCAGGCGCGTCCGGCGGCGCGGCTTCCGCTGGGGACCGCCGGTCACCGAACCGGTGTCGGTGCTGGTCCCCGCGTACAACGAGGCCAAGTGCATCACCCACACGGTGAACTCGCTGGCGCAGAGCGACCACCCCGTCGAAGTGATCGTCATCGACGACGGCTCCACCGACGGCACGGCACGCATCGTCGAGGACATGCGCATGCCGAACGTCCGCGTGGTGCGCCAGCTCAACGCGGGCAAACCCGCGGCGCTCAACCGCGGCCTCGCCAACGCCCGCTACGACATCGTCGTGATGATGGACGGCGACACGGTCTTCGAGCCGTCCACCGTCCGTGAACTCGTGCAGCCCTTCGGCGACCCGCGCGTCGGCGCCGTCGCGGGCAACGCCAAGGTGGGCAACAAGGACTCGCTCATCGGCGCCTGGCAGCACATCGAGTACGTGATGGGCTTCAACCTCGACCGCCGGATGTACGACATGCTGCGCTGCATGCCGACCATCCCCGGCGCGGTCGGTGCCTTCCGCCGCACGGCGCTGGAGCGCGTCGGGGGCATGAGCGACGACACCCTCGCCGAGGACACCGACATCACCATGGCGATGCACCGCGACGGCTGGCGCGTCGTCTACGCGGAGAACGCCCGCGCCTGGACCGAGGCCCCCGAGACCGTCCAGCAGCTGTGGTCCCAGCGCTACCGCTGGTCGTACGGCACGATGCAGGCGATCTGGAAGCACCGCAGGGCGGTCATCGAGCGCGGCCCGTCCGGCCGCTTCGGACGGATCGGCCTGCCGCTGGTGTCCCTGTTCATGGTGGTCGCCCCGCTGCTCGCCCCACTGATCGACGTCTTCCTGCTGTACGGGCTGGTCTTCGGCCCCACGCAGAAGACCGTCGGCGCCTGGCTCGGCGTCCTCGCGATCCAGGCGGTCTGCGCGGCCTACGCCTTCCGGCTCGACCGCGAGCGCATGACCCATCTGATATCTCTGCCGCTCCAGCAGATCCTGTACCGGCAGCTCATGTACGTGGTCCTGCTCCAGTCCTGGATCACCGCTCTCACCGGAGGCCGGCTGCGCTGGCAGAAGCTCCGGCGCACCGGAGTGGTGGAGGCGGCGCCCGGCGCCGTGCCTCGGCAGCGAGTCGGCAGCAGCGATGACCGGAGGCCGGTGGCATGACGTATCCGTACGGGACCGAGGCGCCTCCCACGCAGGCGCCCCCGGTGCAGGCGGTACCCAAGAAGCCGGGCCGCGACCGCTACCTGGACCTGCTGCGCTCCATCGCGCTGGTCCGCGTCGTCGTCTACCACCTCTTCGGCTGGGCCTGGCTGACGGTCCTCTTCCCCTCCATGGGCGTGATGTTCGCGCTGGCGGGCTCGCTCATGGCGCGGTCGCTGAACCGCCCGGCGCTGGGTGTGATCAAGAGCCGTGTCCGCCGGCTCCTGCCCCCGATGTGGGCCTTCAGCGCGGTGGTGCTCGTGCTGCTGTTCGCAGGCGGCTGGAACCCGGGGACCGATCCCGACCACGGCGGCACCTGGGGCTGGGTAAGCCTGTTCGACTACATCGTCCCGATCGGCGCCCCGCCGTTCCCGTGGCACCTCGGTGACAAGGCGGGCCTCCTCGAGGACACCTGGCCCGCCCAGGCGGCGGGCCCCCTGTGGTACCTGCGCGCGTACCTGTGGTTCGTGATCGCGTCCCCGCTGCTGCTGTGGGCGTTCCGCCGCGTGCCGTGGGTGACGCTGCTGGCCCCGCTGGCGCTGACGGCGGTCGTCGGGACGGGCATCGTGACGATCCCCGGCGAGACCGGCAACGCGGTCACGGACTTCGCCGTCTTCGGCAGCTGCTGGGTCCTGGGCTTCGCCCACCACGAGGGCGTGCTGCAGCGGATCCCCCGCTATGCGGCGATCTCCTGCTCGGCCCTGATCATGGCCTTCGGCCTGTGGTGGGCCTCCGGCCACCTCGGCCCGGACGGCTGGGACCTGAACGACATCCCGCTCGCCCAGGCCACCTGGTCCTTCGGTTTCGTGGTGATCCTGCTCGTCTACTCGCCGTCGTGGCAGCAGCTGCCGGGCCGGCTGGCGAAATGGGACAAGCTCGTCACGCTCTCCAACAACCGGGCGGTGACGATCTACCTCTGGCACAACATGCTGATCATGGCTACTGTCCCGATCATCGATCAGGCGTACGACCTCCCGTTCATGAACGACCGTCTCTCCTCCGCTCTCGACACGACCTACTCCCTGTGGATGTTCGCGCTCGTCTGGCCGCTGATAGGCCTGGCGATCCTGGCCGTGGGCTGGGTCGAGGACCTGGCGGCGAAGCGGAGCCCGCGGCTGTGGCCGAACGGGGCGAAGAAGACGCGGGCACGGGCGCGGTAGCGCCCTCGGTTCGGACGTGTGGGGCGGCTGGCCGCTCGAAGGCGGCCTGACCGGGCGGGGTGGCGGGAAGCTGTTGTGGTTCGAGGTCGGAGGTGGCGGAGGCGCCTGCCGTGGGATGCGGGCTGTGGCCACGTGATCACGGATGCAGACTGTGGCTATCTGATCACGCTCTTGCGGTTAGCCTTAACAGAATTAGGCTAGTGGGGGTTCGGCTAACGGAGGCGTTCTCATGTCCATCCCCAAACCGGCAGCCGTCTTCGATCGGACCCACGAATGGGACGAACTCGCCCGGTTCTGTACCGACCAGGCGCCCGGTCTTCGTATCGGTGTCGTGCGGGGGCGGCGAAGGCACGGCAAGTCCTTCCTGCTGGAGCACCTGTGCCGGGCCGTGGACGGTATCTACACCCTGGCCCTGCAGCAGAGCCGCACCATGGCCCTGGACCGCTTCTCCGACAGCCTTGCCCAGGCGCTCGGCTTCCGTGTCGGCCGCTTCACCTCGTGGGTGGAAGCGCTGGACAGCGCGGCCGATGTGCTGACCAGCCGCAGCAGCCGGACAGGGCCGCCGCTGCTTGTCCTCGACGAGTTTCCGTACCTCGTCACGCACTCACCTGAGCTGCCGTCCGTCCTCCAGGCCCTCTACGACCAGCGTGGCCCGTCGTCCGGGAGGCCGCCTCTGCGGATCATCCTCTGCGGCTCCGCGATCTCGACGATGTCGACCCTGCTCGCGGGAGACCAGGCGCTGCGTGGGCGGGCCGTGATCGACATGCGGATCGGGCCGTTCGGTTTCCGCGATGCGGCGGAGTACTGGCGGGTCGACGATCCGGAGACGGCGCTGCTGGTGAATGCAGTCCTCGGCGGGGCGGCCGGCTACCGGGATGTCGTGGGGGACGCGCCCGAGCCCGGTGACGAGGGCTTCTACGCGTGGCTCGCGCGCAGCGTGTTCAACCCGTCCCACATTCTCTTCACCGAGCCCGAATACCTCCTGGCTGAGGATCCACGTATCAGCGATCGCGCCACCTATCACGCCATCTGGGAGGCGGTGTCGTCGGGCGCGGCCACGCCCACGCAGATCGGCGGCCTGGTCGGGATGGACGCCAAGTCGCTGACGTACCACCTCAACATCATGAAGGCGGCGGCGTTCATCCGGTACGAACAAGATCTGCTGCTCCAGCGCAAGCCCGTGATCACCGTGGCCGACCCCATCGTGCGTTTCCACGACCTGATCGTCCGCCCGAACCTCGTGGACTTCGAGATGCGCGAGGGGCGGGCGGCCTGGGAGCGATCGCGCGAGACCTTCTCCTCCAAGGTGCTAGGGCCCCACTTCGAGGAGCTCGCCCGCCAGTGGACTCTCCGGTACGGCCGGGAGCGAGGCCTCGACGACATCGGGCAGGTGGGCACGACAACCGTCGCCTGCCGTGAGCACCGGGGTCACGAGGTCGACGTCGTCGCACTCGGTCGCTCCTCGCGTCCGCGCGACAAAGGCGCCCGTATCACGCTCCTCGGCGAGGCCAAGGCGACGAACAAGCTGCGGACTGCTGCCGATCTCCATCGGCTTGAGCACATCCGTGATCTGCTCTGTGCGCAGGGCTGGGATGCGGAAGGGTGCACCCTCGCGGTCTATTCGCGGACGGGTTTCGCACCCGGCCTCAGGGAGGCGGCGAGCGCTGCGGGCCCGTTGCTGATGGGGCTTGATGATCTGTACGGGGGCACGTGGGGCGCGTAGCCGGAGGCGGGGCGGCCGCGTCCTGAGGACGGGATCGAGTCGGTGACGGGATCGAGGCCGTGTCGACCGGATCACGGGCCTGTTCTGCCGCAGTGCGCGGGCGTGAAACCGCCGAACGCTCACTGTCGTGAACATGAGATATGTACGGTCCTGAAGGTGCACAGTGGTGAAGTGCCGATGGGGAGGGGATGAATGTGGGCGACCGCCAGGTGCGGCAGATGTTCAAGCTCATGGCGACCGGGGAGGCCGTCGAGCTCACGAGTGCCATGGCGTCCGTGAAGAAGCTCGCCCGGCTCGCCTTTATCGCCGAGCAGTTCGGATATCAGTACGCGGACGTCCGGCAGGGAGGCGGGCGGAACAGCTCGCTGAAGATGGTCATCGTGCCCGACCCCGGCCCGGGGGCGCGGCAGCGCGCCGCGCAGAACTGGGCGCAGTACCCGCAGGCGGGCAGTGGCGGGCCGCTGCCGCCCTTCGTACCGGAGGCGCTGGAGCTGCTCAAGGCGCGTCTCAACTTCGATCTGACCGGCAAGAGTGCCGAGAAGCGCATGGCCATGGGCGCTGTCGGTCTCACCATCGGTGTCGTGATCGGCGCTGTTCGCGCCGGTGACGGTGGTGTCCCGTTCGTCATCGGCACCTGGGTGGTGCTGATGGCCGTCCTGGGCGTCGGCCTTCTCGTCACGCGTAAGCGCCACGCGAAGTTCGCGGCGCGCCTGCAGTCCGCCGGCTTCATTCCGGTGACCGACGAGACGGGACGCGTGCGGTACGTGCCGCCGGGCGGCGCGCTGCCGGGGCACGGCAATCCCTTCGGGGCGGGGCCGTACGGTGCGCAGGGCGGCCCCGGCCCCTATGGTCCGCAGGGCGCTCCGGGGCCTTACGGTGGGCAGGCCCCCCAGGCGCCCGGCCCGTACGGTGCCCCGACACCCGCTCCCGGCCCGTACGGGGCAGCTGCTCCCGGTCCGTACGGTGCACCGGCTCCTGGTCCGTACGGTGCCCCGGCACCAGGCCCATACGGGGCAGCTGCTCCGGGGCAGTACGGTGCACCCGGCCCTTACGGCGCACCTGCTCCCGGCCCGTACGCTCCCCAGGCCCCCCATGCCCCCGGCCCGTACGGCGCCCCCGCCCCGTATCCCCAACAGCCCCCGCAGCACTGAGGCGGACGCCGTGTACCGGGTACGACCCACGGGCAACCCGTCATGATCCACGGCAAAACCCTCACTGCCGCACTCTGTCCGGGGTGAGAGCAAAGTTCCCCGACGGTCACTCATAGCCACAGCACGGAAATGCGCCATCCCTACCTTCGGGCACATCAGCCGGGACATGAGGCCCGAGACCCGTGGAGGCGTGAGATGACAGCCCCAAGCACCACCACCACCGCATCCCGCAAGGGGGGCCGCTGGATCGAGCAGTGGGACCCCGAGGACGAGGGGTTCTGGAAGGAGAGCGGTGAGCGCGTCGCGCGGCGCAACCTCTTCTTCTCTGTCCTGTCCGAGCACATCGGGTTCTCCATCTGGACCCTGTGGTCCGTGCTGGTGCTCTTCATGGGCCCGGAGTACGGGCTCACCCCGGCCGACAAGTTCATGCTGACCTCGATGGTCACGCTGGTCGGCGCCGTCGTCCGAGTGCCGTACACCTTCGCTGTCGCGATCTTCGGTGGGCGGAACTGGACGATCATCTCCGCCAGCCTCCTCCTCGTCCCCTCCGTCGCCGCGTTCATGGTGATGAAGCCGGGGACCTCCTTCTCCACCTTCCTGCTCGTCGGCCTGCTGGCCGGCGTCGGCGGCGGCAACTTCGCCTCCTCCATGACCAACATCAACGCCTTCTTCCCCCTGCGTAAGAAGGGGTGGGCGCTCGGCCTCAACGCGGGCGGCGGCAACATCGGTGTGCCCGTCATCCAACTGGTCGCGCTCGCCATCATCGGCGCCAGCGGCGGTCCGCGCGTGCTGCTCGGCATCTACATCCCGCTGATCGTGGTCGCCGCTGTCCTCGCCGCGCTGTACATGGACAACCTCTCGTCCGTGAAGAACGACACCGGCGCCGCCAAGGACGCCGCGAAGGACGCCCACACCTGGATCATGTCCGTCCTCTACGTCGGCACCTTCGGCTCGTTCATCGGCTACAGCTTCGCCTTCGGGCAGGTGCTGCAGAACCAGTTCGGCCGTACGCCGCTGCAGGCCGCGTACGTCACCTTCCTCGGCCCGCTGCTGGGCTCCCTGATCCGTCCGCTGGGCGGCTGGCTCGCCGACCGGTACGGCGGCGCGAAGATCAGCCTCTGGAACTACGTCGGCATGGGCGTCGCCACCGCGGTCCTCGTCGGCGCCTCCATGCAGAAGTCGCTGGCGCTGTTCACCGTCGCGTTCGTGGTGCTGTTCGTGCTCAGCGGCCTCGGCAACGGGTCGACGTTCAAGATGATCCCCGGCATCTTCCAGGCCAAGGCCCTCGCCAAGGGGCTGGAGGGTGAGGAGGCGGCTGCCTACGGTCGGCGCCTGTCCGGGGCTTCCATGGGACTCATCGGGGCCGTCGGCGCCCTCGGCGGTGTCGGCATCAACCTCGCCTTCCGGCAGTCCTTCCTCTCCTACGGCTCCGGCACCGGCGCCTTCGTCGCCTTCCTCGCCTTCTACGCCGCCTGCTTCGTGGTGACCTGGGCCGTATACATTCGCCGCCCCGCAGCGAGCGCCTCGACCGCCGCGGCGACGACCGAGGCGAAGGCGCAGCTCAGCTACGCGGAGGTGTGACGCAGCCCGCATTCTCCCGGCACGTAGTCATCGGCGGTTGACGCCGCGGACACCTGGCCCGGCCGCATCAGCGGCCGGGCCCGGGTCTCGCTGCCGGTCTGTGTCGGGATGCGAGGTGACGTAACACGGAGGACATCAATGCGATCCGAGCCTGTCACGGGCTGTTGGCAGGCTCGTTGAGACCCGGAGGCCTACCTCACGGCCGCCGGAGAACCCTCTAGAGCTCGGGACGAGAGCCAATGTTCCTTCACAACGAAGGACCCCTCGCGGGGTTCACCGTCGCGGTGACGGCCGCACGCCGCGCCGACGAGCTCGGCGCCCTGCTGCAGCGGCGCGGAGCCGCCGTCGTGCACGCGCCCGCGCTGCGCATCGTGCCGCTCGCCGACGACAGCGAGCTGCTCGCCGCGACCAAGGACGTGATCGACCAGCGGCCCGACGTGGTGGTGGCCACCACTGCCATCGGGTTCCGCGGGTGGGTCGAGGCCGCCGACGGATGGGGCCTCGGCGAGGCCCTGCTCGACCGGCTGCGAGGCGTGGAGCTGCTCGCTCGCGGACCCAAGGTCAAGGGCGCCATCCGGGCCGCCGGGCTCACCGAGGAGTGGTCGCCGTCGTCGGAGTCGATGGCCGAGGTGCTGGACCGGCTGCTGGACGAGGGCGTCGACGGGCGCCGGGTCGCGGTGCAGCTCCACGGCGAGCCGCTGCCCGGCTTCGTCGAGGCGCTTCGCGAGGGCGGCGCGGAGGTCGTCGGCGTACCGGTCTACCGGTGGATGCCGCCGGAGGACCTCGCGCCCGTCGACCGGCTCCTCGACCTCGCCGTCTCGCGGGGACTGGACGCGCTCACCTTCACCAGCGCCCCCGCCGCCGCTTCCCTTCTTTCCCGTGCCGAGAGCCGCGGCCTGCTGCCCGAACTACTCTCGGCCCTGAACCACGACGTGCTCCCCGCCTGCGTCGGCCCCGTCACGGCGCTGCCGCTGCAGGCCCGCGGCATCGACACCGTCCAGCCGGACCGCTTCCGGCTCGGCCCTCTCGTCCAGCTGCTCTGCCAGGAACTGCCCGCCCGCGCCAGGGCGCTGCCCATCGCGGGGCACCGGGTGGAGATCCGCGGCCACGCGGTGATGGTGGACGACTGCCTGCGCCCCGTGCCGCCCGCCGGGATGTCGCTGCTGCGTGCGCTGTCACGGCGCCCGGGATGGGTCGTGCCCCGCGCCGACCTGCTCCGCGCGCTGCCCGGCGCGGGCCGCGACGAGCACGCGGTCGAGACCGCGATGGCCCGCCTGCGCACGGCACTCGGCACGCCCAAGCTGATCCAGACGGTGGTGAAGCGGGGGTACCGGCTGGCGCTGGATCCTGCGGCTGATTCGAAGTACGCGGACGCGTAGGGGCGGGGCGGTTCGTCACCGGGGCGGTTCGTCACCGGTCGCCCGAACCGCCCTCAACGGCACACCCGCCGTCGTACCGTACGAGGATGATCTCCGACGGAATACGGATACGCCGCGCCACCCCCGAAGACGCCCAGGCGCTCGCCGACGCACAGTTGCGCAACCGGGAGCACCTGCGGCCCACGGACCCGTACCGCAGCGAGGAGTTCTACACCGCCGAAGGGCAGACCGCGCGGCTCGCCGAGGCGGGGAGCGCGCGGTGGGTCGTCACCGACGGGCCGCTCGTCGTCGGGCGCGCCGATCTGACCGGCATCGTGCTCGGGCCGTTCCGCAGCGCCAACCTCGGGTACTGGATCGACGCGCGGTACGTAGGCCGGGGTCTGGCCTCCCGCGCGGTCGAGGAGGTGTGCCGGGCCGCCCGCGACGAACTGGGGCTGCACCGCGTCCAGGCCGGCACCCTGACCGACAACACCGCCTCGCAGCGCGTCCTTGCGAAGTGCGGGTTCGAGCGCATCGGCACTGCTCCCGACTACCTCCACATCAACGGCGCGTGGCGCGACCACCACCTGTTCCAGCGGATCCTGCACGACGAGAACCCTCCCGGGATCCCGGAAAGCCCGCACGGGCACCGGTAGCAGGGGTTCCGGCGGCGCGCCAGGGCGGGCACTGTAGGGACACGGCACTCACCGGTATCCCCCAAGGCGGTGACAGGCTCATGGCATCAGGCGCCACCAGCGCGGCCTCAGCCACCCGTACGTCCCCGGCGATCCCCCGTTCGTCCCCGGCGGTCACCCGTACGACCTCGGTGCAGGTCGCGGCTCCGGCAGCGCACGAGCCGCGGTTCGACGCCGGGCGGATCTGTCTGGACCTGCTGGCGACGGCGCATCCCGAGGAACGGATCGGCTCGGTGGACCGGCTGCGCTCCTGGTGCGTGGCCGCGGGGCTCGTCCCCGCAGGCACGCACCTGGGCGCCGCAGAGCCCTCCTGGCCGGCGGCCTTCCAGGAACTGCGCTTCCAGCTGGGCCAGTTGGTGCGCGGCGAACTCGACGGAGACGGACGGGCCGCGGGCGGCGCCCTGGAACGCGTCAACGCGCTCGCCCTCGGGGCCCCGCCCGCACCCAGGGCCGTCCGCACCGACGGCGGCACTCTCGTCCGGGTCCTGCACACCGACCCGGGCTGCACCGCGCTCCTCGCCGCCGTCGCACGCGACGCCGTCGAGCTGCTGACGGACCCGGTCGCCCGAGCGCGGCTGCGCCAGTGCGAGGGCGACAACTGCCCCCTCATCTACCTCGACACGTCCCGTGGCCGGCGCAGGCGATGGTGCTCGAGCGAGACGTGCGGCAACCGGGAACGCGTGGCCCGGCACCGCCGCCGGGCGGCGCTCGCGCGGGCCTGAACATCTGGCAGTCCAGGCCGAGTTCCCCGCCTTGAAGGCCCGCAAACACGGCAATTCCCTTGCTGTGGGATTGCTTTGACGGCGCCCTGAACACAACGCCGTCCGGCTACGTACCCCGATGGTGAACGACCGGCTGGGAGGCCCCGGCTGGGCAGCCCCAGTCGATTCGGGGACACCGGAGGTAGGCGTGCGCAAGGATTCCGCCGTGGCCGATGAACGTCCGCCCAGGGCACGACATCGCATGTCCCGGCCCGCGGAACCCGACGAGGAGCTCATGCGCGCCCTCTACCGGGAGCACGCCGGTCCGCTGCTCGCATTCGTGCTCAGACTGGTCGCGGGGGACCGGCAGCGAGCCGAGGACGTCGTGCAGGAGACGCTCATCCGCGCCTGGAAGAACGCTGGTCAGCTGGGCCGTGCGACCGGCTCGGTACGCCCCTGGCTGGTGACGGTCGCCCGGCGCATCGTCATCGACAATCACCGCAGCCGGCAGGCCCGGCCGCAGGAGGTCGACCCGTCGCCGCTGGAGGTCATCCCCGCGGAGGACGAGATCGACAAGGCGCTGTGGCTGATGACACTCTCGGACGCGCTCGAGGATCTGACCCCGGCTCACCGAGAGGTACTGGTCGAGACGTACTTCAAAGGGCGTACGGTCAATGAGGCGGCCGCGACGCTCGGCATACCCAGCGGCACGGTGCGCTCGCGGGTGTTCTACGCGCTGCGCTCGATGAAGCTGGCGCTGGAGGAGCGGGGGGTGACGGCATGAGCGCCTACGACGCGTACGGGTCCGGGTTCGGATCGCCTGGGTCTCCTGGGCCGTTCGGCCCTCCCGGGTCTCCCGCGTCCGGGCGGTCCCCGGGGCCCGAAGGGCCCGATGACGTGCACGAGACGGTCGGCGCCTACGCCCTCGGCATCCTGGACGATGCCGAGGCGACCGCGTTCGAGGCGCATCTGGCCGGCTGCGACTGGTGCGCGCAGCAGCTGGAGGAGCTCGCCGGGATGGAGCCGATGCTCGCGGCGCTCGCCGATCTTCCCGGCGCCCAGGGGGACCCCGTCAGGCAGCAGCTGGGCGCACAGCTGGCGGCCAAGCCCACCCCGAAGCTCGCCGAACGCCTCATCGACGAGGTCGCGGCCCGGCGCGCCGTGAAGCGCAGGCGCGCCCTGTACCTGGTGGCAGCCGCGGCCGCGCTGATCATCGGCGGACCGCTGACGGTCATGGCGGTGGACGGCGACGGCGCGAACACGCTGGCCGATCCGCATCCCACCAGCCCGGCCGAGGACGCCTTCTTCCACCACATGGACGAGAAGGTGCAGGCCACGGACGCGTCGACCAAGGTCACCGCCACCATCGGCATGGAGCCGAAGGCCTGGGGCACGCACACCGTGCTCGAGCTGAAGAACGTCAAGGGCCCGGAGAAGTGCTCCCTCATAGCCGTCGGCAAGAACGGCGAGCGCGAGACGGTGACCACGTGGTCGGTCCCGAAGTGGGGATACGGCATTCCGGGCAGCACCCACGAGTCCGCCGAACACCCGCTGTACGTGCACGGGGGCGCCGCGTTCGCCCGCAACGACATCGACCACTTCGAGGTCGAGACGTTCGACGGCAAGCGGCTGGTGGAGGTGGACGTGTAGGGCGTCGGGCGGCCGGCGGAGGCGTCCGTGCGGGACGTCAGGCGGTCTGTGTAGCACGTTTGTGCAGGAATGTGCGCACGCAGCTGCACATCAGGGCCGCCTTTCGCGTACGGTGGACGGCTGCCCAGCACGTCAGAAGGGGGCCATCGGTGGCCGCGCAGGAAGCCGTCGATTCGGCGCTTAAGACCGCTGTCGATTCCGTACGCGACCGCGAGATCAACGTCGAACAGGAACATCTGGACCTCGTGTACCGGCGCCTCGAGGAGAAGATCCACGAGGCCGAGTTCCTGATGAACGACGCCGCCAAGCGCGGTCACGTCGGCACGCCCGGCGCGCTCGCAGAGCGGGACGCGCAGGTCTACCGTGCCGGAATCCACCTCAACCGGCTCAACAACGAGTTCGAGGACTTCCTCTTCGGCCGTATCGACCTGCTGCAGGGCAAGGACGGCAAGAAGGGGCCCGACGGCGCGTACACGGCGGTGGAACCGGCCGAGGGCGCCGTGCGGCCCGACAACACGGCCGACATCGCCGAGACCCTGCACATCGGCCGCATCGGCGTGCTCGACGCCGACTACGCGCCGCTGGTCATCGACTGGCGCGCCCCGGCCGCCGCGCCCTTCTACCGCTCCACGCCCGTCGATCCCGGCCGGGTGGTGCGCCGCCGCGTCATCCGCTCCAAGGGCCGCAAGGTCCTCGGCGTCGAGGACGACCTGATGCGGCCCCAGCTCACGGCCCGCCTGGACGGCCGCGAGCTGCCGGTGGTCGGCGACGGCGCGCTGATGGCCGCGCTCGGCCAGGCCCGCACCCACACGATGCGGGACATCGTGGCCTCCATCCAGGCCGAGCAGGACCTGGTGATCCGGGCGCCCGCCGCCTCCGTGACGTATGTCGAGGGCGGCCCGGGCACCGGCAAGACGGCGGTCGCCCTGCACCGCGCCGCGTATCTGCTCTACCAGGACCGGCGCCGGTACGCGGGCGGCATCCTGATCGTCTCGCCGACGCCGCTGCTCGTGGCGTACACGGAGGGCGTCCTGCCGTCCCTCGGCGAGGAGGGCCAGGTGGCGATCCGCGCGGTGGGCTCCCTGGTCGACGGTGCCGAGGCCACGGTCTACGACTCCCCGGCGGTGGCCCGTGTGAAGGGCTCGTCGCGGATGCTGCGGGTGCTGCGGAAGGCGGCGCGCGGGGCGCTGGAGCACGGGCCGGCGGGCGGTTCCGCGGCCCCCGCAGGGCCGCCCACCCGGCTGCGGGTCGTCGCCTTCGGGCGCCGGCTCGAACTGGAGGGCGAGCAGCTCGGCCGTATCCGCCGTACGGCCCTCGGCGGCACCGCCCCCGTCAACCTGCTCCGTCCCCGTGCGCGCAAGCTGCTGCTCGACGCCCTGTGGGAGCAGTCGGGCGCCGGATCCCGCCACTCCGACCCGGAGCTCGCCGCCGAGCTGCGCTCCTCCTTCGACGAGGACATCACCTCCGAGGACGAGTTCATCGCGTTCCTCGACGCCTGGTGGCCCGAGCTCACCCCGCGCCGTGTCCTCACGGCGATGCGCGACGAGAGGCTGCTGGGCCGGTGGGCGCGCCGTGAACTGAACCCGGGGGAGGTGCGCAGGGTCGCCCGCTCGCTGCGGCGCGACGGGCTCTCCGTCCACGACGTCGCCATGCTCGACGAGCTCCAGGCGATCCTCGGCGTCCCCGCGAGGCCCCGCAAGAAGCGCGAGCTCGACCCGCTCGACCAGCTCACGGGCCTGGAGGAGCTCATGCCGGTCCGCGAGGAGTCGGCGCGTGAGCGCGCGGAGCGGCTGGCGGAGGAACGCACCGAGTACGCGCACGTCATCGTCGACGAGGCGCAGGACCTGACCCCCATGCAGTGGCGCATGATCGGCCGCCGCGGCCGGCACGCCACCTGGACGATCGTCGGCGACCCCGCCCAGTCCTCCTGGTCCGACCCGGACGAGGCCGCCGAGGCCCGTGACGAGGCCCTCGGCACCCGGCCCCGGCGCCGCTTCACCCTCACCGTGAACTACCGCAACCCGTCCGAGATCGCCGATGTGGCGTCCCGCGTCCTGGCCCTCGCCATGCCGGGCTCCACGGCGCCGTCCGCGGTCCGCTCGACGGGCGTACAGCCCCGCTTCGCCGCCCTGCGCGGCGACGGGATGGCGGAGACCGTCCAGGCCGAGGCCCGCCGCCTGCTGGAGCAGGTCGACGGCACCGTGGGCGTCGTCGTCGCGATGCACCGCCGCGAGGAGGCCGCCCGCTGGCTCGCCGGGCTCGGCGAGCGCGTGGTGGCGCTCGGCAGCCTGGAGGCGAAGGGCCTGGAGTACGACGCGACGGTGGTCGTCTCACCTGCGGAGATCGCCGACGAGTCGCCCGCCGGACTGCGCGTCCTGTACGTCGCGCTGACCCGTGCGACGCAGCAGCTGACGGTCGTCTCGGCGGAGCGGGACGAGCCGGACGCATCCGGAGTCCCGGACCTGCTCCGGGACTGATCCGGACCTGCTCCGGGACTGATCAGGACCGGCTTGCCGCACTGATCAGGACCGGCTTCCGGCACTGATCAGGACCTGTTGGGTGCCCGATGGGCGGGACGGGAATTGCCTCTGGGCGATCGTTTGTTACCTTGGACGTGACACCGGCTCGATCCAAGCCCCCGGGCCCAACCTTCGTCGCTTAGAGCGACCACTTGCCGCGAGGCGAGCATGGCGGGTCGGTGTCACTGAACGTTCGAGAGGTCCGCGCCACCTGTGGCGCGGACCTCTCGTCCTTGCGCCCGTGGAGTGTTCGTGCCGACGGAATCCCTGCGTCCATGGACTGGTCTTCGCGTTCCCGGGCACCCCGCTGCGGTGCGGCGCCCGCCCGCTCTCGTATGGTCGAAGCGGCCTTCCGTGAGAACAAAACGTTCGCAATCCGAGGCGGCTACCGCGTACTCGGCGGTAGGTGACACCATCGGATGATGCTGTTCGTGGACTCGCGGGCGGCTCACGCGACACACGCGAAACAAAGGGAAAGCAGAGGAAGTCGGCCATGGCAACGGCGCCCAGCGTCTCCTACTCGATGACGGTCCGGCTGGAGGTGCCCGCGAGCGGAACCGCGGTGTCCCAGCTCACCACGGCCGTGGAGTCCTCCGGAGGCTCGGTGACCGGCCTCGACGTCACCGCTTCGGGGCACGAGAAGCTCCGTATCGACGTCACCATCGCCGCCACCTCGACCGCGCACGCCGACGAGATCGTCGGCAAGCTGCGCGCCATCGAGGGCGTCACCATGGGCAAGGTCTCCGACCGTACGTTCCTGATGCACCTCGGCGGCAAGATCGAGATGGCGTCCAAACACCCCATCCGCAACCGCGACGACCTCTCCATGGTCTACACGCCCGGCGTGGCCCGCGTGTGCATGGCGATCGCGGAGAACCCCGAGGACGCCCGCCGCCTCACGATCAAGCGCAACTCCGTTGCGGTGGTGACGGACGGCTCCGCCGTGCTGGGCCTCGGCAACATCGGCCCCAAGGCCGCACTGCCCGTCATGGAGGGCAAGGCGGCCCTCTTCAAGCGCTTCGCCGGCATCGACGCCTGGCCGATCTGCCTCGACACCCAGGACTCCGACGCCATCGTCGAGATCGTCAAGGCCATCGCCCCCGGCTTCGCCGGCATCAACCTCGAGGACATCTCCGCTCCCCGCTGCTTCGAGATCGAGGCACGGCTGCGCGAGGCCCTCGACATCCCCGTCTTCCACGACGACCAGCACGGCACCGCGATCGTCGTGCTCGCCGCGCTGACCAACGCACTTCGCGTGGTGGGCAAGGCGATCGAGGACGTGCGCGTGGTCATGTCCGGCGCCGGAGCGGCCGGTACGGCCATCCTCAAGCTGCTCATCGCCGCGGGCGTCAAGCACGCCGTCGTCGCCGACATCCACGGCGTCGTGCACGCCGGCCGTGCGGACCTCGTCGACGCGGCCCCGGACTCGCCGCTGCGCTGGATCGCGGACAACACCAACCCCGAGGGCGTCACCGGCACGCTGAAGGAAGCGGTGCGCGACGCCGACGTGTTCATCGGTGTCTCGGCGCCGAACGTGCTCGACGGCGACGACGTGGCCGCCATGGCCGACAACGCCATCGTGTTCGCGCTCGCGAACCCGGACCCGGAGGTCGAGCCCGCAATCGCCCGCCAGACGGCGGCTGTTGTGGCCACCGGCCGCTCGGACTTCCCGAACCAGATCAACAACGTGCTGGTGTTCCCCGGCGTCTTCCGCGGCCTGCTCGACGCCCAGTCGCGCACGGTCAACACGGAGATGATGCTGGCGGCCGCCACCGCCCTCGCGAACGTCGTGACCGAGGACGAGCTCAACCCGAACTACATCATCCCGAGCGTCTTCAACGACAAGGTCGCGGGCGCGGTCGCCGGAGCGGTGCGGGACGCCGCGAAGGCCGCCGGGGTTGCTGTGACGGGTAACACCACCTCCTGAACGACAGGGGGCCGGGCGTTGTCAGCCCGGGGTATTAGAGTCGGCGCGTCGTGGAACGCGGGGCGTGAAGCCTCCCTCTAGGGTGGCGGGCAGCCAGCCTGAGCCCTGCATTCCGCTGTCGGGAGTGGACGGAGCGTCATCAATTCGAGGCAGTGGCGCTTTTCGTGTGACTCCCAGGGGTGCCGGATTGGCTTTCCCGCCGCAGGTGGGGGCAGGATGCGTCTCTGGGCGCGAGGGTCTGGCTACGGACCCGGGTCCGGGGACCGACCGAGGACCCTGGCAGCATCGGCTTCGCCGCATCCGATATGCGGCTCCGCCGCGTGGCACGCCTCAACGGCAAGAAGAACACGGGAGTACAAAAATGAACCGCAGTGAGCTGGTGGCCGCGCTGGCCGACCGCGCCGAGGTGACCCGCAAGGACGCCGACGCGGTGCTGGCCGCGTTCGCCGAGACGGTCGGCGAGATCGTTGCCAAGGGCGACGAGAAGGTCACCATCCCCGGCTTCCTCACCTTCGAGCGCACCCACCGTGCCGCTCGCACCGCCCGCAACCCGCAGACCGGCGAGCCGATCAACATCCCGGCCGGCTACAGCGTGAAGGTCTCTGCGGGCTCCAAGCTCAAGGAAGCCGCCAAGGGCCAGTAAGCCCAGGCGAAAGGGCGGCCACCCCCTCAGGGGTGGCCGCCCTTTCGCATGTGCGACTTCGTGGTGGGTGGTGCGGGCCTTCTTGGGGGGCTGCCGCCGTCGCGGGGTGCCGCTGTGCCCACCCGTGCCGCCCCAGCGGCACGATTGCCCACAGCGGCGGCGGCGAGGGGCACGCTTGCCCACAGCGGCGCGGCGCGGGGTGCCCCGGGCTTACGTCAGAGCGTGGTGCCCGGGAGCTCCACCTTTGCGCCCAGCTCGACGAGCTTCTCCATGAAGTTCTCGTAGCCGCGGTTGATCAGGCCGATGCCGTGGACCCGGGACGTGCCCTGGGCCGCCAGGGCGGCGATCAGGTACGAGAAGCCGCCGCGCAGGTCGGGGATGACCAGGTCGGCGCCCTGCAGCTTCGTGGGGCCCGAAACGACCGCGGAGTGCAGGAAGTTGCGCTGGCCGAAGCGGCAGTCGGAGCCGCCCAGGCACTCCCGGTAGAGCTGGATGTGCGCGCCCATCTGGTTCAGCGCGGACGTGAAGCCCAGCCGGGACTCGT
Organism: Streptomyces sp. NPDC002577; assembly: GCF_053594815.1. Classification (NCBI taxonomy): domain Bacteria; kingdom Bacillati; phylum Actinomycetota; class Actinomycetes; order Kitasatosporales; family Streptomycetaceae; genus Streptomyces; species Streptomyces sp. NPDC002577. Next base: position 294,661 of record NZ_JBSFWK010000005.1, on the reverse strand, counting down.
AGACCGTCTCGTGGATGATCGACAGGCCGGTGGCCTGCGTGAGCGCGACGACCAGCGGCTGCTGCCAGTCGGTCTGGAAGCCGGGGTGCACGTCCGTCTCCAGCGCGATGGCGTTGAGCGTGCCGCCCGGGTGCCAGAAGCGGATGCCCTCGTCGTCGATCTCGAAGGCGCCGCCCACCTTCCGGTAGGTGTTCAGGAACGTCATCATCGAGCGCTGCTGGGCGCCGCGGACGTAGATGTTGCCCTCGGTCGCGAGCGCGGCGGACGCCCAGGAGGCGGCCTCCAGGCGGTCCGGCAGGGCGCGGTGCGTGTAGCCCCCGAGCTTGTCGACGCCGGTGATGCGAATCGTCCGGTCGGTGTCCATCGCGATGATCGCGCCCATTTTCTGCAGAACGCAGATCAGGTCCTCGATCTCCGGCTCGACGGCCGCGTTGGACAGCTCGGTGACGCCCTCGGCGAGGACGGCGGTGAGCAGCACCTGCTCGGTCGCGCCGACGGACGGGTACGGCAGCCGGATCTTCGTGCCGCGCAGCCGCTGCGGCGCCTCCAGATACTGGCCGTCCGCACGCTTCTCGATCCGCGCGCCGAACTGCCGCAGCACCTCGAAGTGGAAGTCGATCGGCCGGCCGCCGATGTCGCAGCCGCCCAGGCCGGGGATGAACGCGTGTCCGAGGCGGTGCAGCAGCGGACCGCAGAACAGGATCGGGATGCGCGAGGAGCCCGCGTGCGCGTCGATGTCCGCGACGTTCGCGCTCTCGACGTGCGACGGGTCCATCACCAGTTCGCCCGGCTCCTCGCCGGGCCGGACGGTCACGCCGTGCAGCTGCAGCAGACCCCGTACGACACGGACGTCGCGGATGTCGGGGACATTGCGCAGCCGGCTCGGAGCGCTGCCGAGCAGCGCGGCGACCATGGCCTTCGGCACGAGGTTCTTCGCGCCGCGGACACGGATCTCGCCCTCCAGCGGGGTTCCGCCGTGAACAAGCAGTACGTCGTCTGTGCCAGTGACCGTCATGAATCTCGCGTTCCGAGTAAAGGGGCAGGGCCGAGCAGCAAGCGTAATGGCCGCCTACCCCCCTTCCGTAAGCCCAAGGGGGCACAGTCACGTCATGAGTTCGCCACAACACGAAACGTGCCCGGCCGGGGACTCCGGGTCACCGGTCCGCCCGGGTCCGCCCGCCCTCCCTGCGGTCCGCCGGGCCGTCCGCCGTCACCCCCGCACAGGGGCCCCAACCAGGCCACACGTCTCCCTCATGACCATATTCACTCGGGTAAGGGCATTGGGTGTCCCCACCAGGGGAAGATGCGGGATCATGTCTGGCATGACCGAGGTGTCCTCGCTCACAGGGCGGCTGCTCGTGGCCACCCCCGCCCTGGCGGACCCGAACTTCGACCGCGCGGTGGTGCTCCTTCTCGACCACGACGAGGAGGGCTCGCTCGGCGTCGTCCTCAACCGGCCGACCCCGGTGGACGTCGGCGACATCCTCGAGGGCTGGGGCGACCTCGCCGGGGAGCCGGGCGTCGTGTTCCAGGGCGGCCCGGTCTCGCTCGACTCGGCGCTCGGTATCGCGGTGATCCCCGGCGGCGCGACGGGTGAGCGTGCACCGCTGGGCTGGCGGAGGGTGCACGGCGCGATCGGACTGGTCGATCTGGAGGCACCGCCGGAGCTGCTCGCGTCCGTCCTCGGCTCGCTCCGTATCTTCGCGGGATACGCCGGCTGGGGGCCTGGTCAGCTGGAGGCCGAACTGACCGACGGCGCCTGGTACGTCGTCGAGTCCGAACCCGGTGACGTGTCGTCCCCGACGCCGGAGCGGCTCTGGCGCGAGGTGCTGCGACGCCAGCGCAACGAGCTCGCCATGGTCGCCACCTATCCGGACGACCCGTCGCTCAACTGATCCCGGCGCGCTTCAGTACCCTTGGCGGTTATGAGCACTCTTGAGCCCGAGCGCGGAACAGGTACGGGGACCCTCGTAGAGCCGACGCCACAGACGTCGCACGGTGACGGCGACCACGAGCGCTTCGCGCATTACGTCCAGAAGGACAAGATCATGGCGAGCGCCCTCGACGGCACGCCCGTCGTCGCGCTCTGCGGCAAGGTGTGGGTGCCGGGACGCGACCCGAAGAAGTACCCCGTATGCCCCATGTGCAAGGAGATCTACGAGTCCATGGGTGCCGGCGGCGGTGACAAGGGCAAGGGCGGCGACAAGTAGGGGCTCCCGCCTGCGGCCGCTGCGGCGGCTCACCGTGGCCCGCGGTGGCCCGCGGCTGACGGCGGCCCGCGTGACAAGGCCGTGCCCGGTCTCATGACGAGGCCCCGGAAGTGCGCTCTCTGCGCGCCTTCGGGGCCTTTGTGCTGCCAGGGCGTTGCATGGAGTGCTTCCGCGGGTCACAGAGTGGTTGAGACCACTTGTGGTCGTGTTCATTCAACTTCTAGCCTCCATGTGTTGTGCAGAGCGAAACCGCTATTGCATATGCTGCAACGCCTTCGGAGGGTGTCCGATGAAGCTCCCTGCCTCTGCCCGAATGACCGCCTCCGTGGCGGCACTTGTCCTCGCCGGGTTCACCGCCACCGCCTGCGCCCCGGGGACCTCCGACAGCAGCTCGACCAAGGACGAGAAGAGCGGCACGCTGCGCGTCTGGCTCTTCCAGGAAGTCAACAACGCGCCGAAGCAGAAGGTCGTCGACGCCGCCGTCGCAGCCTTCGAGAAGACGCATCAGGGCACGAAGGTCACCGTCGAGTACATCCCCGTCGACACCCGCGCGGAGAAGATGAAGGCGGCCTTCAACGACCCGAAGAGCGCCCCCGATGTCGTCGAGTACGGCAACACGGACACCGCCGGTTATGTGCACGACGGCGGACTCGCCGATGTCACCGACGACTTCGGCGCCTGGGCCGAGGCGAAGGACACCGACCCGACCGCCAAGGAGTCCGTGACGGTCGACGGCAAGGTCTACGGAGCGCCGTTCTTCGTCGGCGTCCGGGCCCTGTACTACCGGACCGACATCTTCAAGGAGCTGAAGCTCGAACCACCGAAGACGCAGGCAGAGTTGGCCGCGACCGCCAAGAAGATCCACAAGGCGAAGCCGGACCTGTACGGGATGGCGGTGGGCGGCACGTCCACGTATGCCGCGATGCCGTTCGTCTGGGCGGGCGGCGGCGAGCTGGCCGTGGAGAAGGGCGGCACGTACCGGTCCGCCATCGACAGCGCCGCGTCCCAGAAGGGCATCAAGGCCTACACCTCGCTCTTCGGCGACGACAACTGTCCCGCCGCCAAGTGCGCGGCCATGACCGGAAACGACGTCGTGACCGCCTTCGCGTCCGGCAAGGCGGCCATGGCCATCGGCGGCGACTTCAACCACGAGGCCGTCGAGGCCGGCAAGGTCAAGGGCAAGTACGCCGTCGTGCCGCTGCCCGGCGTCAGGGCGGGCGAGATCGCGCCGGCCTTCGCCGGCGGCAACAATCTCGGCGTACTGAAGAGCACGTCGCACCGCACGCTCGCGGTCGAGCTGATGGAGCAGCTGGCGAGCAAGGACACCCAGGAGAAGCTCTTCGACGCGATGGGCTTCCTGCCGACGTACACCGATGTGCGGGAGACCGTCGCGCAGAAGGAACCGTTCGTCGCACCCTTCATCAAGACGCTCGGCGCGGGCACCAAGTTCGTCCCCGCCTCGCCCGCCTGGGCACAGATCGACGCGTCCCTGGTGCTGCCGAACATGTTCCAGGAAGTCATCAGCGGCCGTAAGGACGTGGCGGCGGCCTCGCGCGACGCGGCGAAGAAGATGGACGACGCGTTCTCGTCCGTGCGCTGAGCCGAGAGTCGAACCGATGACGCAGAACGCCACTGCCGAGCCGGCCGCCGCGGTCCCCGTGACCCCGGCGGCCGCCCCGGCCGCACCCTCACGGTCCGCGCGCCGCGGCGGCCGCTGGACCCCCTGGCTCTATCTCGCCCCCGCCCTCGTGGTCCTCGCGGGCCTGTTGGTCTACCCCGTCTACCAACTCGGCCTGATCTCCTTCCTGGAGTACACGCAGGCGCAGGTCAGCGGCGGTGAGCCGACGACCTTCCAGGGCTTCGGCAACTACGCGACGCTGTTCGCGGACGACCAGTTCTGGCAGGTGCTGCTCGCCACGGTGCTGTTCGCCGCCGCCTGCGTCGTCTCGACGCTGGCCGTCGGCTGCGCCCTCGCCGTGCTGCTCACACGCGTACGGGCCGTGCCGCGGCTCGCCCTGATGCTGGCCGCGCTCGGCGCCTGGGCAACCCCCGCGATCACCGGTTCGACGGTGTGGATGTTCCTCTTCGACCCCGACTTCGGGCCCGTGAACAAGGTGTTCGGGCTCGGCGACCACTCATGGACGTACGGCCGTTACAGCGCCTTCGCGCTCGTCCTGCTCGAAGTGGTGTGGTGCTCCTTCCCGTTCGTGATGATGACCGTCTATGCCGGCATCAAGGCCGTACCCGGCGAGGTCCTCGAGGCCGCCGCGCTCGACGGCGCCTCGCAGTGGCGTATCTGGCGCTCGGTGCTCGCGCCGATGCTGCGGCCGATCCTCACGGTCGTCACCATCCAGTCGGTCATCTGGGACTTCAAGGTGTTCACGCAGATCTACGTGATGACGGGTGGCGGCGGAATCGCCGGCCAGAACCTGGTCCTCAACGTGTACGCGTACCAGAAGGCGTTCGCGTCCTCGGAGTACAGCCTGGGTTCGGCGATCGGCGTCGTGATGCTGCTGATCCTGCTCGCGATCACGCTGGTCTATCTGCGGCTGCTGCGCAGGCAGGGGGAGGAGCTGTGAGCATGACGGGTTTCGTACGGGGTGCGGTCCTTGTACGGGGAGCGGTGCGGCGGCCCTGGCGGCTGGCCGCCGAGGCGTCGGCGCTGCTCATCGCGGTGGTCGTGGCGTTTCCGCTGTACTGGATGGTGCTCAGCGCCTTCAAACCGGCCGGTGAGATCGAGTCGGCCCACCCCAGGCCGTGGACGCTGTCCCCCTCGCTCGATTCCTTCCGGCGCGTCTTCGAACAGCAGGAATTCGGCCGCTACTTCCTCAACAGCGTGGTCGTCGCGGTGACCGTGGTCGTCGTTTCCGCGCTGATCGCCTTTCTCGCGGCGACGGCGGTCACGCGATTCCGCTTCCGTTTCCGCACGACGCTGCTGATCATGTTTCTGGTCGCGCAGATGGTGCCCGTCGAGGCCCTGACGATCCCGCTGTTCTTCCTGATGCGGGACTTCGGGCAGCTCAACACGCTGGGCTCGCTGATCCTGCCGCACATAGCCTTCTCGCTGCCGTTCGCGATCTGGATGCTGCGCGGTTTTGTGAAGGCCGTTCCGGAAGCGCTCGAGGAAGCCGCGTTCATCGACGGAGCGAGCCGCACCCGATTCCTCTGGCAGATCCTTTTCCCGCTGGTGTTCCCCGGGCTCGTCGCGACCAGTGTCTTCTCGTTCATCTCGACCTGGAACGACTTCCTGTTCGCCAAGTCCTTCATCATCAGCGACACATCGCAGTCGACTCTGCCGATGGCCCTGCTCGTGTTCTTCAAGCCCGACGAGAACGACTGGGGCGGGATCATGGCGGCGTCCACGGTGATGACCATTCCGGTACTGGTCTTCTTCGTACTCGTACAACGGCGCCTGGTGTCCGGACTGGGTGGAGCGGTGAAGGACTGATGACTTCCACAGGAGCATCCGCAATGGATTCAGGAGCATCCGCAATGGAACTGATTCCCGCGCCCCGGCACGTGTCCGGCCACGGCGACGGCTTCTTCGCACTCGGCCCCGAAACCCGGTTGGCCGCGGGCGAGGGGACGCAAGGCACCGAGCGGTGGCTGCGCTCCACGCTCGGGGCGGCCACCGGGCTCCCGCTCGCGCCGGGCTCGGGCGACGACGCCGTCAGGCTGTCTCTCGACCCTGCGGTCACCGGCGAACTCGGCGACGAGGGCTACCGCCTGACGGTCACGCCCGAGGCCGTGGAGCTGGTGGGCGGCGGACCCGCCGGGCTCTTCTGGGGCGCCCAGACGCTCAGGCAGCTGCTCGGACCCGACGCGTACCGCCGCGCCCCGCTCCCCGGGCGGGAGTGGCGGCTGCCGGTGACCCGTATCGAGGACGCCCCGCGCTTCGCCTGGCGCGGTCTCATGCTCGACGTCTCACGGCATTTCATGCCCAAGGACGGCGTCCTGCGCTATCTCGACCTGCTCGCCGCGCACAAGCTGAACGTCTTCCACTTCCACCTCACCGACGACCAGGGCTGGCGCATCGAGATCAAGCGCCACCCGAAGCTGACGGAGACCGGATCGTGGCGCGCACGGACGAAGGTCGGCCACCGCGCCTCACCGCTGTGGGAGGACAAGCCGCACGGCGGCTACTACACGCAGGACGACATCCGCGAGATCGTCGCCTACGCCGCCGAGCGGCATATCACCGTCGTCCCCGAAATCGATATTCCGGGACACTCGCAGGCCGCCATCGCCGCATACCCCGAACTCGGCAACACCGACGTCATCGACACCGCCTCTCTCTCCGTCTGGGACACCTGGGGCATCTCCGCCAACGTACTCGCCCCCACTGACAGCACCCTCCGGTTCTACGAGGGGGTCTTCGAGGAGGTCCTGGAGCTCTTCCCGTCCACGTTCGTCCACGTCGGCGGCGACGAGTGCCTCAAGGACCAGTGGAAGCGGTCGCCGGCCGCGCAGGCCCGCATCAAGGAGCTGGGGCTCGCCGACGAGGACGAGCTGCAGTCCTGGTTCATCCGGCACTTCGACACCTGGCTCGCCGCCCGCGGGAGGCGCCTCATCGGGTGGGACGAGATCCTCGAGGGCGGCCTGGCGCCGGGCGCAGCCGTGTCGTCGTGGCGCGGCTACCAGGGCGGCATCACGGCCGCCCGCGCGGGCCACGACGTCGTCATGTGCCCCGAGCAGCAGGTCTACCTCGACCACCGCCAGGACGGCGGCGACGACGAACCGATGCCCATCGGGTACGTACGCACCCTGGAGGACGTCTACCGCTTCGACCCCGTACCGTCGCAGCTCGGACCCGAGGAGGCGCGGCGCGTCCTCGGCGCCCAGGCCAACGTCTGGACCGAGGTGATGGAGGACCACGCGCGCGTGGACTATCAGACCTTCCCGCGCCTGGCCGCCTTCGCCGAGACCGTCTGGTCCCGGCTGCCAGCCCCGGCCGCCCGCGACTTCACGGACTTCGAGCGGCGGATGGCGGCCCACTACCCGCGGCTTGACGCCCTGGGCGTCGGCTACCGCCCGCCCACCGGTCCTCTCCCGTGGCAGCGGCGCCCGGCCCCCGCCGGGATGGCGGGTCATTTCGGACGCCCGATCGAGGGGCCGCCCCCGAACGTGTGAGGAGACCCCCGCGGCGCGACCGGCGGCGGCAGCAGCTGGGAGCGTGGGTCCATGACGGAAAATCCGCACAAGAGGCGCCAAAGAGTGGTAATTCGAACCGACGGGCAAAGTCGTGTGATATCCGGACCATCCTCTTGGCAGAGGAGGAATGACTCCTAGCGGACCCCCGCGTCGGGCCTGCGGAAAGATGTGCCAGAGTTGCCACGTCCGGCCTGTGAGCACGTACCGTACGGCAACACGGGTGGACCAGGTGGACAGCGGGAAGGGGCAGCCGGTTTGACCACGCATGCACCGCAGGCGGCGCAGTCCGTGACGCTGCCGGGCTCGCTGGACGAGGCCGTGGCGGCCCTGACCGCCATGCCCGCCGCGGTGCCCGTGGCGGGCGGCACCGACCTCATGGCCGCCGTCAACTCCGGTCTGCTGCGCCCCGCGGCGCTCGTCGGACTCGGCCGTATCAGCGAGATCCGCGGCTGGCAGTACCAGGACGGACACGCGCTGCTCGGCGCGGGCCTCACCCACGCGCGCATGGGCCGCCCCGACTTCGCGGCCCTCATCCCCGCACTCGCCGCCGCCGCGCGCGCCGCGGGCCCGCCCCAGATCCGCAACGCCGGCACGCTCGGCGGCAACATCGTCACCGCCGCCCCCACCGGCGACGCGCTGCCCGTCCTGGCCGCACTGGAGGCCACGCTGATCATCGCGGGCCCGGACGGCGCCCGCCGCGAGATGCCCGTCTCGCACCTGCTCGCCGGCATGGAGATGCTGCGCGCGGGCGAACTCATCGGGTACGTGCGCGTGCCGCTGCTGCACGCCCCGCAGGTCTTCCTGAAGGCGACCGGACGCACCGGACCGGGGCGGGCGACCGCGTCCGTGGCTCTGGTGCTCGACCCGGCCAGGCGCGGCGTGCGGTGCGCCGTGGGCGCCGTCGCGCCGATGCCGCTGCGGCCCCTCGAGGCCGAGCAGTGGGTCGCCTCGCTGATCGACTGGGACGGTGAGCGGTCGCTGGTTCCCGAGGCGTTGACCGCGTTCGGCGAGTACGTCGCCGCGGCCTGCATCCCGGACCTGGCCCCGGCCGAGGACGGCACCCCGCAGCAGCTGCCGCCCGCCGTACTGCACCTGCGGCGCACCGTCGCCGTGCTGGCCCGACGAGCACTGGGGAGGGCGCTGTCGTGACCGACCACCACGACGACCACGCAAACGGCGGCCCGACAGGCGTGCCGGGTGCCTGGGAGCCGCTTCCCCAGGGCGAGTACGACTCGGACGCCACAGCGTTCGTGAAGCTCCCCGAAGGGGGCTTCGACGGCTACACCGGCGACCCGCTCGCGGCGCCCGGACACGGCTTCGTGCCGCCGCCCATAACGGTCGCTCCGGCGGGGGGCGGGGCGACCGATCCGGCGGCCACGGGCGCGTGGGTGATTCCGGGCGTGCACGGTGGCACCGGGCACGTGCAGACGGACGCCGCCGGGCACGCGCATGTACAGACGGTGCAGTGGCCGGACCCGGAAGGGACGCCGAGCGCGGGGACGGGTGCCGCCGCGCCTGCGGACCACGTGCCGGGGGCCCCGCAGGACCCGTACGGCAGCCAGGAGTTGTACGGCGGGCAGGACGTGTACGGCGGTCAGGGGGCGTACGGCGGACAGGACCCGCACGCCCCCCACGAGCCGTTCTCGTACGACCCAGGCATGACCGGGCAGTGGTCCTTCGCAGAGGCGGAAGAGCCCCACACGGGGTCGTCCGACGTGACTGGACAGTGGTCGATCCCCGTCGCCGAGGGCGATCTTCCTGACGAGTCGGGCGAGTTCAGCGCCTCGGCGCTCGCATCCCAGTGGGGCGGCACGCCTCCGGCGACGCTGCCGGGCGGTGCGCCCGCGCCATGGGCGACGGAGACCGACGCGGGGCAGTCGTGGAGCGGCTCCTCGGAGGCCGGGCACCACACGCAGGCGGGCCTGCACCCGGGCCACGCCGCAGAGGTCGAACAGGGCTTCAGCGGCGCGGATTTCGGTGGTAGCGGTGCCGGTCACCATCCGGAGCCTGGGACGCCTGCCGCGGAGGCAGAGCCCGCCGGCGACGAGTCGCCCGTGGTCTTCCCGGCAGCGGCTCCCCAGACATCGGCTCCCCTGACATCGGCCGACTTCTCCTCTCCGGAACCCTCCGGCTCCGAGGCGGCCCTCCCGGACCACGCTCATGCTGCCGAGCAGACGGTGTCGGCCGCGCAGGCGGTGCGGGCCGATGACGCGGCTTCGGCCGATGACGCGGCTGCTGCGGGAGCGCAGGTGCCCGGCGACTCGGTGGACTCCGGGGGCCCGGTGGAATCCGGCGACTCGCCGGAGCCCGCGGAAGCATCACCCGACCACCAGCCCGAGCCCGCCGCCGACGCCACGGACACGGGGACGGACACGGGGACGGACACGGACTCCGCCGAAGACGCCCCGCAGTCCGGTCCCGCCGACGGCGACGGGGCCGCCCCGGCCCTTCACGACGAGCACCCCCTCGCCTCCTACGTCCTGCGCGTGAACGGGATGGACCGCCCCGTCACCGACGCCTGGATCGGCGAGTCGCTGCTGTACGTGCTGCGCGAGCGGCTCGGTCTGGCGGGCGCCAAGGACGGCTGCGCACAGGGTGAGTGCGGTGCCTGCAACATCCAGGTGGACGGCCGGCTCGTCGCCTCCTGCCTGGTCCCGGCGGTCACCGCCGCCGGAAGCGAGGTGCGCACCGTCGAGGGCCTGGCCGCCGACGGGCAGTCCTCCGACGTCCAGCGGGCACTGGCCCGCTGCGGCGCGGTGCAGTGTGGTTTCTGCGTACCGGGCATGGCGATGACCGTCCACGACCTGCTCGAAGGAAACCCCGCACCGTCCGAGCGCGAGACCCGCCAGGCGCTCTGCGGCAATCTGTGCCGCTGCTCCGGCTACCGGGGTGTCCTGGACGCCGTACGCGAGGTCGTCGCCGAGCGAGAGGCGTCCGCCAGGGCCGCGGAGGCGGAGGCAGAAGCGGAGGCGGAGGCGGAGGCCGAAGCCCAGGCAGAGGCAGACGCGGAAGCCGCGGCCGGCGCCGCGGAGGTGCGCATCCCGCACCAGGCGGGCCCGGGCGCCGGCGGCGTCAACCCGTCGGCACACGAGGCGCAGGTCCGGTACGACGACCAGGCGCAGGGCCCGTACGACGAGCAGGCACAAGGGCCGTACGACGACCAGGACGGAAGCACGGCATGAGTAACGACGCCGCAGCCGCGACCGCCACCACCCCTGCCGGCACGAGCGTGAAGCCCGCCGCGAACCCCGAGGCGCGGCAGCACGGCATCGGCGCCTCGCTCGCCTCCGCGCACGGCCGCGCCAAGACGGAGGGCACCTTCCCGTTCGCGGCCGACCTGTGGGCCGAGGGCCTGCTCTGGGCCGGCATCCTGCGCTCCCCGCACCCGTACGCCCGTATCGTCTCGATCGACACCACCCACGCGCGCGAGATGCCCGGTGTCCGCGCGGTCGTCACGCACGAGGACGTGCCGGGCGCCGCGGTGCACGGCCGCGGCAGCACGGACCGCCCCGTCTTCGCCTCCGAGGTCGTACGCCACCACGGCGAGCCCATCGCCGCCGTCGCCGCCGACCATCCGGACACGGCCCGGATGGCCGCGGCCGCCGTCATCGTCGAGTACGAAGTACTCGACCCGGTGATCGACCCGGAGAAGGCCTTCGAGGCCGAACCCCTGCACCCCGACGGCAATCTGATCCGCCATATCCCGCTGCGCCACGGCGACCCGGAGGCGACGGGCGAGATCGTCGTCGACGGCCTGTACCGCATCGGCCGCCAGGACCCCGCGCCGATCGGCGCGGAGGCCGGGCTCGCGGTGCCCCGCCCGGACGGCGGCGTCGAGCTGTACGTGGCCTCCACCGACCCGCATGCCGACCGCGACACGGCGGCCGCGGTCTACGGCATCGAACCGGAGCGCGTGAAGGTCGTCGTCACCGGCGTGCCCGGCGCGACCGCCGACCGCGAGGACCCGGGCTTCCAACTGCCGCTCGGTCTGCTGGCGCTCAAGACCGGCTGCCCGGTGAAGCTCACCGCCACGCGCGAGGAGTCCTTCCTCGGGCACGCGCACCGCCACCCCACCCTGCTGCGCTACCGCCACCACGCGGACGCCGAGGGCCGCCTCGTCAAGGTCGAGGCGCAGATCCTGCTCGACGCGGGCGCGTACGCGGACACCTCGTCGCAGGCGCTCGCCGCCGCCGTCTCCTTCGCCTGCGGGCCGTACGTCGTCCCGAACGCGTTCATCGAGGGCTGGGCGGTCCGTACGAACAACCCGCCGTCCGGCCATGTGCGCGGCGAGGGCGCCATGCAGGTGTGCGCCGCGTACGAGGCGCAGATGGACAAGCTCGCCAAGAAGCTCGGCATCGACCCGGCGGAGCTGCGGCAGCGCAACGTCATGTCGACCGGCGACGTCCTGCCGACCGGCCAGACGGTCACCTGCCCGGCCCCGGTCTCCGAACTCCTCACCGCCGTACGGGACTTCCCGCTGCCCCCGCTGCCCAAGGACTCCCCGGAGGACGAGTGGGTCCTGCCGGGCGGCCCGGAGGGCGCGAGCGAACCGGGGGCCGTGCGCCGCGGCGTGGGCTACGGCCTGGGCATGGTGCACATGCTGGGCGCCGAGGGCGCCGACGAGGTCTCCACGGCCACCGTGCGGGTCCAGGACGGCGTCGCCACGGTCCTGTGCGCCGCCGTCGAGACCGGCCAGGGCTTCTCGACGCTCGCCCGGCAGATCGTCCAGGAGACGCTCGGCATCGACGAGGTGCACGTCGCGTCCGTCGACACCGATCAGCCGCCTGCCGGGCCCGGCTGCCGCGGGCGCCACACCTGGGTGTCGGGCGGTGCGGTGGAGCGGGCGGCCAAGATGGTCCGTACGCAGCTTCTGCAGCCCCTCGCGCACAAGTTCGGGATGTCGACGGAGCTGCTCCAGATCACCGACGGCAAGATCACCTCGTACGACGGGGTGCTGTCCACGACCGTCACGGAGGCGATGGACGGCAAGGAGCTGTGGGCCACGGCCCAGTGCCGCCCGCATCCGACGGAGCCGCTCGACGACTCCGGCCAGGGCGACGCGTTCGTCGGTCTCGCGTTCTGCGCGATCCGCGCGGTGGTGGACGTGGACATCGAACTGGGCTCGGTGCGCGTGGTCGAACTGGCCGTCGCGCAGGACGTGGGCCGCGTCCTCAACCCCGCCCAGCTGAAGGCCCGTATCGAGGCGGGCGTCACGCAGGGCGTCGGCGCGGCGCTCACGGAGAACCTGCGCACCCCGCGCGGCCTGGTCCGCCACCCCGACCTGACGGGCTATGCGCTGCCCACCGCGCTCGACGCCCCGGACATCCGCATCGTGAAGCTGGTGGAGGAGCGCGACGTGGTGGCGCCCTTCGGTGCCAAGTCGGTCAGCGCGGTGCCTGTGGTCACCTCGCCGGCGGCCATCGCCTCGGCCGTACGGGCCGCGACCGGACGCCCCGTGAACCGGCTGCCGATCCGGCCGCAGGCCGCGGTGGTGACGGACCGATGACCGCACCGGAGCCTCCTCGGTACGAACCGCCGCCCAGCGTCGGGAAGTTGCTGGTGTGGATCCTGGTGTTCGTACTGGCGGCGATCGCCGTCGTGCTCGGTGGCGTGTACCTCACGTGATGCGGGGACCTCTTCCGCCGTCTGGTGCAGTCGACCCTGGCGGGAGGGGAGGAGGCGCGGGTGGGGTGACGGCGCCTGGGCGGGGCGTTGTCAGTGGTGGGTCGTAGGGTTCTTGAGCAGGGGGGAACGGCCGTGGGGCGGCCGTGGCCGGATGCCGTCTGCACGGGAGCATGGGGGAGTCATGAGCAAGACCGTTACGACCGCTAGGACGACCGCTATCACGTCCGCTATGACGACTGCTGTCACGACCGATGGGAGTGCTGCGACCGACGTGATCGCCGAGCTCGAAGGACAGCTGCGTCAGGGCTCGGACCTCGCGCTCGACCTGCCGCAGCGGCTCCTGGAGGAGGAGTTCGGGCACGGCGCGGTGATGCGCTTCGAGGACGTCGACTTTCCGCGGGCCCTCACCCACGAGCCGACCCGCCGCTTCCTGAAGGACGTCGGACTGCCCGAGGACGGCTTCGTGTTCCAGCTGGACACGGACGTGCCGCTGCCGACGCTCGCCGAGTACTACGCGGACGACCGTCTCGGCGCCGACACAGATGCCGTCCTCCCGGAGCGGGCGTCGCAGCTGATCCGCCTCGGGCGCCTCGTCGAGGGCACGGACCTCGTCGTCGACGGACCCACCGGCACGATCCTCGGCTGGAGCGCCCAGGACGGCACTCCCCGCCCGCTGGACGCCGACATATCCACGCTCGTCTGGACCCTGTGGCTGATGCACCGGGGTGACGGTGACGAGTCCGGGAGCCGCTTCGATCTCTCGTGAGCGGCCTACTCGGGGCGGCGACCCCAGCAGGTGATGAGCGGGGCGGTGGTGACGTCCAGCTCCTCTCCGCGGAGATTGGCCAAGTGCTGGTCGATCTCGGCGTCGGTGGCCAGCCCGCCCGCCACCAGCTGCTCGCGCAGCTGACGCACGGTCGCGGCCTCCAGCTCCCGGCAGGGCGGAGAGGTGAGGGGAAAGTAGCCCTCGGCCCGGACATCGCGCAGCCCGGCGCCGCGCAGCAGGGCAGGCAGGGAGCGGCCGAAGGCGAGGTCCGCGCCGCGCTGGGCGAGCAACGCGCGAAACCCGCGGCGGATCCGGTTCGCCAGCTCCTCGGCCGGACCGCGCTCGTCGGGGCAGGCGAGGGGCTGGAGCGCCGGGTCGGCGTCCTCCACCACCAGCCAGCCGCCGGGCCGCACCGCTGCGGCCATCCGGCGCAGCGCCTCAGCCCGGTCGGGCAGGTGCACCAGCACCAGTCGCGCGTGCACCAGGTCGAAGCCGCCGGCCGGCGGCTCGTCCCGGACCACGTCGTGACGCATCACCTCGACCGGGCCGGTGGTGGCGGTCAGGCCGGTCAGCCAGGAGGTGTCGATGTCCGTCGCCAGCACCTGCCCGGTGGGCCCGACTCGCCCGGCAAGCGCAGTGGGCACCGAGAGCCCGCCCGCTCCCACCTCCCAGCAGCGCCACCCTGCCGCCGGCCCCAGTCGGTCGAGGTGGTCGAGCGTCCAAGGATCGAAGAGCTCCGCAAAGGCGTCGAAGCGCCGACCGGCCTCGCGTTGCCGGTTGACCAGCAGGTATCCGTCCTCAGCTGTCATGCGCCTCATCCTCGCACTCGACCGTCGCCGGTCCCTGACGGCCCCACTCGCCGCGCGATGAAGACGGACGGTCAAGGCGTCAGAAGCCGTGATCGGTCACACGGTGGGACGCCATCGATCACGCATGCCCTGGACTCCACGCGGGCGGCCACCGATCTCGTGTCCGCCCGGGCATCGCCGAGTTGCGCCATCGCACGTAACAGGGGGTTATCCCCACCTCCGATCCGGATGATCACCCCATCGCCGCGCCCCTACCGCTTCGACATGCTGAACCTGCCTGCGCAGAGCGGGGGTTGAAGGCTCTGCGTCACGGGCCACCGTCATCCGCGGTGATCTTGCCGGCTGTCAAGGAGGAACACGTGATCAAGTACAAGCGTTCGCTGGGTGGGGCACTCACTCTGGCCGTGGCAATCGGTGCCGTGGCAGGCGCGCTGCCGGCAGGCGCCGCCACCGCCGCGACCACGGCCGAGTCCACCGCCGCACAGCCCGCCACCACCGGCGACGACGCGCAGCTGCGTGCGCTCATGCACCGGCTGACCACGGCCGACGGTGCGCCCGGCGCGCTCCTGCAAACGCGGGATCGGCACGGCTTCAGGGTGCTGACCAGCGGCGTCGCGGACGTGAACAGCAACGCCCCGGTGGCGCCCGACAGCAGATTCCGGATCGGCAGCATGACCAAGCCCTTCGTGGCCACGGTCGTGCTCCAGCTGGTGGGAGAACATCGCGTCGCCCTCGACGCGCCCGTAGCGCGCTACCTGCCCGATCTCCTCCGCGGCCACGACAACGACGACCGGAAGATCACCGTCCGTCAGCTGCTCCAGCACACCAGCGGCCTGCCCGACTACCTCACCTTCCTCAGCCCCGCGGAGATCCTCGAGGACCCGCTCGCCCACCACGACACCCGCGACCTGGTCAACCTCGCGCTCGCCCAACCCCGGACGTTCAAGCCCGGCGAGAGCTGGCGCTACTCCAACACCAACTATCTGATCGCCGGGATGCTCATCGAAAAGGTGACCGGCCACCCCTACGGCGAGGAAATCCGCCGACGCATCATCGAGCCGCTGCACCTGCGCCAGACATCTGTGCCGGGCGACGCCACCGCGATCAACGGCCCGCACCCGCGCGGCTACGTGCGCCCCGGTGAGGGCGCGCCGCTGATGGACCTCACCGCGATCAACCCGTCGATCGCGGGAGCCTCCGGCGAGATGATCTCCAGCGCCGGCGACCTCAACCGCTTCCTCGGCGCACTGGTTGGCGGCAGGCTGCTGCGCCCGGCCCAGCTCAAGGCGATGATGACGACCCACCCGACCGGCGACAAGGGCCGGGAGTACGGCCTCGGTCTGGAGAGCAAGGAGCTAACCCCCTGCGGCGGCGTGTACTGGGGCCACGGCGGCGACATCTTCGGCTACCAGACCGCGGGCGGCGCCACCACCCACGGCAGGCAGGCCACGGTGATGGCCAACGTCGACCCGGGCGGCACGGACGCGCAGGACGACGACATGGAGGCCGCCGTCCAGACGGCCCTGTGTGAGGGCCGCCCCTCACACTCCCGGTAGCGCAACCCCTCGATGACGGAGGCAGCATTGATGCCGGCCGCCCCGCCGCAACGCGCGCCGCCGTCACCTCGGCGACGCGGCGCCAGACAGCAACCGCATTGACGAGATTGTCCCGCCGGGAACCGACGTCCTTCTCCACCAACTGCTGGGCCAGCGCCTCGGCCAGGCGGGCCGCGATCTTCACCAGCGACGACGCGATTCCCCTCCCGAACGGCGCGACCCCCTCGTGCCCGGGATCGAAGGAACCCCGCCGCCCGCGGCGCGGCCGAAGCGGGAAACCCCATCCCTCCCGTGTCGGATGATCTACGCTCCAGCCTCCCGCCCCCGACCAGGGCAAGTACGCCACCGGTCTCCCATGCCAGTACCACTGACCTGCAGGGATTCAGGTTGTGCAGTACTCACTCAGTTACGGCAGGCGTCGGTGTCACCTGTCCCGTCTCAGATGATCTGGTCCATGGCTAGGGCCGTGACCTGCGGTGACCAGAAGAAGAGAGATGCCAGGTCGGCGGAATTCTCAGTTGGCCCCGCCCGGGTTCAACTGCGTGCTCGCCGACTCCGAATCATCTGAGACGACGAGTGAATAACTGAGACGGAAACTGAGACGGACGAACGAAGGGGCGGCACCCTGCGAGGGTGCCGCCCCTTCGTTTTGCCTGTTCAGGTGATAGAAGCCGTGATCGGAATCGAACCGACGTAACCCGCTTTGCAGGCGAGTCCCTAATCCACTCGGGCACACGGCCTTGTCTCGAACTCGATGCCTCCAACTTGATGCCTCGAACTCGATGTCTCGACGGTAGGCGGCCGGTCACGGCGGGCTCAAGGGATGCGCACGGTCTGCAATGGGACTGCCATACGGCGTTCATGGAGCGACACATTCCGGAAGGGAGGGGGATCGGGATGGGCGGGATGGGTGCGGTCGAGAAGGTCGTAGGACCAAGGAACCAGCCGGTCATGGTCTCCAGACAGGAGCCAACCCGGGCTGTGACCCTTACTGTTGCCGCCATGACCGTCCCGGAACCGCGCGACACCGACGTCGCCCAGGCTGTCGTAGCCGCTGCAGACGCCGCCGCTGGAGACGCCACTCCGGCCCGCGCCGCTACGGCCCGCGCCGCTACGGCCCGCGCCGCTACGGCCCGCGCCGCCACGGCCGGTGCCGTCGGTGGGGGAGGCGGAGACGGCGGGGCCGAGGGTGTGCTCGGTCGCGCTCACCGGGCCCTCAGCGTCGGCGTCGTCTCCGTCGTCCTGCTGATCGCCTTCGAGGCGACCGCGGTCGGCACCGCGATGCCCGTGGCCGCGGCGGACCTGGACGGCGTCTCGCTCTACGCGTTCGCGTTCTCGGGGTACTTCACGACGAGCCTGTTCGGGATGGTGCTGTCCGGCCAGTGGGCCGACCGGCGCGGGCCGCTGGCGCCGCTGACGGCCGGTATAGCCGGGTTCGCGGCCGGGTTGCTGCTCTCCGGCACGGCGGGCGCGATGTGGCTGTTCATCCTGGGCAGGGCGGTGCAGGGGCTCGGCGGCGGGCTGGTGATCGTCGCGCTGTACGTGGTCGTGAGCCGCGCCTACCCGGAGCGGTTGCGGCCGGCGATCATGGCGGCGATCGCGGCGAGCTGGGTGGTTCCGTCCGTGGTCGGCCCGCTGGCCGCAGGAGCGGTGACCGAGAACCTCGGCTGGCGCTGGGTGTTCCTCGGTATCCCGGTACTCGTCGTGTTTCCTCTGGCGCTCGCCCTGCCGCAGATACGGCGCAAGGCGTCAGGGCCCCCGGAAGGGGCCGTCCCTGCGCCCTTCGACGGCCGGCGCATCCGGCTGGCGCTCGGCATCTCGCTCGGCGCGGGGCTCCTCCAGTACGCCGCCCAGACCGCGTCCGGCCGGCGGGTGGAGTGGTGGTCGCTCGCCCCTGCCGTGGCGGGTGCGGCGCTTCTGGTCCCGGCCGTCCTCGGCCTCCTTCCGCGCGGCACCTGCCGTGCGGCCCGCGGCCTGCCGTCCGTCGTGCTGCTGCGCGGGGTAGCGGCCGGGTCCTTCATCGCGGCCGAGTCCTTCGTACCGCTGATGCTGGTCACCCAGCGGGGGCTGTCGCCCACGCTGGCCGGGATGTCGCTCGCGGCGGGCGGTGGGACCTGGGCGCTGGGCAGCTGGGTCCAAGCGCGGCCGCGCGTGGAGCCGTACAGGGAGCGGCTGACGGTGTTCGGCATGGTGCTGGTCGCGGCCGGGATCGCGGTGGCGCCGAGCGTGCTGATACCGGCTGTGCCGGCCTGGACCGTCGCCGTGGCCTGGGCCTTCGGATGCTTCGGCATGGGGCTCGTGATCTCCTCCACCAGCGTGCTCCTGCTGAAGCTCTCACCGCCGGAGGAGGCAGGCGCGAACTCCGCGGCGCTGCAGATCTCGGACGGCCTGTCCAACGTGCTGCTGCTCGCGGCGGGCGGCGCCGCCTTCGCCGCGCTGGGCGGCGGCGCGGTGGGCGCCGCGGCCTCGGTCGCCCACGGGGCGGCCGAGGCGGCGCAGGGTTCGCATCCGGCGGCGTTCGCGGCGGTGTTCCTGCCGATGGCGGTGGTGGCGCTGGCGGGGGCATGGGTGGCGACCCGGCTGCGGCAGCCCGAAGCGCGGTGACACTGCGTGGGACCGCGCGGTACCAAAGATCGCTGAACAGCTCCCCAGGTACGCACACTGAGATCACCGCTGTGACCCATGTCGCAACCGACGCAAAAGCGGCGTCATTGACCCATGGGGCGGGTGGGGTCACCGGTAGGGTGGCCCGGTTGTCATACGTAGCCGAGCCGCCCAACCCCCGAACCGGAGACCGTGACTACCACCGCCGCCGCCACCAACTCCTCCTCACACCACCTCTCTCCCGCCTTCCCCGGCCGCGCCCCCTGGGGCACGGCCGGCAAGCTGCGTGCCTGGCAGCAGGGGGCGATGGAGAAGTACGTCCAGGAGCAGCCGCGGGACTTTCTCGCCGTCGCCACGCCCGGCGCCGGCAAGACGACGTTCGCGCTCACCCTGGCGTCCTGGCTGCTGCACCACCATGTCGTGCAGCAGGTCACGGTGGTCGCGCCGACCGAGCATCTGAAGAAGCAGTGGGCCGAGGCGGCGGCCCGGATCGGGATCAGGCTCGACCCGGAGTACAGCGCGGGCCCGCTCGGCCGTGAGTACCAGGGGGTCGCCGTCACGTACGCGGGCGTGGGCGTGCGGCCCATGCTGCACCGCAACCGCGTCGAGCAGCGCAAGACCCTCGTCATCCTCGACGAGATCCACCACGCCGGCGACTCCAAGTCCTGGGGCGAGGCGTGCCTCGAGGCCTTCGAGCCGGCGACGCGGCGCCTCGCGCTGACCGGTACGCCGTTCCGGTCCGACACGAACCCGATCCCCTTCGTGACGTACGAGGAGGGGAACGACGGGATCCGGCGGTCGGCGGCCGACTACACGTACGGATACGGGAGCGCGCTCGGCGACGGCGTCGTGCGGCCCGTCATCTTCCTCTCCTACAGCGGCAACATGCGCTGGCGCACCAAGGCCGGTGACGAGATCGCCGCGCGGCTCGGCGAGCCGATGACCAAGGACGCGATCTCGCAGGCCTGGCGCACGGCCCTCGACCCGCGGGGCGAGTGGATGCCCAGCGTGCTGCGCGCCGCCGACCAGCGTCTGACCGAGGTCCGCAAGGGCATACCGGACGCGGGCGGGCTCGTCATCGCCTCCGACCAGGACTCGGCCCGCGCGTACGCGAAGCTGATCCGCGAGATCACCGGCACCAAGGCCACGCTGGTCCTCTCCGACGACACGGGTGCCTCGGACCGGATCGACGAGTTCAGCAGCAACCGGGACCGCTGGATGGTCGCCGTCCGCATGGTGTCGGAGGGCGTCGACGTGCCGCGGCTGGCCGTCGGCGTGTACGCGACGACCATCTCGACGCCCCTCTTCTTCGCCCAGGCCGTCGGACGCTTCGTGCGCTCCCGCCGCCGCGGCGAGACCGCGTCCGTCTTCCTGCCCACCATCCCCGACCTCCTCGGCTTCGCCAACGAGATGGAGGTCGAGCGCGACCACGTGCTCGACAAGCCGAAGAAGGAGGGCGAGGAGGACCCGTACGCCGAGTCCGAGAAGGAGATGGACGAGGCGAACAAGCAGCAGGACGAGGACACGGGGGAGCAGGACATGCTCCCGTTCGAGGCGCTGGAGTCCGACGCCGTGTTCGACCGAGTGCTGTACGACGGCGCCGAGTTCGGCATGCAGGCCCATCCGGGGAGTGAGGAGGAGCAGGACTACCTCGGCATCCCCGGGCTGCTCGAGCCCGATCAGGTCCAGATGCTGCTGCAGAAGCGGCAGGCACGGCAGATCGCGCACAGCCGCAAGAAGCCCGCCGAAGAGGCCGATCTCCTCGAACTCCCCGCCGAGCGGCGGCCCGTGGTCTCCCACAAGGAGCTGCTGGAGCTGCGCAAGCAGCTCAACACGATGGTGGGCGCGTACGTCCATCAGAGCGGCAAGCCGCACGGAGTGATCCATACGGAGCTGCGCCGGGTCTGCGGCGGGCCGCCCAGCGCGGAGGCCACGGCGGGGCAGCTGCGGCAGCGGATCGCGAAGGTGCAGGAGTGGGCTACGCGGATGCGGTGACGCCCCCGCTGGGCTCCTCTGTGATGAGTTCGGTGAGGACATCCGTCGTTGTGAGCCGCACCCGAGTTGTCCGACATTTCGGGCAAATCTGGCGTAGATGTGCAGTTCATGACCGGATTCTGGACGGCATCTTCCGCTCACCGAACTGTCTCGCTACTGTCCCGGCAACGCGCACGCTTCGTGGCAGCGCCGCCGCGGAGTGCAGCCGGTGCCCGCCCGGGTCGACCCCGGGCCGCTTGCCGACCGGCGGCTCCTGACTGCGTCGCCGAGGGACCGGTGGCGTATCCGCCGTGAGGGGCCGTCGACCCTCACCACTAAGGAGTGGGCGTCGTGACCGCGGAGACCTCTCAGACGCTCGACCGGGGACTTCGTGTCCTCAAGCTGCTCGCCGACACCGACCACGGCCTCACCGTCACCGAGCTTTCCACCAAGCTCGGCGTGAACCGCACGGTCGTGTACCGGCTGCTCGCCACGCTCGAGCAGCACGCCCTCGTACGCCGTGATCTCGGCGGCCGGGCGCGCGTCGGCCTCGGTGTGCTGGGCCTGGGGCGCCAGGTCCACCCGCTGGTGCGCGAGGCGGCGTTGCCCGCGCTGCGCTCGCTCGCCGAGGACATAGGCGCGACCGCCCATCTGACGCTCGTGGACGGCGCCGAGGCGCTCGCCGTCGCGGTCGTCGAGCCGACGTGGACCGACTACCACGTGGCGTACCGCGCCGGGATCCGGCACCCGCTGGACCGGGGGGCGGCCGGGCGGGCGATCCTCGCGGCGCGTCAGGGGGCGTCGGCCGGGCCCGGGTACACGGTCGCCCTCGGGGAGCTGGACGCGGGGGCGAGCGGGGCGGCCGCGCCGCTTACCGGGGTTACCGGGATCGAGGGCAGCGTCGGTGTCGTGATGTTGTCGGACTGTGTGCCGGAGCGGGTGGGGCCGCGTGTTGTGGACGCGGCGCGGGAGGTGGCGGACGCCCTGCGCTGACGGTTCCCTCCGGGGCCGCAGTCTTGGTCCGGTGCCCGGCGTCGGCTTTGGCTGAATGGTCAAAGCCTGGGCTTCGATTCTGGCCGATCTCCCCACCGACTCTCCGTTCTCCTTTCGCATCATCAGGGCCTGGCGGCCGAACGGGCGGCGGAGTGGTGGAGGGAGCGGTGCTGTGGAGACGGTCCGTACGCGTCCGGGTGCGGGGGAGCGAGGCGGGCTGGCGGCGCGGTTGACGCGGCGTCAAGGGCTCGGCGAGCTGATCGCCGAAGCCTCAGGCAGTCCGCTGCGGCGGACGATGGGGCTGAGCCAGCTGACCCTGCTCAGCGTCGGCGCCACCCTCGGCACAGGCATCTTCGTCGTGCTCGGCGAGGCGGTTCCCGAGGCCGGTCCCGCGATCATCGTCTCCTTCGTGCTCGCCGGAGTGACCGCCCTGTTCTCCGCCCTGTCGTACGCCGAGCTGGCCGGCATGATCCCCGGCTCCGGCTCCTCGTACAGCTACGCCTACGCCACGCTCGGCGAGCTCGTCGCCTGGGTGTGCGGCTGGTGTCTGATCCTGGAGTACGGCGTCTCGGTCGCGGCCGTCGCGGTCGGCTGGGGGCAGTACGTCAACGAGCTGCTGGAGCTGACCGTAGGGGTCACGCTGCCGGACTCGCTGAGCGCTCCGCCGGGCGACGGCGGCGTACTGAACATCCCGGCCGCGCTGATCGTCGTACTCGCCATGGTGGTGCTGCTGCGCGGGGCGCGGGAGAGCGCGCTCGCCAACACGATCATGGTGGCGGTGAAGATCGCCTCGCTGGTGATGTTCTGCGCGGTCGCCTTCACGGCGTTCCACGCGGGCAACTTCCAGCCGCTGTTCCCGCTCGGCGCGGCCGGTATGAGCGCGGGCGCGGCCTCGCTCTTCTTCTCGTACATCGGCTTCGACGCGGCCTCCACGGCAGGTGAGGAGGCGAAGAACCCGCAGCGGGACCTGCCCCGCGCGATCATCCTCTCGCTGGTGCTGGTCACCGCCCTGTACTGCCTGGTCGCGGTGGCGGCGCTGGGCGCCATGCCGTGGCAGAAGTTCGAGGGCACCGAGGCCACGCTCAGCGAGGTGCTGGTGCAGTCGGTCGGCGGCGGGAACCTGTGGCCGATCCTGCTGTCCGTCGGCGCGGTCATCGCGACGACGAGCGTCGTGCTCACCGTGCAGTACGGGCAGATCCGCATCCTGTTCGCGATGTCGCGGGACGGTCTGGTGCCGCCGCTGTTCGCCAAGGTCCACCCGAGGACCGGGGTGCCGCGCGCCAACACCGTGATCGTCTCCGGCTTCATCGCCGTGCTCGCCGCGCTCGTCCCGCTCGGCAGTCTCGCCGACGCCACCAGCATCGGCACCCTCTTCGCCTTCGCGCTGGTCAACGCGGCCGTGATCCTGCTGCGCCGTCGCAACCCCGACGCGCCCCGCAGCTTCCGCGTGCCGTTCTCGCCGGTGGTGCCGGTCCTCGGCGTGGCCTTCTGCGGCTACATGCTCTTCAGCCTCGGCGCGGACACCTGGATCGCCTTCGGTGTCTGGATGGCGGTCGGGCTGGTGATCTACTGGCTGTACGGGATCAAGCACTCGAAGCTCGACCGCGGTGGCGCCGCCCGCCCCCAAAGCGCCGCCGACCTGCAGGAAAAGGATGGTGAACTCGCCTGATGGCCGTCGCGCTCGACCTCACGTCCGACGTGGTCGCGCTCACCCGCGCCCTCGTCGACATCCCTTCGGAGAGCGGCGACGAGGCACAGCTCGCCGACGCCGCCGAGACGGCACTGCGCGCCCTGGAGCACCTGACGGTCGAGCGCGTCGGCAACTCCGTCGTGGCCCGCACCCACGTGGGCCACGACGAGCGAGTGATCATCGCCGGGCACCTCGACACCGTCCCGGCCGCCGGGAACCTCCCGTCCCGTCTGGACGGCGAGCTGCTGTACGGGCTCGGGGCCTGCGACATGAAGGGCGGCGTCGCCGTCGCCCTGCGGCTCGCCGCCACCGTGCCCGCACCCGCCGCGCGCGACGTGACGTACGTCTTCTACGAGTGCGAGGAGGTCGAGGGCGACCGCAACGGCCTGCACCGGATCGCCGCCGAACGCCCCGACCTGCTGGGGGCCGACCTGGCGATCCTCATGGAACCGTCCGACGCGGGTGTCGAGGCGGGTTGCCAGGGCGTGCTGATGGTCGACATCACCGTGCGCGGGGAGCGTGCGCACACCGCGCGCGCCTGGATGGGCGTGAACGCCGCGCACCGCGCCGCCGCCGTTCTGCAGCGCCTGGCCGACCACACCCCCGAGCGGGTCGAGATCGACGGCCTGGAGTACCGCGAGGGGCTCAACGCGGTCGCCGTACGCTCCGGTGTCGCCGGCAACGTCGTCCCGGACGAGTGCGTGGTCACGGTCAACTCCCGCTTCGCGCCGAGCCGGTCGGCCGAGCAGGCCGAGGAGTACGTGCGCGCCCTCTTCCCGCGGGACGAGTTCCCCGAGGCCGACTACGCGATCGAGGTCACCGAGGTCGTACCCGGCGCCCTGCCCGGCCTCGCGCAGGACGCGGTCGCCTCGCTCGTCGGCGTCCTCGGGGCCGAGCCGCGGCCCAAGCTGGGCTGGACCGACGTCGCCCGCTTCGCGTCGCTCGGCACCCCCGCCCTCAACTACGGCCCGGGGGACCCGTCGCTGGCGCACACCGCGGGGGAGTACGTGCCGGTCGCCCAGCTGCGGGAGTGCGAGACGCGGCTGCGGGACTGGCTCACCGCTCCGTAGCGCACCGCTCCTGGGTTCACCGCTCCTGGTTCACCGCTCCGAGGCCCTGAGCCTGCCCAGCGTCCGCAGCTGCAGCCACAGCACCAGGCGTTCGTCCGGGTCGTCCAGGTCGATGCCCACGTGCTGCTGGGCCTGCCTGAGCCGGTAGCGGCAGGTGTTGGGGTGCACTGCGAGCAGCCGGGCCGCGCCCGCCATGTCGCAGCCGGCATCCAGCCAGCAGATCAGGGTGCGCGCGTAGTCGGTGCCGTGGGCCACGTCGTACGACGTCACGCGGCGCCACGCGCCCGCGGCCAGCTCCCGCCGCTCGCCCATGACGTCGGCGAGCCGCAGCAGCGTGACGAGCGGGCGCACCTCGTCCACGGTGGCCACGGGGAGGTCCGGGCCGAGGACCCGCAGGACCAGGTCCGCGTCGTCCCGTGACGCCGCGACCTCCGCGAGGCCCGGCACCACCTCGCCGAGTCCGGCCCGCACCGGCACCCGCAGGGCCTGCCCGGCCTGCCGCACGATGTCCTCGACGAGCCGCTTGTGTCGCCCTCCGGCCCGTCCCGCGACCCGCTCCCCGCCCTGCCCTTCGCCCGGTTCCCCGCCCGCCGGCAGCAGCGCGTACACGACACCGTCCACGAGCACACACGCCCGCCTCCCGTAGCGGGCCTGGCACTGGAGGCGTACGAGATCCAGCAGCCGCAGCGCCGTCTGCTCGCCGTCGGGCGGTGAGACCGTGCCGTCCAGGACGAACGCGGCGACCCGTACCGGGTTGTCCGACTCCGCGCCGAAGCCCAGCCGGTGGGTGGCGGTGGCGGGGTCGGCGGTGCCGTCGAGCAGGCGGCGCAGCAGCTCGCCGTGCTGGTGGCGGGCGAGTTCCTGGGCGGCCCGTGCGCGCAGCAGAAGCAGAGCCGCCGTGGACGCGCCCTGGGCGAGGGTCTCCTCGGCGTCGGGGGCGAGCGTGCCCTCGTCGACGACCCACAGCGAGCCGAGTGTCTCGCCGCCCGCACGTACGGCGACGGCGAGCCGGGGCAGGCTGCCGGCGTCCAGCGCGGGCAGGCGGACGGGCCCGTCCGCGGCGAAGAGGGTGCGGTACTGCTCGGTGTTCTCCGGGCTGTCCGGTACCTGCAGGCCGAGGATGCCCTGGCGGCGGTCCTCGTCGACGGCCTGCCCGGTCACCGTCGAGTAGGCGAGGATGCGCTGACGCGGGTCCTCGATGGCGGTGGCGCCGCCCGCGGCCGCGGCCACCGCGTCGGCGAGCGCGAAGAGATCGCCCAGCGGGGCCCCGCTGCCGGCGGCCGGAGGGCGGGCGGCGCCGACGGCGGCGGCGAGCAGCAGATGGACCTGGTGCCAGGCCATGTCGTCGGCCACGGACAGCAGCGCCACGCCATGGGCCTGCGCCTGAGCGACCGGGCCGTCGTCACCGCGTACGACGACTCCGGTCATGCCCGCGTCGGCGGCCGCGCCCATCAGCGGCCCGGCCGCGGGCGCGCGCACCCCGACGGCCAGCAGCAGGGCACCCGGGGCGCGGCCGGGCAGCGGTGTGTGGGCGTCGTACAGCAGGACCTCGGTGACGGGCACGGTCATCCCGCCCGCGGGCGCGGTGAGCAGCCGCACGGTGGACCCGCCGAGCGTGTCCAGGAGATCGCCGAGCGTGTAGACGTCCATGGCAGCTGCCGCCTTCCTCTTCGCCGGATATGTCGGCTGACTGTTTGGCCGATCGCATCAGGACCATACGTATGTCTTGTTCCGGCGGACAACACGATGGCGGCCAGGACGTTCGACACTCGGAGTCATGACACGAGCGACGCCGACCCCCGCTGCTTCCGTGAAACCGGCGGAAGCCGGCACGTCCCCCGAGACGGTCCTGCCCGCGGTACGCGACCTCGCGGCCGCCGCGGCGCACGCGGCCGGGGTCACGGTGCGCACCGTCGACGACGTGGCCGGCATCGCCGCCGTCGCCGACTTCTTCTGCGACGTCTGGAAGACGCCGCGCAGCACCCCGCCCTACCCGGCCGAGGTGCTGCACAGCCTGGTCCACGCCGGGGGGGCCGTGCACGCCGCGTACGACGGGGAGCGGCTGACCGGGGCGGCGGTGGCCGTCTTCGGGCCGCCCGACGCGCGGGACGTGTACTCGTTCGTGGCCGCGGCCGCCGCATCCGACCGCGGTGTCGGCCACGCGGTGAAGCAGGCCCAGCGGGTGTGGGCGCTGGAGCGCGGTGCCCGCACCATGCGCTGGACGTTCGACCCGCTCGTGGGCCGTAACGCCCGCTTCAACCTGGCCAAGCTGGGCGGCACCGGCACCGAGTACCTCGTCGACTTCTACGGGCCCATGGCCGACGGCGTGAACGAGGGCGACGAGAGCGACCGGCTCACGGTGACGTGGGACCTGGTGGCGCCCGGCCGTATCCAGGCCGGTGACGACGCGGACGACATGGCCGCCGAGGTGACCTCTCGCGCCCCGGACGGCGCCCCGCTCGCCACCCGCGCCCCCGACGGCAGCCGGATCCGGTGCCGCGTCCCGCACGACATCGTGGCCCTGCGCGCCACCGACCCCGCACTGGCGCTGCGCTGGCGGCACGCCGTGCGCGAGGTCTTCACGGCCGCCTTCGCCGAGGGCTTCACGGCGACGGGGATGTCCCGCGACGGCTGGTACACACTCACCCGCACCACCAGGGAGGCACCGCAGACATGAAGCTCGAACGCGTCGAACTGCTCCATGTGGCGATCCCGCTCGTCACCCCCTTCCGCACCTCCTTCGGGACGATGACCAGCAAGGACACGTTCCTGCTGCATGTCGTCACGGACGAGGCCGAGGGCTGGTCCGAGTTCGCGGCCGACCCCGAGCCGCTGTACTGCTCGGAGTTCGTGGCGGGCGCCGAGATCGTGATCCGTGACTTCCTGCTGCCGCGGGTCGCCGCACTCCCCGAGCTCACGGCCGCCGCGCTCGCCCCCGCCATGGCCAAGATCAAGGGCCACGAGCTGGCGAAGGCCGCCGTCGAGACCGCGGTCCTGGACGCCGAGCTGCGGGCCCACGGCATGCCGCTGGCGACCTTCCTCGGCTCCGTCCACGACCGGGTGCCCGCGGGCGTCTCGGTCGGCATCAAGAACTCGGTGCCGGAGCTGCTCGACGACGTGGAGCGCTATCTCGCCGAGGGCTACGTACGGATCAAGCTGAAGATCGAGCCCGGCTGGGACCTGGAGCCGGTGCGGGCGGTGCGCGAACGCTTCGGCGACGATCTTCCGCTGCAGGTCGACGCCAACACGGCGTACACCCTCGCGGACGCCGAACAGCTGCGGAGGCTCGACGAGTTCGGACTGCTGCTCATCGAGGAGCCGCTGGAGGAGAACAACCTCCATGCGCATGCGCAGCTGCAGCGGCGGATCGCGACGCCCGTGTGCCTGGACGAGTCGCTGCACTCCGCCCGCGACACCGCGTCCGCGATCGCGATGGACGCCTGCCGGGTCGTGAACGTCAAGCCCGCCAGGGTCGGGGGGTATCTCGAGGCCCGGCGCATCCATGACGTCGCGGCCGCGCACGGGGTGCCGGTGTGGTGCGGCGGCATGCTGGAGACCGGTATCGGGCGGGCGCCCAATCTGGCGCTCGCCGCGCTGCCGGGGTTCACGCTGCCGGGGGATACGTCCGCCTCCAGCCGGTACTTCGCGGAGGACATCACCGAGCCGTTCGTCCTGGAGGACGGGCATCTGCCGGTGCCGCGTACGCCCGGCATCGGCATCGAGCCGTTGCCGGACGCGTTGCGTCGCTTCACCACGGGGCGGCGGGAGCTGTACGGGACGGGGCGCTGAGCCGACCCGGCACCCGCGTTAGATTTGCCTCGTGCTCTCTCGTCTCTCACGTTCCAAGGCCGTCGCCGTCTGTGCCGCTCCCGTGGTGGCCCTGCTCGCGACCGCGGTCCTCGCGCCGCTGCCGTTCGCCGTGGCGCAGCCCGGGATGACGGCCGACGTGCTCGGCGA
The DNA here is from genome assembly GCF_053594815.1 of Streptomyces sp. NPDC002577. Classification (NCBI taxonomy): domain Bacteria; kingdom Bacillati; phylum Actinomycetota; class Actinomycetes; order Kitasatosporales; family Streptomycetaceae; genus Streptomyces; species Streptomyces sp. NPDC002577. Next base: position 266,256 of record NZ_JBSFWK010000005.1, on the reverse strand, counting down.
GAACAAGGGCAAGCCGGTGATCACCATCACGGGTGCGCCCACGCGCGACACCACCGGGCAGCTGCGCATGACGACCATCGCGGCGACCGCCCCGGACGCGGACGTGAGGCTCGGCAACGTGCTCGACGGCTGGTTCCGCACGGACCAGGCCGTGATGCCGCGCGACGCGGTCTATCCGAGCGGGGAGAGCACCAAGGAGATCGAGCAGCACAACGCCGAGGAGATGCGGAAGTCGCAGAACGCGGCGACCGACGCTGCCCTGTCCTACCTCGGCAAGGACCCGGACGACGTCCATGTGAAGCTGGAGCTCGCCGACGTCGGCGGCCCCAGCGCGGGGCTGCTCTTCACGCTCGGCATCATCGACAAGCTCGACGGCGACGGCGCCGGAGGCGATCTCACCGGCGGCCGCACCATCGCGGGCACCGGCACGATCGACGCGCAGGGCGCGGTCGGCGCGGTCGGCGGCGTCGCCCTCAAGACGCAGGCCGCCAAGCGCGACGGCGCCACGGTCTTCCTGGTGCCCAAAGCGGAGTGCGCGGACGCGAAGTCCGAACTGCCGAAGGGGCTGCGGCTCGTCCCGGTGACGACCTTGAAGAGCACGGTCGAGTCCCTGCGCACCCTGGAGAAGGGCGGCTCGGTCCCGAGCTGCTGAGGCCCGGCCCCGAGCGAGGGACGGCGCGCCCCGGCGGCGCTCATCCCTGTTTGACGAACCCCTGCTGCTCCATCCACTCCAGCGCCACCAGATGCGGGTCCTGGCCCTCGACGTCCACTTTCGCGTTGAGCTCCTGCGCCACCGTGTTGTTGAGCTTCTTCGTGATCGGGTCGAGGAGTCCGGCGATGGCCGGGTACTTCTCCAGGGTCTTGGTGTTGATCGACGGCGCCGCGTTGTAGTTCGGGAAGAAGTGCTTGTCGTCCTCCATCACCGCCAGGTGCATCGCCTTGATGCGGCCGTCGGTGGTGAAGACCTCGCCGAAGGTGCACGTCCCCTTGGCGACCTGGGTGTAGATGATCCCGGTGTCCATCTTGGTGACGTTGGACGAGGGGATCTCCATGCCGTATGCCTTCTCCATGCCGACGAGCCCGTCCTGGCGGGAGGCGAACTCGCTCTCCACGCACAGCGTGACGGCCTTCGGGTCCTTCTTCGACAGCGCCGCCACGTCCGAGAGCGTCTTTGTGCCGTACTTCTTCAGGTTGGCCTGGTTCGTCGCCAGCGCATAGGTGTTGTTGAGCTCGGCGGGCGGCAGCCAGGTCAGTCCGTTCTTCACGTCGGCGTCCCGCACGGCCTCCCACTGCTTCTGGGGGTCGGGGATCGGCTCGGAGTTGCCCTGGTACGTGATCCAGGCGGTGCCCGTGTACTCGTACATCCCGTCCGCGTCGCCGTTCTTGACGGCCTCGCGGGCGCCGATCGAGCCCTGGATGCCGGTGCGGTCGAGCACGTGCGCGCCCGCCGCCTGGAAGGCGATGCCCATGATGGCGCCGAGGATCAGCTGCTCCGTGAACTCCTTCGAGGTCACGGTGAGATCGGCGCCCTTGAGCGGCTCGCCCTGCCCGATCGAGCCGGGCACGACGTCGTCCGCCATCGGAGAGCCGCTCGACAGGCCGCACCCCGCGAGCAGCGCACCGGCCACCAGGACGGCGGCCACCCCACGCATCCTCCGGCGCCCCCCTGCGCGTACGCGTCGCCGCATCACCGTCGTACCTCCAGACCCCGCGGCCGCAGCACCAGTTCGGCCAGTGACGCCAGCCAGTCGACGAGCAGCGCCAGCGCGACCGTCAGGACCGAGCCGAGGATCAGCACCGGCATCCGCTGGTTGGTGATGCCGGTGGTGATCAGGTCGCCGAGCCCGCCGCCCCCGCCGAACGTGGCGAGCGTCGCCGTGCCGACGTTCAGCACCAGAGCCGTGCGTACGCCCGCGAGGATCAGCGGGACGGCGAGCGGCAGTTCGATTCTCCGCAGCACGCCGAGCGGCGACATGCCGATGCCGCGTGCCGCCTCGATGAGCGTCGGATCGTTGGCCTTCAGGCCCGCGATGGTGTTGGACAGCACCGGCAGCACGGCGTAGATGATGATGCCGATCAGCGCCGCCTTCTGGCCGATGCCCAGCCAGATCACCAGCAGGGCGAGCAGGCCGATCGCGGGGGTCGCCTGGCCGATGTTGGCCAGCGCGATGGCGAAGGGGGCCGCTTTGCGCATCCTTCCGCGGGTCAGCAGGATGCCCAGCGGGATGGCGATGATCAGTACGAAGAAGGTGGAGATCGCGGTCAGCGCCACGTGCTGGCGCAGGCGCAGCCACACCACGCCCTCGGCCAGCGCGTTCCTGGAGATCGGGTCCAGGTGCGCGGTGGCGAACCAGATCCAGGTGGCGAGGAGCACGGCCGCGACCACCGCGGGCAGATAGATCAGCTTCTGCCAGCTCACCCGGGCCGGCTCGCGGGCCCGTACCGCCGCCGCGCCCAGCGTCTGCTCCTCGGCGGCACGCTCCTCCCGCTCCAGGAGGTGTTCGACCTCGAGCTCACCGTCGGGCAGCCCCGTGCCGGGCGCCTCGTCCTTGGGGAGCGTCGTGTCGCGGTCCTTCGGGGGCCTCGGGCCGCGCTCCCTGGGAGGCTTCGTGCCGCGGTCGCCGGGAACGCGCTTCACGCCCTCGTCCCTCCGCCGTCGCCCTCCTGGTCCGCCAGCGTCTGCTGGGCGCGGACCTCTTCCAGCTGGTGCTGGTGCTCGATGGCGTCGAGCCGGTCGGCCTCGAGGAGTTCGTGGACGGAGTTCATGAGCGTCTCCATGTCGACGACGCCGGTGTACTCGCCGCGCCGCCCGGTGACGGCGACGCGGCCGGTGTTGTCGGTGAGGACGGCCTCCAGCGCGTCCCGCAGCGTCGCGTCCCGCGTCACCGTGTCGGCGACGAGCGTGCCCGCCCGGGCCAGCGACCCCTTCGCGCGCATCAGGTCGCCGCGGCGCAGCCACTTGTACGGGCGGCCGCGCCGGTCGAGCAGGAGGATCTCGTTCGTAGTGCCCGAACGGAGCTTGTCGAAGACGTCCTGCAGCGGGTCGTCGATCTTCACCGTCGGATAGTCGGTGATCTCCACATCCCGTACGCGCGTCAGGTTGAGCCGCTTGAGCGCCGCGCCCGCGCCCACGAAACCGGACACGAAGTCGTCCGCCGGGTTGGTCAGGATCGCCTCCGGCGTGTCGAACTGCGCGATGCGCGAGCGCTCCCGCAGCACCGCGATGCGGTCGCCGAGCTTGATGGCCTCGTCGAAGTCGTGGGTGACGAACACGATCGTCTTGTGCAGCTCGCGCTGGAGCCGGATCAGCTCGTCCTGGAGGTGGTCGCGGGTGATCGGGTCGACGGCGCCGAACGGCTCGTCCATCAGCAGTACGGGCGGATCGGCCGCCAACGCCCGTGCCACGCCCACGCGTTGCTGCTGGCCGCCGGAGAGCTGGCGCGGATAGCGGCCGTGGAACTCGCCGGGGTCGAGCCCGACGAGGTCCAGCATCTCCGCGACCCGGGCGTCGATCTTCGACTTCGGCCAGCCGACCATCTTCGGTACGAGCGCGATGTTCTGGGCGACCGTCATGTGCGGGAAGAGGCCGGAGGACTGGATCGCGTAACCGATCTTGCGGCGCAGCTTCACCGGGTCCATGTCGGTGACGTCCTCGCCGGCGATCCGGATCCGGCCGCCCGTCGGCTCGATCAGCCGGTTGATCATCTTGAGCGTCGTGGACTTCCCGCAGCCCGACGGGCCGACGAAGATGACGATCTCGCCGGCCTTGATCTCCATGTTGACGCTGTCCACGGCCGGGGCTGCGCTGCCGGGGTAGTGCTTGGTCAGGTTCTCCAGCTCGATGGTGGCGCCCGCCTTGCCGTGCTCGGAGGCCCCGCCCGGCCGGACCGGTTCATCGGCCGCCCCGGGGTCCGTGACGGTACTGGAAGTCTCAGGCACGGATCCCCCTCGGGATGGTCAGCCGTCCGATGAGTACGTACGCGGCGTCGAACAGCAACGCGAGGACGATGATCCCGAGCGTGCCCGCGAGCACCTGGTTGAGCGCGTTCGCGCTGCCCAGGGACGCGATGCCGCGGAAGATCTCGTTGCCGAGACCGGGCCCCGAGGCGTACGCGGCGATGGCGGCGATGCCCATGAGCATCTGCGTGGAGACCCGGATGCCGGTCAGGATCGGCGGCCAGGCCAGCGGCAGCTCGATCCGCAGCAGCCGGGCCGCCCGCGACATCCCGATGCCCTTCGCGGCGTCGACGAGCGTCGGGTCGACGCCCCGCAGCCCGACGATCGCGTTGCGCACCACCGGCAGCAGCCCGTACAGCGTCAGCGCGATCACCGTCGGCGCGACACCCAGGCCCACCACCGGGATCAGCAGACCGATCATGGCGAGGGACGGGATGGTGAGAATCGTGGACGTCGTGAGCGTGGCGACATTGCCTGCCCATTCGCTGCGGTACGTGGCGACGCCGATCAGCACCCCGAGGACGGTCGCGACGACCATGCACTGGAAGACCGCGGAGGCGTGCTGGTACGCGTCCGCGAGCAGCTGCTGGTGGGTGCTGCGCACGAAGTCCCAGAAGTTCACTGATCTCACCCTGCCCTGGCACCGTCCGGTGCCCGCGTCAGGAGTCTCCCGACGCCTGCTCCACAAGCGGGATGATCCGCAGCGGAACGGGATTTTCCATGACGATCGCCGTGGAAGCCCGGACGATGCCATCAAAACCCACAACCCGGTCGATCACACGTTGGAGGTCCGCGTTCGACCGGGCCACCAGCCGGCACAGCATGTCCCCGGTGCCCGTCGTCGTATGCAGCTCCAGCACCTCCGGGACGGTCGCCAGATGCGCCCTGACCTCGGCTCCTTGCCCCTGCCGGATCTGCAGGGTGGCGAACGCCGTGACCGGGTAGCCGAGCGCCGCCGGGTCCACCGCCGGGCCGAATCCGCGGATGACTCCATTCGCCTGAAGACGGTCCAAACGGGCCTGTACGGTGCCGCGCGCGACCCCCAGCCGCCGCGAGGCCTCAAGGACCCCGATCCGGGGTTCCCGCGCGAGCAGCACGATGAGCCTGCCGTCCAGATGATCGATCGCCATGCCGGCCTCCGATGATGGTCATCCTGTACAGAACGCCCGGCCATCGTGGCGCCTTGCTGAGCAGATTGACCAGCAGAACTGCGAACTGTTGCGCACCTTGTGGGGCGGGAGGAGTCTGCTGCCATGGCAGCCACTTCCGCACCTCTGCACTCCATTCCGGCCACCGCACGCGACGCCGACCCCTTCCCGGTGAAGGGCATGGACGCGGTCGTCTTCGCCGTCGGCAACGCCAAGCAGGCGGCCCACTACTACTCCACGGCCTTCGGCATGAAGCTCGTGGCGTACTCAGGACCGGAGAACGGCAGCCGCGAAACGGCGAGCTACGTCCTGGAGAACGGCTCCGCTCGCTTCGTCCTCACCTCGGTCGTCAAGGCGTCCACGGACTGGGGCCGCTTCCTCGCCGCGCATGTCGCCGAGCACGGCGACGGCGTGGTCGACCTCGCCATCGAGGTCCCGGACGCGCGCGCCGCCTTCGCGTACGCGATTCAGCACGGCGCCCGCTCGCTCGCCGAGCCGTACGAGCTGAAGGACGAGTACGGCACGGTCGTGCTCGCCGCCATCGCCACCTACGGCAGCACCCGCCACACCCTCGTCGACCGATCCGGCTACGACGGCCCGTACCTGCCGGGCTTCGTCGCCGCCGACCCGCTCGTCGAGCCCCCGGCCCGCCGCACCTTCCAGGCCGTCGACCACTGCGTGGGCAACGTCGAACTCGGCCGGATGAACGACTGGGTGGCCTTCTACAACCAGGTCATGGGCTTCACGAACATGAAGGAGTTCGTGGGCGACGACATCGCCACCGAGTACTCGGCGCTGATGTCGAAGGTCGTCGCCGACGGCACCCTCAAGGTCAAGTTCCCGATCAACGAACCGGCCGTCGGCAAGAAGAAGTCGCAGATCGACGAGTACCTGGAGTTCTACGGCGGCCCCGGCGTCCAGCACATCGCGCTCGCCACGAACGACATCGTCGAGACGGTACGCACGATGCGGGCCGCGGGCGTCCGGTTCCTGGACACCCCCGACTCGTACTACGACACCCTCGGCGAGTGGGTCGGCGACACCCGCGTGCCCCTGGAGACCCTCCGCGAACTGAAGATCCTCGCCGACCGCGACGAGGACGGCTACCTCCTGCAGATCTTCACCAAGCCGGTCCAGGACCGCCCGACGGTGTTCTTCGAACTCATCGAACGCCACGGCTCGATGGGCTTCGGCAAGGGCAACTTCAAGGCCCTGTTCGAGGCGATCGAAAGGGAACAGGCACGAAGGGGCAACCTGTAACTGAAACCGCTGTGCCCACGACGCACAGCACCGTTCACTTCGGGGGAGCCGTAAGCGGCGGCTCCCCCAACTCCTGCAGCACCGCCTTGGCTCGAGGCACCAGCAAGGGCGAGAAGTAGGGATTGATCCGCAACGCCTGCTGCAGATGCCGCCGCGCGGCCCCGTACCGCCCCAGAGCCCGCTCGATCTCCCCCTGGTGGTAGGCGAACACCGCACTGATCTGCCCCTGGTCCATCGCCTTGAGCGCGTACTTCAAGGCCTCCTCGTCGTCCCCGGCCTTGTGCAGCGCCCACCCCAACGCGTCCGCGACCTCGGCGCTCTCGTGCCGTCCCCACTCCGCCCGCAGCCGCCGGACGGCATCGGCCGGGTCGTCCCCGTGGTCGGCCTCGAAGAGCCCGAAGACCGGTTCGTCGTTGACGCCGCCCGCGCTGTCGCGCCGCACCCGGTCGCGCAGCTCGTCGTACTGGGCCAGGGCCCCCGCGTCGTCGTTCAGGGACTCGTACAACTCGCCCAGCTCCAGGAGGTATTCGGGCGCGGGCTGCTGCGCGATCGCGGCCTTGTAGGCCTGCATCGCCTCCGCTGTCCGGCCCAGTGCCGCCAGCGCCCGCCCCTCACCGGCGAGAGCCGCGTGGTTGCCGGAGTCGGCGCGCAGCGCGGCCTCGAAGTACCGCAGCGCCTGGGCCGGATCACCCCGCTCCCACACCAGCTCGCCCGACCGGTACAGGCTCACGGCCTCCTGCGCCGGCGACCCGGCGAGCACGGTCGCGTCCGACAGCGACGCGGCCGCGTCCTCGCGCCACCCGCGGTCCCAGTAGACCTGCCCCGCACTGAGCAGCACCGCTGCCCTGGACGGCCCGGAGGTGCCGAGGCCGCGCATGGTGTCCAGCGCCTTGGCCGCGGCCTGCTGGTCGCCGAGCTGCCCGTACGCCTCGATCAGCGCGGGATACGTCGTCCACCGCTTGGGCGCCAGCTCGACCGCCTGCTCGCCCCACCGCTTCGCCGCACCGAAGTCATGGCGGGCGTCGGCCAGCGCCGCCAGCCCGGCGAGCGCCTGGACGTTGTCCTCCGGTTTCGCCTTCAGCGACGTACGCAGCGCCTTGTCGGCCTTCGGGAAGTAGGCGGCGTCGGCGGTCTGCCGCCCCTGCTCGACGTACGCGGCGCCGAGCACAGCCCAGGACTCCTGATCGCGGGGGTGCGTGCGCAGATGCGCCACGCGGTCGTCGATGAGGGCGGTCAGATCGGCCGTGGAGGCGGGCATCCCCACGCCCAGGGCGGTGGCCGCCCGCGCGAGGGGCCCGGGTCCGGGTGCGGGCTGCGGAGCCTCGTACCGCTCTCCTGGCAGCCACGGGTGCAGTACCAGCACACCGCCGGTCACCACGCCGCCGACGACCGCGACGGCCAGCGCGCGTTTCACGGCACGGGAGAGGTGCCGGCCCCGGCCCCGCGACAGCTGCGCCGAGGTCCCTGGAGCGGCCCCGGGCTCCGCCTCGGGCGCGGCCGGAACCTGCTGCCGCCCGGCCTCGGACGGCGGACCCTGCTGTGCCTTTTCGATCTCCATGACGCAACTGTGCGCCAATAGGAACATCGCATCGCCGCCACACGAACGGCCTCGCCGACGGGTTCACACCGATGGCTGCGAGTGTCACGCTGTGATCATGAGCCGTACTCTCGTCGAACACCTCAGCGCAGGTCTGCCGGCCGAGGCGATCCTCACCGACCCCGACATCACGGCCTCCTACTCCCACGACATGGCCAGCTTCTGCGCGGCGGGCGAGCCCGCCGTGGTGGTGCTGCCGCGCACCGTCGAAGAGGTGCAGCACGTCATGCGCACCGCGACCGAGCTGCGCGTCCCCGTCGTGCCCCAGGGCGCCCGCACCGGCCTGTCCGGCGGCGCCAACGCCACCGACGGCTGCATCGTGCTGTCCCTGGTCAAGATGGACCGCATCCTGGAGATCAGCCCGGTCGACCGGATAGCGGTCGTCGAGCCGGGCGTCGTCAACGCCGCGCTCTCCCGCGCCGTCGGCGAACACGGCCTGTACTACCCGCCGGACCCCTCCAGCTGGGAGATGTGCACCATCGGCGGCAACATCGGCACCGCGTCGGGCGGCCTGTGCTGCGTGAAGTACGGGGTGACCGCCGAGTACGTCCTCGGGCTCGACGTCGTCCTCGCCGACGGCCGCCTCCTGCACACCGGCCGCCGCACCGCCAAGGGAGTGGCCGGATACGACCTGACCCGGCTGTTCGTCGGCTCCGAGGGCAGTCTCGGCATCGTCGTGCGGGCCGTCCTCGGCCTGCGGCCGAAGCCGCCCCAGCAGCTGGTGCTCGCCGCCGAGTTCGCCTCCGCGGCCGCCGCCTGCGACGCGGTCTGCAAGATCATGGCGGGCGGCCATGTCCCGTCCCTGCTCGAACTGATGGACCGTACGACCATCCAGGCCGTCAACGCCTTGGCGAACATGGGTCTGCCCGCCACCACCGAGGCCCTGCTGCTCGCCGCCTTCGACACCCCCGACCCGGCCGCCGACCTGACGGCCCTCGGGGCGCTGTGCGAGGCCGCGGGCGCCACCCAGGTCGTACCGGCCGAGGACCACGCCGAGTCCGAACTGCTCCTCCAGGCCCGCCGGTTGTCGCTCACCGCCCTGGAGGCCGTCAAGGGCACGACGATGATCGACGACGTCTGCGTGCCGCGCTCCCGGCTCGGCGAGATGCTCGAAGGGGTCGAGCGCATCGCCGACAAGTACGGGCTGACCATCGGGGTCTGCGCCCACGCCGGCGACGGCAACACCCATCCCACGGTCTGCTTCGACTCCGCCGACCCCGACGAGTCCCGGCGCGCCCGCGAGTCCTTCGACGAGATCATGGCCCTCGGCCTGGAACTGGGCGGCACCATCACTGGTGAACACGGTGTCGGGATCCTGAAGAAGGAGTGGCTGGCGCGCGAGATCGGACCTGTGGGAGTCGAGATGCAGCGCGCGATCAAGCAGACGTTCGACCCGCTGGGCATCCTCAACCCGGGCAAGCTCTTCTGACGCCCCGAGTGCGGGCAAGTGTCCTCCGACGCCCTGCCGGTGTGGCGAGAGAGTGCCCGAAAAGGGGTGCTTCCCGCGGGACCCGCCCGGGGGCGTGCGCCGGTCTGATAGATGTGGACCCCAACTCCAGCCCCCGAGCAGATACGGGACGACGGACATGAGCGCCCCAACCCCGGCCCCCGGCGACGACAGGCCCCGCGAAGGCTACTACCCGGACCCGTCCATTCCCGGCTACGTCCGGTACTGGAACGGTGCTGCCTGGGTGCCCGGTACGAGCCGTCCGGCGCCCAGCGACGGCGAGCCCCTGGCCCCGCCCCCGGGCGTGTCCCGGGCCGCGGTGCCCCGGGCGGTGGAGGAGACCGGCCCGGTCTTCTTCGACGAGGATCCGGCCGCCCCCAGGGCGATGTCCGGAGACACACAGCACGGCACCAAGCCGGAGCCCGCCTCGGCGTGGGGCGCCGACGTGTCCCGGCAGACCGGCTTCGGCGGCGACCAGGATCGCCGCGTCTCCTGGGGCTCCCAGCAGCCGCAGCCGGCCGATGCGCAGCCGCCGCGGCACACCGATGAGTCCCTGGACGGCGCGGGAGGGAACCCCGGCACGGTGCGGATGCGCGCCATGCAGCCCGGTCCGGCGGCGGGCTCGGGCCCGGCCGCGGCGGGCGGCGCCACCGAGCCTCCGGCCGACGGCACCGTGAGGTTCCGCCGCCCCACCGCCGCGGGGCACCCGGCCGGTCCTGGCGACGGGAGCATCCCCGCGCCCGCCGACGGCGCACCCGGTGCGGCCTCCGGCCCGAACGCGGCAGCCGCCGCGGGCACCGACGGCACCATGGCCATCCGGACGTTCAACGGACCGGCAGGGCAGGGCGCGGCCCAGGCCGCCGCCCCGGCGGCCCCGGCCGCTCCCCGTCAGCCCGCCTCCCAGCAGGCCTCCGGCCCGGCCACGCAGTACTCCGAGCCGCAGCCGGGCGTCGCGCCCGGAACGCCCGCGGTGCCCCGTCAGCCGGGCACGCCCGCACCGTCCCCGATGACCTCAGGACCCGGCGGCGGACAGCCGTCCTGGGCGCAGCAGGTACATCAGCTGGCGCAGCCCGAGTCCGCCCCGACGGCCACCGCGGGCGGGGGCGAGCAGCCGGTCGCGCCGTGGAAGCCGCCGGTCCTCGACCCGTTCCTCGCCGCGGCCCAGGCCCAGGCGGCGGCTCGCCCCGCGGGTCTCGGAAAGCGGCTCGCGGCACGACTGATCGACACCGTCGTCCTCGCCGGCGTGACCGCCGCGGTCGCCGTGCCGCTCGCCACCAAGGCCATCGACCACGTCGACGCCAAGATCGACGCCGCGAAGCTCTCGGGCGAGACGGTCACGGTCTGGCTGCTCGACGGCACCACCGCGGGCTACCTCGGCATCGTCCTGGGCGTCCTTCTGCTCTTCGGCGTCGTCTACGAGACGCTGCCGACCGCCAAGTGGGGCCGCACGCTCGGCAAGAAGCTGTGCGGGCTCGATGTGCGGGACATCGAGGGGCACCAGCCGCCCTCGTTCGGCGCCGCGCTGCGCCGCTGGCTGGTGTACAGCGTGCCGGGCGTGCTGGTGGTCGGTGTCGTGGGTGTCCTGTGGTGTGTGTTCGACCGGCCGTGGCGCCAGTGCTGGCACGACAAGGCGGCGCGTACGTTCGTGGCCGGTTAGGCCCTGTCGGGCGGGCCGGGACCCGCGGACGGGCGGTTCGGCGTCCGGGTACTCCGTACGGCGGCCCGCCCGTTGCGGACCCGATGGGTTCGGGTTCGACTCGGCCCATGAGCACCCAACCGCCGTCCTCCGGCTCCGGCGAGCCGCCGGAAGAGGACCCGTTCAGGAAGAAGCAGCCGCCTTCGGGGGCCGAGACCCCGCAGGGCGGTTCCCCGTACGACACTCCGCAGGGCGGCTCTCCGTACGACACGCCCCAGGGAGGCGGCCCGTACGGCGCTCCGCCGCCCGGCGGCGGCTCCCCGTACGGTGGCGGGCAGGAGCCCCCGCCGCCCTACGGAGGCGGCGGTCCCTACGGAGGCGGTCCCTACGGCGCGGAGGATCCGCTGGCGGGCATGCCTCCGCTGGCCGACAGCGCCAGGCGCACACTGGCCCGCATCATCGACATGATCATCGTCGGCATCGTGGTGGCGCTGCTGTCCTGGGCGTTCGGGCTGAGCCAGGCGTACGTGAGCGAGACCGAGGTCGACGCCGGGCCGTTGTACGGCCGGGCGGTGCTGGTGGCCGTGCTCTACATCGCGTACGACACGTTCATGACCGCCAGGACGGGTCAGACCCTGGGCAAGCAGTGGATGAAGATGCGCGTGGCGAACCTCAGCGACGGCTCGACGCCCAGTGTCCAGACCTCGCTCGTCCGGGCGGCCGTGCTGTGGCTGCCGTTCGCCTTCTGCTGCTACTGCATCTGGACGGCGATCTGCGGCGGCTGGAGCTTCTTCGACAAGCCGTACAAGCAGGGTCTGCACGACAAGGCGGCCAAGACGGTGGTGGTCAGTACTCCTTGAGCTTCACCGGCACCCGCACCCGGCCGACCTGAGGCCCGCGGCCGGGGCGACCCGAGCCGGCGGCGGGCTCAGGGCTGGTGTACCCGCTCGGCGCTCGCGTGCGCGGCGACGTGGCGCACGGGCACGCGCCCCGCGGACGCGGGCGCTGCCGTCGGCACCGGCGCCGCTTCGGCCTCCACTGCGGAAGCGACCGCCTTCGACTGCGGCATGGTCAGGGCGACCAGAAGGCCCAGTCCGAGTGAGACGACGGCGATGACCGCCACCCCCACGCCCGAACTCGTCTGTGACAACAGCAGCATGGCCAGGGTGCAGAGGACGACGGTTGCGGAACCGTAGGCGAGCTGTGCGGCGGTCGGACGAGGCATGACGTATTCCGTCCTCGGGATGGGTTCCCCCGTGCCCTCGCGTCATGGGGGAGGATGCGGAAATCAACGAGGGTGCGTAACCATGTCGACTTGTCTGTAACGCGCCGTCGAATGACTCTAATCGGCTGCATGCCCGAGTGGAACGCCGGTAAGCGTGACCTTACCCACGACGCCGGTGCACAGGGGGCGCACGGAGTCATCGAGTCCATCAAGTGGACGGTCCGACGCGCCCGTTAAGTCCGCCGCGCCCGTTGGGGGGCAGGTCGTCCCCACGCCGGTAGTCCGGTTACCGAACTCGCCATGATGCATAGTGCAGTTGGCGTGCTCAAGTCAAGATCTGTTTTTTCTCTCGTAACTCCGGTCCAATAACGGCACTGTTGACGCGCGTATATCCGCGCCGCGTGGCCCCTCCATGTACCGAGAGCGTGACGTCGCCGCGCCCAGCCGGACCTACGCGGGGGAAAGGACGGACAGTCAGGTGACCAGCAGACGACGGACGTTCAGAGCCACTGCGGTGGCCGTGGCGCTGGCCACGGCCACCGCGGCGTTCTCAGCCGGCGCCACAGCGCAGGCCGAGAACGGGCCGGGCTCGGGAGCGGCGGCCATCGACCGCCACGACCCGGCCGCGGCCAAGGCTCAGGTGGACCACGACCTCAAGGGCCCGCTGTCGGACCGCCAGGCGGCGCAGCGCCAGGAGGCCCTGAAGCAGGTGATATCCGGCGACGCCGAGGTGAAGGACCGCGACGGCTCGCAGGTGGTGAAGCTCGACGACGACAAGTACGTCGAGCTCGGCCGGGAGAAGACCGACCAGATCTTCACGATCCTGGTCGATTTCGGTGACCAGATCGACAGCAGGTACGGCGGTACGGCGGGCCCGGCGCACAACGAGATCGCCGAGCCGGACCGCACCCAGGACAACAGCACGGCCTGGCAGGCGGACTACAACCAGCAGCATTTCCAGGACCTCTACTTCGGCACCGGCGACGGCGTCGAGTCGATGAAGAAGTACTACGAGAAGCAGTCCTCGGGCCGCTACTCGGTCGACGGCGAGGTCACCGACTGGGTCAAGGTGCCCTACAACGAGGCCCGTTACGGCTCCAACTACTGCGGCAACAGCACCTGCTCGAGCGTCTGGAACGTCGTCAAGGACGGCGTCACGGCCTGGGTCGCGCAGCAGGAGGCCGCAGGCAAGTCCGACGCGGACATCAAGGCCGACCTCGCGAAGTTCGACCAGTGGGACCGCTACGACCACGACGGTGACGGCGACTTCAACGAGCCCGACGGGTACATCGACCACTTCCAGATCGTGCACGCGGGCGAGGACGAGTCCGCGGGCGGCGGCGTCCAGGGCGAGGACGCCATCTGGGCGCACCGCTGGTACGCGTACGGCACCGACGCCGGGGCCACGGGCCCGGACGGCAACAAGCTGGGCGGCGCCCAGATCGGCGACACCGGCATCTGGGTCGGCGACTACACCATCCAGCCGGAGAACGGCGGGCTCGGCGTCTTCGCCCACGAGTACGGCCACGACCTCGGCCTGCCGGACGAGTACGACACCAACGGCGGCGAGAACTCCACCGGCTTCTGGACCCTGATGTCCTCCGGCTCCTGGCTGGGCCGCGGCGAGGAGGCCATCGGCGACCTGCCCGGCGACATGAACGCCTGGGACAAGCTGCAGCTGGGCTGGCTGAACTACGAGACGGCCAAGGCCGCGACCCGCTCCACGCACACGCTGGGCGTGGCCGAGTACAACACCGACAAAGCCCAGGCCCTGGTGGTCGAGCTGCCCCAGAAGGCGGTCACCACCGAGATCGTGACCCCGGCCCAGGGCGCCACCCAGTGGTGGAGCGGCAGCGGCGACGACCTGAAGAACACCCTCAGCCGGTCCGTGGACCTCACCGGCAAGTCCTCCGCCACCCTCAGCCTCGACGGCTGGTGGGACATCGAGGCGGGCTACGACTACCTCTACACCGAGGTCTCCACCGACGGCGGCGCGAACTGGACGGCGATCGACGGCACGGCGAACGGCCAGCCGATCAGCCGCGACGGCAGCGACAAGCCCGCCCTCGACGGCACGGTCGACTCGTACCAGAAGCTCGTCTACCCGCTGGACGCCTACGCGGGCCAGAAGATCGACCTCCGCTTCCGCTACGCGACCGACGGCGGCCTGGCCAAGAAGGGCTTCGCGGCCGACTCGATCACGGTCACCGCGGACGGCTCGGCGGTCTTCTCCGATGACGCGGAGAGCGCGGACGCCGCCTGGACGGCGAACGGCTTCTCGCGCGTCGGGGCGTCCTTCACCAAGGACTACGCGCAGTACTACATCGCGGAGAACCGCCAGTACGTGTCGTACGACAAGACCCTGAAGGTCGGCCCGTACAACTTCGGCTTCTCGACCACGCGCCCCGACTGGGTGGAGCACTTCCCGTACCAGAACGGCCTGCTGATCTGGAAGTGGGACTTCTCCGAGAAGGACAACAACACCAGCGAGCACCCGGGCACCGGCCTGGTGCTGCCGGTCGACGCCCACCCGACGGCGCTGAAGTGGTCGGACGGCACGCTGATGCGCAACCGCATCCAGACGTACGACGCGCCGTTCACCGAGTACCGGACGGACGGCTTCACGCTGCACCGGGCGGACGTCGCCACGGTGGTCAGGTCGCAGCCGGGCGAGCGGATCTTCAACGACCGGCTGAACACGTACTACGACGAGACCAACCCGACGGGCGGTGTCAAGATCACTGACACCAACACCAAGATCGCGATCGTGAAGGAGCCCTCGAGCGGCTCGACGATCACGGTCAAGGTCTCGGAAGCCACCAAGTAGCACGCATCTTTGCAGGTCAGAGCATGATCGGCCGTTGCCCTCTGGCGGGCGGCGGCCGATCGTGTTTAGGTGCCTCCTGTGGGTCCGTTATTGACACGACGTCTTACGGGGGTATGACACGTATGGCCGCAGGAGGCTTCTGCAAGCTGCCGGACGGAAGCGTGGTCGTCGCACTGACACTGCCGAACCCCGCCGCCCGCGGGGACGGCGAGAACGTGCGGGTGGTCGTGCAGGCGGGCAACCGGGCCCGCGCCCTGACGCGGTTGCGCAACCTCGGTCTGCGCGCGGTGTACCTCCGCGGGAACCTCGCGCCGCCCACGCCGGACGAGATAACGGCGGTCCTGCACCATCCCGACAACCTGGTGTGGCGCACGGCACCGGACGACGTCAGGGAGCTCTACCACCCGATCAAGGCGCTCTTCCGCGGCCCGGTGGCACAGAGGACGTGAGCGGGGCGCGCGGGCGGACCAGAGTGCGAGAAGGGGCCACCAGGGCGCGAGGAGCGGGCCCGCTACACGACGGGCTTGCCCGTGAGCTCCACGCCCGCCTCGCGCATCTCCTCGAGCGCCAGCTCGGTCGTCTGCTCGTCGACCCCCGCGGTGAGCTCCAGCAGGACCTGGGTGCGGAAGCCCGCGCGGGCCGCGTCCAGGGCGGTCGCGCGCACACAGTGGTCCGTGGCTATGCCCACCACGTCGACCTCGGTGATCTGGCGCTCGCGCAGCCAGTCGGCCAGCGGCGTCCCGTTCTCGTCGACGCCCTCGAAGCCGCTGTACGCAGCCGCGTAGGCGCCCTTGTCGAAGACCGCGTCGATCGCTCCCGAGGCGACCGCGGGCGCGAAGTTCGGGTGGAAGCCCACGCCCTCGGTGCCCGCCACGCAGTGCGCGGGCCAGGAGTGGCGGAAGTCCGGCCGGTCCGAGAAGTGGTCGCCGGGCGCGATGTGGTGGTCGCGGGTGGCGACGACATGGCGGTACCCCGCGGGGGCCTGGCCGATCAGTTCGGTGATGGCGGCAGCGACGTCGGCACCCCCTGCGACCGCGAGGCTGCCGCCCTCACAGAAATCGTTCTGCACGTCTACGACGATCAAGGCGCGGCGCATGGTGGCTGTCCTTCGGCTGGCTGTGACGTCCCGGGGAGGGCTCCCCGGGCCCCCGGCCGGGGGTCTCGGATGGCGCGGCTCGGCCTGTGGAACCGAGCCTAGAGACTTCAAGTGCGTTGCGGGAGGGGGTCCTTGCCCGCCTGCGGATTCGGGTCTGCGCTGTCGTTGCATTCCCGCTCACCTCGCGTTCATGCGCGGGCCTTCCCAGCCGTGGCGTTGCGCCCCGGCAGCACCAGAAGTTTCGAACGCACGTGCCTGACCGGGGCATGCGGGGCCGACGTATTCAGACGTACTCGGTCGGGATGACCGGCTCCCCGCGGGACAGCTGGGTCGCCGACAGCGGCAGCCGGGCGCGGGCCTCGAAGTGCCGCTCGCGGACCACGTCGAGCGGCTCGCGGGTGACCACATCCCCGCCCTTGACGAGCTCGACCAGCAGCTGCTGGTCCTCGAGCCCGGCCGGGACCGGGCCGGAGCCGATCACCTCGGCCTCCGCGACCCCGTACTCGTCGAGCCGCCGCGCGGCCCACTTGCGGCCGCCGATCGACGTCTTCCCGCCCGTCGCCCTCTTCGCCACGGGGACGAGCGGAGCCGCCGGGCCGTCGCTGTCGGCGCGCGCCACCAGCTTGTAGACCATCGAGCAGGTGGGGTGCCCGGAGCCGGTCACCAGCTGGGTGCCGACGCCGTACGCGTTCACGGGGGCGGCCCGCAGCGACGCGATCGCGTACTCGTCCAGGTCCGACGTCACGACGATCTTCGTGTTCTTGGCGCCCAGCTCGTCCAGCTGCTGGCGCACCCGGTGCGCGACCAGCAGCAGGTCGCCGGAGTCGATGCGCACGGCGCCCAGCTCGGGGCCCGCGACCTCGACGGCGGTGCGCACCGCCTCGGCCACGTCGTAGGTGTCGACCAGCAGTGTCGTACCGGTGCCGAGCGAGGCCAGCTGGGCCTGGAACGCGTTGCGCTCGCTGTCGTGCAGCAGCGTGAAGGCGTGCGCGGACGTGCCGACCGTCGGGATGCCGTACCGGAAGCCCGCGGCCAGGTCCGAGGTGCTGGTGAAGCCGCCGATGTAGGCGGCCCGCGATGCGGCCACGGCCGCCAGCTCGTGGGTGCGGCGGGCGCCCATCTCGATCAGCGGGCGGTCGCCGGCCGCCGACGACATGCGCGACGCGGCGGCGGCGATCGCCGAGTCGTGGTTGAGGATCGACAGGATCACGGTCTCGAGCAGCACGCACTCCGCGAAGGAGCCCTCGACGCGCAGGATGGGGGAGCCGGGGAAGTAGACCTCGCCCTCGGGATAGCCCCAGACGTCGCCGCTGAAGCGGTACTCGGCCAGCCAGGCGAGGGTGGGCTCGTCCACGACGCCGCGCTCGCGCAGGAAGCCGAGGACGTCCTCGTCGAACCGGAAGTTCTCCACCGCGTCCAGCACCCGGCCGGTGCCGGCCACCACTCCGTAGCGGCGCCCCTCGGGCAGTCTGCGCGTGAAGACCTCGAAGACCGACCGGCGGCCGGCCGTGCCCGCGCGAAGGGCGGCCTGGAGCATCGTCAGCTCGTAGTGGTCCGTGAAGAGGGCCGTGGACGGGACGTCCACCGGCAGGCGCAGGTCCGCAGCGTTCACTGTGGATCTCCTCGCGATGACTCGTGACTCGTGGGGCACCCCGGTCGCAGGCCGGGGGTCCGGGGGGCGTGCCCCCGGAATTGGGGCATACGAGCGATGCTACCCCTAAATCTCGTCACTCTGACGATTTCCGTGGTTCATTTGTGGCGGGCACCGCCGGGCCGTTTGTGCGGTCCCCCACCCCAAGTGGCAGCATGGGCCCTGTGACGGCCCCAGCACCCCTAGAAGTCGAACGCCCCGAGTCCGCGGAGGAGTCCTTCGCCGTACCCGAGCCCGACGTCCCCTGGGTCACGATCGTCCACAACGACCCGGTCAATCTGATGAGCTACGTGACGTACGTCTTCCAGGCCTACTTCGGGTACTCCAAGGACAAGGCCACGAAACTGATGCTCGACGTCCATCACAAGGGCCGGGCGGTGGTCTCCAGCGGGACGCGCGAGGAGATGGAACGCGACGTTCAGGCCATGCACGGCTACGGTCTGTGGGCCACCCTCCAGCAGGACCGGAAGTAGCGACTCTCCTTCGGACCGCAAGCACCGCAAGCAGCGACTCTCCCCAGGACCGGAAGCAGACGACTCTCCCTCATGCCAGGACACTTCGAACCGATCTCCGGGGGCGGCGCGGCCGTCGCACTCGACGAGGTCGAGATCTCCATCATCCGGTCGCTGGCGGTCCAGCTTCTGGAACTCGTCGGACCGGGTCCGGGCGGTGACGCGTCGGACGACCCGCTCGCCGAGCTCTTCGCGGAGGGCCCGAGCGAGCCGCCGTCCGACCCCGTACTGCAGCGGCTCTTCCCGGACGCCTACGGCGGGCCCGGCGGGCATGAGGCCGCGCCCGGCGAAGCCGAGGAGCTGCGGGCGCACTCCTCGGAGTTCCGCCGCTTCACCGAGAACGACCTGCGGGCGAAGAAGCGCGAGGACGCCCTCGCGGTGATCCGCTCCCTGGACGCGCTGACGGTCGCGGGCCATGGCGGCGCCGTGCTCGAGCTGTCGCCCGACGAGTCCCGGCAGTGGCTCGGCGCGCTCAACGACCTGCGCCTCGCGATCGGCTCCCGCCTCGACATCACGGACGAGGAGGACACCGACGTGCTCTACCGGCTGCCGGACGAGGATCCGCGCAAGCCCATGGTGATGGCGTATCTGTGGCTGGGCGGTCTGCAGGAGACGCTCGTCGACACCCTGATGCCCTGACGCGCCACCCGAACCCATCCCCCATGTCACGACATGGGGGATTTGCTATCGGCAGGGCCGACATAGGGGTGTTCGCTCAACGGACGCTCAAATCCGAATAACGATCCAGTCACCAAAACGGTGGCTTATGGCGTGTTGAGCACACTTTTGTCCGCTTCTTCCTGTGGCGTGTGCCATATCCGCCTCAGTCGATCACCTCAGCGGCCGTGATAGATCTTCACGACCACCCGGCGGGAGCCACCCATGCCCCGGCGGGGGCGCCCACGCCGGCAGACCGCCGGCCGGCACAACTCCATCACATCCAGGGGGATCGAGATCCGATCCGAAGCCGGGACGGCTCGGATCGGCGTGGAGAAAGGCGCACACCATCATGACCTCTGCGCAGGTCGACAAGAACTACGCCGGCAATGAGGCCGTGGGCGGCGACGCCCCCGAAGAGGGGTACGAGCGAGGGCTCGGCAGCCGCCAGGTCCAGATGATCGCCATCGGCGGCGCCATCGGCGTCGGCCTCTTCCTGGGCGCCGGGGCGAACATCGCCAAGGCCGGTCCCAGCCTCATCCTGATGTACGCCCTCGCGGGCGTGATCATCTTCTTCATCATGCGGGCGCTGGGCGAGCTTCTGCTGTACCGCCCGGTCTCGGGCTCCTTCGCCGAGTACTCCCGCGAGTTCCTCGGCCCGTTCTTCGGCTACTTCACCGGCTGGACGTACTGGCTGATGTGGGTCGTCACCGGCATGGCGGAACTCACCGCCGCCGCGATCTACGTCCACTTCTGGTTCCCGTCGATCCCGCGGTGGGTCACGGCCCTCGTCTTCCTGGTCGTCCTGTTCGTGGCCAACCTGATCTCGGTGAAGCTCTTCGGCGAGATCGAGTTCTGGTTCTCGATGGTCAAGGTCACCGCGCTGCTCGGCATGATCATCATCGGCCTCGGCGTCCTCACGTTCGGCTTCAGCTCCGCGGGCGACACCGCCGCCGTCTCCAACCTCTGGGCCTTCGACGGCTTCTTCCCCAAGGGCATCGGCTCCTCGCTGATGACCCTGCAGGGCGTCATGTTCGCCTACCTCGCCGTCGAGCTCGTCGGCGTCACGGCCGGTGAGTCCGAGAACCCCGAGAAGACCCTCCCCAAGGCGATCAACACCCTGCCCTGGCGCATCGCACTCTTCTACGTCGGTGCCCTCACCGTCATCCTCTGCGTCGTGAAGTGGACCGAGTTCGCGCCCGGCGTGAGCCCGTTCGTCGCGGCCTTCGCCAAGATCGGCATCCCCGCCGGTGCCGGCATCGTGAACTTCGTGGTGCTCACCGCGGCCCTGTCGTCCTGCAACTCCGGCATGTACTCCACCGGCCGCATGCTGCGCACCTTGGCCGACAACGGCGAGGCCCCGAAGGTCTTCAACAAGCTGTCCGCCTCCAAGACCCCCGCGTTCGGCATCACCGTCTCCGTGCTCTTCATGGGCATCGGCGTGGTCCTGAACTACATCGTCCCGGAGAAGGCGTTCGGCTACGTCACCTCGGTCGCCACCGCGGCCGGCATCTGGACCTGGCTGATGATCCTCGTCAGCCACATCCTGTACCGCCGCGCGGTCGGCGCCGGGCGCCTGCCCGCGTCCTCCTTCCCCGCCCCGGGCGGCTCGGTGTGCAGCTGGATCGCGGTCGTGTTCCTGCTCTTCGTCACCGGCATCATCGCGTACGACGCCGACTCCCGGATCTGCCTGTACGTCATGGCCGGCTGGGCCGCCGCGCTGGCCGTCGGCTGGTTCGTCCTGAAGGCCCGGAACCCCGAGGTCACGGAGCGCCGCGAGCCCAGCCTCGAGAAGGTCGGCTGAGCCGCACCCGAGAAGGCCGGCTGAGCCGCACCCGCGCCCACGGCGTCCAGCATGCGGGCCGCCCGTACCACCCTTCGGTACGGGCGGCCCGCATGCATATCCTGAGCGTCATGCTCACCATCACCCAGGCCCTCCACGACCAGATCGTCGCGCACGCGCGCCAGGACCACCCCGACGAGGCGTGCGGCGTCGTCGCGGGCCCCGTGGGCTCCGGCCGCCCCGAGCGGTTCATCCCGATGCTGAACGCCGCCCGCTCCCCGACGTTCTACGAGTTCGACTCGGGCGACCTCCTCAAGCTCTACCGCGAGATGGACGACCGGGACGAGGAGCCCGTGATCGTCTACCACTCGCACACGGCGACCGAGGCCTACCCGTCGCGCACCGACATCTCGTACGCCAACGAGCCGGGCGCCCACTACGTGCTGGTGTCCACGGCGGACACCGACGACGCGGGACCCTTCCAGTTCCGCTCGTTCCGCATCGTCGACGGCGAGGTCACGGAGGAGGAAGTGAAGGTCGTCGAGGCCTACGCCTGAGGCGCGGCCGACCCGGAACCCGCCGAAGAGCGCGGCCCCGGCGGAGCCGGTCCGGCTGGCGAACGGCAATCGTCCAGTGCATGAGATGCCATTCCGGAACCCGGACCGGGAATCGATACGATGACCCCATGGTTATCGACGACGTGAGCGACAAGACGCCGGGCGTGCTGCTCGTGGCGCGGCTGCACGTCGACCTGTGCAGGCTGGCGAGCGCCATCTGTCGGCGCTGAGCCGCCCCGCCGTACGGCCGTGAGCCGCGGCGCCCCACGCTCCACCGCACGCAACGCAACCGCATGCAGCGCAGCCGCGCGCCCACCGACCAGAAACCTTCCGACAGGAGCCCAGTCCATGGCCATCGAGGTCCGCATCCCGACCATCCTCCGCCAGTACACCGACGGTGCGAAGGCCGTCGAGGGCAGCGGGGACACCCTCGCCGCGCTCTTCGCCGACCTCGAGACCCGGCACGCCGGAATCCAGGCCCGGATCGTCGACGGCGGCCAGCTGCGCCGCTTCGTCAACGTCTACCTGAACGACGAGGACGTCCGTTTCCTCGACGGCATCAACACCAAGGTGGCCGACGGCGACAGCGTGACGATCCTGCCGGCCGTGGCCGGCGGTATGGCCTGATCGGCATGCGGTACGACTCCCCCCTCGCAGCCGTCGGCAACACGCCGCTCGTACGGCTGCCCCGGCTCTCCCCGTCCGAGGACGTCCGGATCTGGGCCAAGCTCGAGGACCGCAACCCGACCGGCTCGGTCAAGGACCGCCCCGCGCTGCACATGATCGAGCAGGCCGAGAAGGACGGCCGGCTCACGCCCGGCTGCACCATCCTCGAGCCCACGTCCGGCAACACCGGCATCTCGCTCGCCATGGCCGCGAGGCTCAAGGGCTACCGCATGATCTGCGTCATGCCCGAGAACACCTCGCAGGAGCGGCGCGACCTGCTCGCCATGTGGGGCGCGGAGATCATCCCCAGCCCGGCCGCGGGCGGCTCCAACACCGCCGTGCGCATCGCCAAGGAGCTGGCCGAGCAGCACCCGGACTGGGTGATGCTCTACCAGTACGGCAACCCGGACAACGCCGGCGCGCACTACGCGACCACCGGCCCCGAGATCCTCGCCGACCTGCCGTCCGTCACGCACTTCGTGGCGGGCCTCGGCACGACGGGGACGCTCATGGGCGTCGGCCGCTACCTGCGCGAGCACAAGCCGGACGTCAAGATCGTCGCCGCCGAGCCGCGCTACGACGACCTCGTCTACGGCCTGCGCAACCTCGACGAGGGCTTCGTACCCGAGCTGTACGACGCGTCCGTGCTGACCACCCGCTTCTCGGTCGGCTCCGCAGACGCCGTGACCCGCACCCGGGAACTCCTCCAGCAGGAGGGGATCTTCGCGGGCGTCTCCACGGGCGCCGCGCTGCACGCCGCGATCGGCGTCGGCAACAAGGCGGTCAAGGCGGGCGAGTCCGCGGACATCGTCTTCATCGTCGCCGACGGCGGCTGGAAGTACCTGTCGACCGGCGTCTACACCGCCGCCACGACGGAAGAGGCCATCGAGACGCTGCACGGCCAGCTCTGGGCCTAAAGCCGCCCGCCGCACCGCCCACAGGCAGGCGCCTAACGCGCGAGATGGCGGACCTGGTCCCACAGGACCGGGTCCGCCACCCCGGCCCGCCGCCGGAACTCCCACACGGCCACGTTCCGCAGCTCGTCCGTCTCCAGGAAGCTGGGGCGGCCCTGCGCATCCCCCACAGACCCCGGCGGCAGCGGGATCACACCCGGGCGTTCGTCGCGATACTTGCTGGTGATCTTCGCGACGAGCGCGGTGTCACCGTGCACCGACAGCACCAGACACGGCCGGTCCTTGGCCCGCACGGCACCACGCGCCGCCCCACCCGGACGCCCCGGAGCAGCGCCCTCCTGCTCGTACGGCACGTTCGCCCACCAGATCTCCGCCGGCTTCGGCCTGGGGCGCCCCGCCGCCCACCGCCGCGGCGGCCCCGGCCGCTCACCGGGCCGTCCCGGCGCCCGGGTCCTGCCGCCGGGGCGGCGCCCACCGCGCGGCCCCCAGCCGTCGGCCAGCGCCGCGACCAGCGCGAGCAGCACCACGGCGGCCAGGGCGAGCCACCAGGACGTGTCCATGTACCGACGGTACCGGCGCGCCCGGCCCGCTGCGCGCCCCGCCTCCGTACCCCGCGGCCGCTCCCGCGATCAGCGTCGGCGGGCACCGGCCGCACCGCCATCCGATCCGGTGACACAGCAGGTGAGTTCGCCCACAACAGCCCGTGACGGAGAAGCGACGAAGGCTTTTGCGCCTTACGCTCGACGCACCGCACGACCCCCGTTTTCTCATCCTGCCAGCGGAGGTTTCTGCTCCATGAAGCTCACCGTCGTCGGCTGCTCGGGGTCGTTCCCGTCCGCGGAATCGGCCTGCTCGAGCTACCTCGTCGAGGCCGACGGCTTCCGGCTGCTCCTCGACATGGGCAACGGCGCCCTTGGCGAGCTGCAGCGCCACTGCGGTCTCTACGACCTCGACGCGATCTTCCTCAGCCATCTGCACGCCGACCACTGCATCGACATGTGCGCCTACTTCGTGGCGCGCTACTACCGGCACGACGGCGGCCGCGCCGCTCCCCTCCCCGTCCACGGACCCGAGGGCACCGAGCAGCGACTGACCACCGCCTACGGCGACACGCCCTCCGCGTCGTCGATGAGCGAGGTCTTCGACTTCCACACCGTCAAGCCGGGCACCTTCGACATCGGCCCGTTCACGGTGCACACGGAGAGGGTGCGCCACCCCATCGAGGCGTACGGCATCCGCCTCGAGCACGGCGGTTCCTCACTGACGTACTCCGGGGACACCGGGATGTGCGACTCCCTGGTCGAACTCGCCTTCAACACCGATCTGTTCCTGTGCGAGGCCGCGTTCACGCACGGCAAGGAGAGCATCCCCGACCTCCATCTCAACGGCCGCGAGGCGGGCGAGCTCGCCCAGCGCGCCGCGGTCCGGCGCCTGGTGCTGACCCACATCCCGCCGTGGACCGACCCCGAGGTCAATGCCGCCGACGCGCGGGCCGTGTTCGACGGCCCGGTGGACCTGGCGGCGGCCGGGGTGTCGTACGAGATCTAGACGTACGAGGGTCCGGCCCGCACGAGGCCGTACGGGATCCAGCCGCGTAGAACGATATTGCGCCCCGCAGAACATGGCAGAGGCCCCCGGAGCTCGCTTGCTCCGGGGGCCTCCGTGCTGTCCAGGGCCTGTTTACACCCTGGTGAGGTTACGCCTTGGTGAGGTCCTCGACCTCCGCCTCGGGCTCGCGGCCCGGCGTCGGCAGGTCGAACTTGGCGATCGCGAAGCGGAAGACCACGTAGTAGATCACCGCGAAGACCAGGCCGATCGGGATGATCAGCCACGGCTTGGTGGCCAGGTTCCAGTTCAGCGCGTAGTCGATGAAGCCCGCCGAGAACGTGAAGCCGGCGTGGACGCCGAGCATCCAGGTCACGGCCAGCGAGATCGCCGTGAGCACCGCGTGGATCGCGTACAGCACCGGCGCGATGAACATGAACGAGAACTCGATCGGCTCGGTGACACCCGTGACGAAGGAGGTCAGGGCGAGGGAGATCATCATGCCCAGGACGGCCTTGCGGCGCTCGGGACGGGCAGAGTGCGCGATGGCCAGGGCGGCGGCCGGGAGACCGAACATCATGATCGGGAAGAAGCCGGACATGAACATACCGGCGTGCGGGTCGCCCGCGAAGAAGCGGTTCAGGTCGCCGTGGACGACCTGGCCGGCGGAGTTGGTGAAGTCGCCGAGCTGGAACCACGCGACGGTGTTCACGAACTGGTGCATGCCCACCGGGATCAGCGCACGGTTGATGGCGCCGAAGAGACCGGCACCGACGGCGCCGAGACCCGTCATCCACTCGCCGAAGCTGCTGATGCCCTCACCGATGGGCTCCCAGACCAGACCGAAGACGACGCCGACCAGGGTGCCGACGAAGGCCATGATGATCGGGACGAGCCGGCGGCCGTTGAAGAAGCCGAGCCAGTCGACCAGCTTGGTGCGGTGGAACTTCTGCCACAGCATGGCGGCCAGCAGACCCATCACGATGCCGCCGAGCACACCCGGGTTGTTGTAGGTCGCGGCTATGTCCGCGCCCTTCTGGATCTTGGCCTCGGTGACCGGGAACGCCTTGAGCACGTTGCTGTAGACCAGGAAGCCCACCAGCGCGGCGAGCGCGGTGGAGCCGTCGGCCTTCTTGGCGAAGCCGATGGCGACACCGATACAGAAGAGCATCGGCAGGTTGTCGAAGACCGCGCCACCGGCGGTGGCAAAGACCGATGCGACCTTGTCCCAGCCGAGCCCGTTGGCGCCGAAGACGTCCGGCTGGCCGAGGCGCAGCAGGATGCCGGCGGCGGGCAGCACGGCGATCGGCAGCTGCAGGCTGCGCCCGATCTTCTGCAGACCCTGGAACAGGCTCGCCCCCGCTTTCTTCTTCGCGGGGGCCGCGGGGGCCGCGGTTTCGGTACCGGTGCTCATGAACGTCCTCCGTGTGCCGGGTGCTGCCGGGGGCATGGGGGAATGAGGAATGGCAGCAGGGGATGTGGTCTACACCACTGACTGGTGTAGACCTGTTGTAGCACGGTGAAGGCTGGATAAGGAACCCACGAATTTTGTGCCACTGGACATATCGGGAAATCGTGCCATAAAGCAGTTCTCAGTGGTCGCGATGGCCGTGTGGCGTTCGTTATAGGGGACGGCGAGGCTGTAGCGATCAGTCCCGAATGAGGCATGAGCCGGGCTTGGCGGCGGTGGGAATACTGGTGTAGACCAGTGGATGCGGCGAGTGACATGACCGCCCGTGGAGACGGCCCGACCGTGAGTTACCGTGACAAAGCGGGTCAAGGTGAACGGAGCAAGAAATGGCCACCAAGGCTGAGAAGATCGTTGCCGGGCTCGGCGGCATCGACAACATCGAAGAGATCGAAGGCTGCATCACCCGCCTGCGGACCGAGGTCATCGACCCGGACAAGGTCGACGAGGCCGCACTCAAGGCCGCCGGAGCACACGGCGTCGTCAAGATGGGCACAGCGATCCAGGTCGTCATCGGCACCGACGCCGACCCCATCGCGGCCGACATCGAAGACATGATGTGAACCGAGGGTGAGGCTTCGCCCCAGCGAAGCCACCCGCCAGCCCCCGTTCCGCACCCACACCGGAACGGGGCCTTCACCATTCGGGCTAGGCTCGGCAGCATGTCACGAATCGACGGCCGCACGCCCGAACAGCTCCGCCCCGTACGCCTCGAACGCGGCTGGAGCAAGCACGCCGAGGGCTCGGTCCTCATCTCCTTCGGCGACACCAAGGTCTTCTGCACCGCATCCGTCACCGAAGGCGTCCCGCGCTGGCGCAAAGGCAGCGGCGAAGGCTGGGTCACCGCCGAATACGCGATGCTGCCCCGCTCCACCAACACCCGCGGCGACCGCGAGTCCGTCAAAGGCAAGATCGGCGGCCGCACCCACGAGATCTCCCGCCTCATCGGCCGGTCCCTGCGCGCCGTGATCGACTACAAGGCACTCGGCGAGAACACCATCGTCCTCGACTGCGACGTCCTCCAGGCCGACGGCGGCACCCGCACCGCCGCCATCACCGGCGCATACGTCGCCCTCGCCGACGCCGTCGCCTGGGCCCAGAAGAAGAAACTCGTCAAGGCCGGCCGCAACCCCCTCACCGGCACCGTCTCCGCCGTCTCCGTCGGCATCGTCGGCGGCGTACCACTCCTCGACCTCTGCTACGAGGAAGACGTACGCGCCGAGACCGACATGAACGTCGTCTGCACCGGCGACGGCCGGTTCGTCGAGGTCCAAGGCACCGCCGAAGCCGAACCCTTCACCCGCGACGAACTCAACTCACTGCTCGACCTGGCCGTTTCCGGCTGCACGGAACTCACCGCCATCCAGCGCGCCGCCCTCGAACAGCAGCAGTAGCCGCGCCCCCGGCCCCGGTCAGCTTCTCGGCCTCCGACCCGCCACCGTGGTGCCCGGCAGGCAAGGGCCACGAGGAGACAGAGTAAAGAAGCAACCAAGAAGGCCCCTCCCGGCGTTACTACAGGTGCGGGCGCACGGGCAAAACCGTGCGCCCGTCCGCAACTCCCGGGAGGAACCGCCGACATGGCACCGCGCCGCCGACGCATCAGCACCGCCATCGCCCTGGCGAGCCTGGCACTCGCCACGCCGCTCGCCGCCGGCTGCAGCGCCGTCGACAAGGCACTGGACTGCGTACAGACCGCCGACGCCATAGCCGACAGCGTCACGGAACTCGACCAGGCCGTCGAGAACGCCGCCAACGACCCGACCCAGACCGCCGAAGCACTCGACTCCATCGACCAGAACCTCGACGAGATCGGCGACAAGACCGACAACGCCGACGTCAACAAGGCGGTCGACGACCTCGGCAAGGCCGTCACCAACGTCCGCAAGGCCGTCGACAACGGCGACCAGACACCCGACATCAGCCCCGTCACCGACGCGGCGGGCGAACTGACGAAGGTCTGCACGCCGTAAAACGGCCCGCACGGGGACCGCGGGCGGGCCGCCCCTCCCGCCCCGCGATACTGGTGGGCATGACCCGCCTGATCCTCGCCACCCGCAACGCCGGAAAGATCACCGAACTCAAGGCCATCCTCGCCGACGCCGGACTCACCCACGACCTCGTCGGCGCGGACGCCTACCCGGACATCCCCGACGTCAAGGAGACCGGCGTCACCTTCGCCGAGAACGCCCTGCTCAAGGCCCACGCACTGGCACAGGCCACCGGCCTGCCCGCCGTCGCCGACGACTCCGGCCTCTGCGTCGACGTACTCGGCGGCGCCCCCGGCATCTTCTCCGCCCGCTGGGCCGGCCGCCACGGCGACGACCAGGCCAACCTCGAGCTCCTCCTGGCCCAGCTCGGCGACATCTCCGACGAACACCGCGCCGCCCACTTCGCCTGCGCCGCGGCCCTCGCCCTCCCGGACGGCACGGAACGAGTCGTCGAGGGCCGCCTGACCGGCACCCTCCGCCACACCCCGGCCGGCACGAACGGCTTCGGCTACGACCCGATCCTTCAGCCGGAGGGCGAGACGCGGACGTGCGCGGAGCTGAGCCCTGAGGAGAAGAACGCGATCAGCCACCGGGGGAAGGCGTTCCGGGCGTTGGTGCCGGTGGTGCGGGAGTTGTTGGGCTGACATACGAGAGAGGGGCCGCCCAACCGGACGGCCCCTCTGTGTGCGTGCGGCCGGTGGGATTCGAACCCACACGGGCTTTCGCCCACTGCGATCTAAACGCAGCTCGGCTGCCAGTTACGACACGGCCGCGTGCACGGCCATGGTACCGGTCATGAGGCGTTCGCTTGAGAGGAACGTCCACGCCCGCCTCGGCACCACGTAGTGGTGATCGCGTGGCAGTTCGGGCACAGCAGCCGCAGATTCTCCCGCCGGTCATCGCTCCAGTCACCGCTGATGTGATCGACCTCCAGTGTCATTGGCTTGCCGAGCCATTCCGGGCCGACTCCGCACCTGGCGCACTCCTCGGGTACGCCGATGCCGCAGAGCGCACGGCGCAACCGCGAGGTCCCTGTTCGGTGCTTGCGGTCGTGTCGGACCAGGATCTCTTCGGGGCGCTGCGCGTTGGTGCCCGGCTTTCCTCGCTGGTGCGCCTGCCCCAGGAAGTGCGCGGGCGTGAGGCTTTCCTCGGCGATCCACTGACGCAGTAGTGTGCGCTGCCGGCCGTTGTTCGGCCGATGCAAGTGGCGAAGTACTCCCGCCAGGGAGGCCGATTCGGCGACCGCCCTACGCAACTCTTCGTGCGTGGGGCGCGGGCGTCTGCCGGAAGGGCGGAAATGCGAGATGTTGATGTCGAAGTGACGAAAACGCTTCACGAGGTATCGCCGGAGATTGTCGTACGGCCGGGTGTCGAAGAAGGCGATAACCTCGTCGATGCTGGAACACTGTTCGGCGGCTTCCGCCAGTTGCTCGCGGGTGTACTGCACGCCGTTGCTCATGAGGCGCAATTCCCGGCCCGGCTCTTGCCGCGCCCTCGGTAACTGTCCGTTGTCGAATGGCAGTTGGGGCACAGGAGCCGTAGGTTTTCGATCCGGTTGTTCCGCCAGTTGCCGTCGATGTGGTCGACCTCAAGCGGCAGGGGTTCCCCGAGCCACACCGGCTCCATTCCGCAGAGGGTGCACCGCTCCTCCAGACCGAGTTCGCGCATCGCCCTCTTGAGACGACTGCTCGGTGTGCGCTTGGGGTGTGTCGTCGAGGTGTCCTCGACGAGGATCTCCTCGGCGGTCCGGCGGCGCTGGTTGTATCTCATGCGCTCCGTGCGGACCACAGGCGTGAAGTGCGAGGTGTCGATCCCGTACGACTTGATGCGTCGGGCGATGTTGGTCTGGTGACCGCCCACAGAGTCGAGTCCGAGTCGGCGTACGACGTCGTTGACGCTCGTGGACTGGGCGACTACGGGCTCGAGGATCTCCCTCGTCCACTTGGCCCCCTCGCGCTCGAAGTGCGACGTGTCCACCCCCAGCTTCTTCATCCGCTCGGACACATACCGCCGTGTCGAGTTCCTCGGATCCACCCCCAACCTCTCCAACGCCTCCGACATCGTCCGCGCCCCGCGAGCCGCGTCCTCCGCCGCTCCTTGGCGTACGCACTGGCCCCCATTGATTCCCCTCCGTCTCCGGCCACATGTTCGCGGCTCGTACGGAGTAACGAGCTGCTTATCGGACAGTCACGACCGGAATGTGGAACGGCCCGTACCGGATCAAGCCGGTACGGGCCGTTCGAGTAGGGGTGGGAGTGGGTCTCAGATGCCCAAATCCTTGATGATCTTTGCCACGTGGCCCGTGGCCCGCACGTTGTACAGGGCCCGTTCGACCTTGCCCTCCTCGTCCACGATCACCGTGGAGCGGATGACGCCCATGTACGTCTTGCCGTAGTTCTTCTTCTCGCCGTACGCGCCGTAGGCCTCGGTGACCGTCTTCTCGGGGTCGGCCAGCAGGGTGACCTTGAGGGACTCCTGCTCGCGGAACTTCGCGAGCTTCTCCGGCTTGTCGGGGGAGATGCCGATGACGTCGTAGCCGGCGCCGGCGAGGACCTCCAGGTTGTCCGTGAAGTCGCAGGCCTGCTTGGTGCAGCCGGGGGTGAGGGCGGCCGGGTAGAAGTAGACGATGACCTTGCGGCCCTTGTGGTCGGCGAGGGAGACCTCGTTGCCGTCGGCGTCGGGCAGGGTGAAGGCCGGGGCGGTGTCGCCGGGCTGGAGTCGCTCGCTCATCTTCTTCGGTCTCCTCGCAAGGGGGACGGCAAAGGGGGCGTACCCCCCGTGACTGGTTACGGAACGAGGGTAATAGGGGGGCGCCGTGGGGTGCGGCGGGCGGGAAGCTGACAGACTGTCGACCAGTACGTAGGACTCAAGACCATCAAGACCATCGGATACGACCACGGAGGCGGCGCGGTGTCGGATGCCAGGACCCCTGCGCAGATCGAGGCGGACATCAGGCTCCGGCGTGACCGGCTGGCCGAGACCCTCGATGAGATCGGGATGCGGGTGCACCCGAAGACGATCGTCGGGGATGCCAGAGCGAAGGTCGTCTCCAGTGTCGATCACACGCTCGGGCGGGCGTATGTCGGCGTCAACCGGGCCGTGAGCGGTGTGCGGGCGGGGTTGGTGTCGGAGCAGGGGGCGCCGCGTTTCGAGCGGATCGTGCCCGTGGCGATCGTCGTCGTCGGGGTCGTGGGGCTGCTGGCCATGAGCTCGCGCAAGCGGAAGCGCTGACCCTCCGGGGTGCGGGTGGGGTGGAGACAGGTAGGTTCGGAGCGTGAGCGAGAAGACCCACCACGACAAGTTGCCCATCCGGATGCTGCACGACCGTGTGCTGGTGCGGCAGGACGCCAATGAGGGCGAGCGGCGTTCCGGCGGCGGCATCCTGATCCCCGCGACCGCGGCCGTCGGGCGGCGGCTGGCCTGGGCCGATGTGGTCGCGGTCGGACAGAACGTGCGGACCGTGGAGCCGGGCGACCGGGTGCTGTACGACCCCGAGGACCGGGCCGAGGTCGAGGTGCGGGGTGTGGCGTACGTGCTGATGCGCGAGCGTGATCTGCATGCGGTGGCCGCGGACCGTTTCGAGGGTTCCCAGGACTCGACCGGTCTCTATCTCTGACAGTGATGTGCGTAAGGCCTGGTGACTGCTGTCACCAGGCCTTACGTGTGAGCGCCGGGTCCACCGGGCGGGGTGGCTCGTCCTCAGTCCCGCCGCGGTGTGGTCTGGCCCTGGGGGCCGGCCGCGCCGCCTGCGGGTGGTGCCTGGGGCCGGATGTCTCCGGTGCCGCCCTGGGGGAGGCGGGGCCTTTGGGGCTGTGTGCCCTGAGCCGGGCCCTGGGTGCGGCCGCCGGGTGTCTGCCCCGGATTCTGCGGGGGGCGGCCCTTGCCGCCGGTCTTCTTGTCTCCGGGCTTTCCGCCCTGCGCGGTGCCCGGCTTCTTGCTCGGCTTGGCGCCGGGCTTCTTGCTCGGCTTCGAGCCCGGGAGGCCCTGGCGGCGCCGGTACCACTCCTCCTCGGCCCAGTCCTCGTACGGGTCGCGTTCGTCCGCGCCCTCGGCCAGCTGCAGGTCGAAGTCGTGGACGTCCCTGCCGACCAGCGCGGCGTCCGTGTACTGCGCCCAGATGCGTGCCGGGTATCCGCCGCCGTTGAGCCGTGACTCGCCGAGCGCCCCGTACAGGGGTGTGTGTTCGCCGGTGACCGGGTTCTGGCCCATGACGACGACGACCGTGGCGAGGTCCGGCGTGTAGCCCGCGAACCATGCCGCGGTGTCGTTCTCGGCGGTGCCCGTCTTGCCTGCGGCGGGGCGCCCGGCGGCCTGGGCGGCGGAGCCTGTGCCGTCCTCGACGACGCTCTGCAGCATGTAGGTCGTCGTGTCGGCGGACTCGCGGCTGACGGCCTTCTGGGTGTGCTGCTTGGGCAGGCCGATGGACTCGCCCTGCCGGGTGACCTTCTCGACGAGTGTGGCCGCGCCGTATCTGCCGTGGTTGGCGAGGGTCGCGTACGCCTGCGCCATGTCGAGGACGCTGGCGGTGGCCGTGCCGAGCGCGATGGACGGTGAGGCGCTGAGGTCGGGGGTGTCCTGGGGGATGCCGAGGTGGACGGCGGTCGCCTTCACCTTGTCGGGGCCGACGTCCGCGGCCATCTGTGCGTAGACGGCGTTGACGGAGTTGTCGGTGGCGTCTCGTACGGTGATGGGGCCGTAGTCGGTCTTGTCCTCGTTCTCGGGGGCGTAGGGCTTGCCGCGCCAGCCCTCCACGCGGTGCTTGCTGTCGCCGTCGTAGATCGTGTTGGGGTTGATGGGGCGGCCGTCCTGGGTCCTGGACCGGTTCTCGACGGCGGCCGTGAAGACGAAGGGCTTGAACGTCGAGCCGACCTGGTAGTCGCGGCGCGTCGCGTTGTTGACGTACTGCTGCGTGTAGTCGATGCCGCCGTACATCGCGATGACCTTGCCGGTGTCGGGGTCGACGGACGCGCCGCCCACGCGGACGTTGCGGTCCGCGGTCCGGGTGTCCTTCTTGACCTGGGACATCACCTGGTCGTCCACGGCGTCGACGAAGGCCTGTTCCTGCTTCTTCTCGATGGTGGTCGTGATCCGGTAGCCGCCGACGGATTCCAGCGCGTCCTCGTCGAGGATCTTGTGGCTGATGAGGTAGTCGTTGACGGCCTGGACGATATAGCCGCGCTGCCCGGACATCGCGGCGGCGGGCTTGGCCTCGTGGGGGACGGGGAAGCGCATGCCGTCGCGTTCGGCGGGGGTGAGCCAGTCCTCCTTGACCATGCCGTCCAGGACGTAGTCCCAGCGGGCGATGGCCTTGGTCATGTTCTGGGGGTGGGCCACGACGTCGTAGGCGCTCGGGGCGTTGAGGAGGGTCGCGAGGTAGGCGCCCTGCCCGGTGTCGAGGTGCTGCACGTCGACGCCGTAGTAGGCCTGGGCGGCGGCCTGGATGCCGTAGGCGTTGCGGCCGAAGTAGCTGGTGTTCAGATAGCCCTCGAGGATCTTGTCCTTGCTCACCTCGCGCGCCAGTTTGATCGAGATGAAGAACTCCTTCACCTTCCGGGTGACCGTCTGCTCCTGGCCCAGGTAGTAGTTCTTCACGTACTGCTGGGTGATGGTCGAGCCGGACTGCTTGCCCTTGCCGATGAGGGTGTTCCAGGCGCCGCGGATCATCGCCGCGGGATCGACTGCGGGCTCGGAGTAGAAGTCCCGGTCCTCGGCGGCGAGAACGGCGTGCTGCACGGACTTGGGGATGCTCGCGAGGGCGACGTTCTCGCGGTTGACGTCGCCGTCGCGGGCGAGCGGGGAGCCGTCGGAGTACAGGTAGACGTTGCTCTGCGCCACCGCGGCCGCGTTCGCGGGCGGAATCCGTACGAGCAGATAGCCGGCGACGAAGCCGCCGATGCACAGCGCCGCCAGGCCGAGGCAACCGCCGAGGACCATGCGCCAGGTGGGCACGGCGCGGCGCCAGCCGGTGCGGTTCGGCTGCCGGGGGCCGCCGGCGGTCGGCGCGACCTCCGGCTGCGTGCCGGGGGTGCCCGCGGCGGCGGGCCCGGGCCGGCCTGACGCGCCGTCCAGAACCAGGGCCGCGCCGGTGCCCGGGGCCGGGCCCGCGGCCGGGGCCCCTGGAGACTTGGGCCCGGCGTCCCGCGGCGCCCAGCCTCCTTTGTGCTGCTGCGGCTCGTCGCTCATTTTGTGCCGTACTCCCGTTTCACGTCGTACGCGCCCTTCATACGCCTTTGCACACTTTCGCATCATGAGTTCCGCGCCGGGGGGTGGCGCGCACCGCGTGCCGTAATCAAGTGGCAGGCACCCGGGTATGCCCGTTAGGCTCTTGCGCTTTGGCCCGGAGCACCCGGAACGGGCTGGCCGGAGGCCGGCCGGCGGCCGGATGTGTGCGGCGCTCGGGGGAGGTTTTTCGTGGGCAAGGGGCGGTTGTACGCGGCCGTCGCGGTGAGCGGGTTCCGGCGGTACGCCACGTACCGAATGGCCACGGCTGCGGGGGTGTTCACCAACACCGTCTTCGGTCTGATCCTGACGTACACCTACATCGCGCTGTGGGATGAGCGGCCGGGACTCGGCGGCTACGACCAGGCGCAGGCGCTCACGTATGTGTGGCTCGGTCAGGGGCTGCTCATGGTGGTGGCGGTGATGGGCCGTGGCATGGAGGTGGAGCTGATCGGGCGGATCCGTACGGGCGACATCGCCATCGATCTGTACCGGCCGGCGGATCTGCAGACGTGGTGGCTGGCCAGTGATGTGGGGCGGGCCGCGTTCCATCTGCTCGGCCGGGGTGTCGTGCCGATGGCGATCGGCGGGCTGCTGTTCGATTTGGTGATTCCCGCGGACCCGTTCCGATGGGTGGCGTTCCTGGTCGCCGTCGCGCTCGGTGTCGTCGTCAGCTTCGCGATCCGTTATCTGGTGGCGCTGTCCGCGTTCTGGCTGATGGACGGCGCGGGCGTGGTGCAGCTGGCGGGGCTGGCGGGGATGTTCTTCTCGGGGATGCTGCTGCCGCTGAACGTCTTCCCGGGCACGCTGGGCGAGATCGCGCGGGCGCTGCCGTGGTCGGCGCTGCTGCAGGTGCCCGCCGATGTGTTCCTTGGGACGTACACGGGCCTCGGCCTCCTGCGGGTGTACGCCTTCCAAGGGGCTTGGGCAGTGGCGCTGCTCGGGGCCGGGCGTCTGCTGCAGTTGGCGGCGACCAGGCGGGTGGTGGTGCAGGGTGGGTGATCTTGCTGCTGGTTCCCGGCTCACGGACGGGCTGCGCGCCTACCGGATGATCGCCGGCATGTGGATCCGCTCCACGATGGCGTACCGAGCGTCGTTCGCGATGACGGCGCTCGGGGACCTCGCGGTGACCGCGCTGGACTTCGTCGCGATCCTGCTGATGTTCTCGCAGGTGGACGAGCTCGGCGGCTACACCCTGCCGGAGGTCGCGTTGCTCTACGGAGGGGCGAGCACCGCCCTCGGCCTCGCCGATCTGGTGCTGGGATCGATCGAGCGGCTGGGAGAGCGGGTGCGTGATGGCACGCTGGACGTGTTGCTGGTGCGTCCGGCGCCGGTGCTCGCCCAGGTTGCCGCGGACCGGTTCGCGCTTCGCCGCCTCGGCCGGGTCACCCAGGGGCTGCTGGTGCTCGGATACGCGGTGGCCGTCCTCGACATTGCCTGGACGCCGCTGAAGGTGCTGTTGATCCCGCTGATGCTGCTCAGCGGGGCCGCGATCTTCGCGGCCGTGTTCGTGGCGGGAGCGGCCTTCCAGTTCTTCGCGCAGGACGCCGCCGAGGTGCAGAACTCCTTCACGTACGGCGGTAACACGCTCCTGCAGTATCCGCCGACGGTCTTCGCCAAGGACCTGCTGCGCGGCGTCACCTTCATCCTGCCGCTGGCCTTCGTCAACTGGCTGCCCGCGCTGTACGTGCTGGGGCGGCCCTATCCGCTGGACCTGCCGCAGTGGGTGGCGTTCGCGCCGCCGCTGGTGGCCGTCGCGTGCTGTGCGCTGGCCGGGGCGGCCTGGCGCGTGGGACTTCGTTCGTACCGCAGTACAGGGAGTTGAGCCGTGAACGACAGCAGTGGCGTGAGCGACGCGAGCGACGACGCGTTCATCCGCCTGGAGGGCGTGGAGAAGATCTTCGACGTACGGCGCAGAAGCGGCTTCCTGCGCCGGGAGAAACAACAGGTCCGCGCCGTCGACTCGATCTCCTTCACGGTGGCGCGCGGCGAGATGGTCGGCTACATCGGGCCGAACGGCGCGGGAAAATCGACGACGATCAAGATGCTCACCGGCATCCTGACGCCCAGCGGCGGCCGTCTGCGCGTCGCGGGTATCGATCCCTCACGGGAGCGTACGAGACTGGCGCGGCACATCGGCGTCGTGTTCGGGCAGCGCACCACCCTGTGGTGGGACCTGCCGCTGATCGACTCGTACCGGCTGATGCACCGCATGTACCGCATCCCCGACGCCCGATACCGCGCCAACCTCGACCGCTGCGTCGAACTCCTCGAGATGCGCGACCTGTTGGACGTTCCCGTGCGGCAGCTGTCCCTCGGTCAGCGTATGCGCGGCGACATCGCGGCCGCCCTGCTCCACGACCCGGACGTGCTCTACCTCGACGAACCGACCATCGGTCTCGATGTCGTCAGCAAGGCGAAAGTACGGGAGTTCCTGCGCGAGTTGAACGCCGAGCGCGGCACGACCGTGCTGCTCACCACTCACGATCTGACCGACATCGAGCAGCTGTGCCGGCGCGTGATGGTCATCGACCACGGGCGGCTGATGTACGACGGCC
The DNA here is from genome assembly GCF_053594815.1 of Streptomyces sp. NPDC002577. Classification (NCBI taxonomy): domain Bacteria; kingdom Bacillati; phylum Actinomycetota; class Actinomycetes; order Kitasatosporales; family Streptomycetaceae; genus Streptomyces; species Streptomyces sp. NPDC002577. The sequence continues at coordinate 229,545 of NZ_JBSFWK010000005.1, read as the reverse complement.
CGCTGTCCGGGCTGCACGAGGTGGGGGAGAGCGAGCGGACGCTGGTGGTGGACCTGGCCCGCGAGCTGCCGCCCGTCGACATCGGCCCGCCCGCGCGCGTGGTGAAGGTCGAAGGGCCGCGCCAGTGGCTGGCGTTCCCCGCGTCGGAGTCGGCGGCACCTCTGGTGGCACGTATCGCGGCGGAGTATCCGCTGGTGGACCTGTCCGTGCGGGAACCCGACATCGAGGCCGTCATCGCAAACATGTACGCAACTGGGGGCGACCTCCTGCAGCCGCAGGCGGAGAACTCGTAGGCTGCTCCGTATGACGGACGCTGTGCCTTCTCCCGGGGCGAACCCGGGACCCGAGGACCCCGATCTGCGAGTCTCCGCCCCCGATCTGCGAGCCTCCGACACCGATCCGAGAGTCCCCGACGCCGACCTGCGAGCCTCCGACGCCGACCGCGAGCGGGTCGCCGAACACCTCAGGGACGCGCTGGCCGAGGGCCGCCTCGACATGGCGGAGTTCGAGGAGCGGCTGGAGGCCACCTACAACGCCCGTACGTACGGGGAGTTGGTGCCCATCACGCGCGACCTGCCGGCCGGCGCGGCGGCGGTGCCTCTCGTGAAGCCGTCCGCCGACTCGCCTGCGGAGGCGGGTGAATGGGCCCCGCGGATCGGCGGCGAGGGCACGTCCTCGTGGGCCGCGGCGATCATGGCCGGTTTCCAGCGCAAGGGGCGGTGGACCGTGCCGCGGCGCTTCACGGCGGTCGCGTTCTGGGGCGGCGGTGAGATCGATCTGCGCGAGGCGCGGTTCGCCGAGCGCGAGGTCGTCATCGACTGCTACGCGATCATGGGCGGCCTGAACGTCATCGTGCCGCCCGGCGTCGAGGTCGTCGTCCGCGGCATCGGCATCATGGGCGGCTTCGACCACCGCGAGGAGGGCGTGCCGGGCGAGCCCGGCGCACCGCGCGTCATCGTGACGGGCGTCGCCTTCTGGGGCGGCGTCGGCGTCGAACGCAAGATCACACGCGCGGAGAGGCAGCGGCTGAAGGAGGAACGCCGCCAGGAGAAGCTGGAGCGCAGGGAGGCCCTCAGGGAGCTGCACACGTCGTTCCGTGACGACGTGCATGAGGCTCACCGCAAGATGCTCGACGGGCACCGCGACCTGATGCGCGAGCGGCACGAGGAGCGCCGCGAGCTTCACCGCGAACGCCGGAAGGCCCGCCGCGAGGAGCGCGAGCAGCGGCGTCGCGGGGACTGGGACTGACAGCCCCGGAGCGCCTCGGCCCGCGGCGGGTCACAGTTCGGCGGGGGCCGAGCCCTTCACATGGGCGAGGTTGAACGTCTCCGCCATCCGCCGGTACCCCGCATCGCTCGGATGCAGATGGTCCCCCGAGTCGTACTCCGGCCGCAGCTTGCGCGGGTTGTACGGATCCTGCAGGGCCTTGTCGAAGTCCACGACCTCGTCGAACACGCCACCCGAACGGATCTGCGCGTTGACGGCCTGCCGCACGCTCTCCAGAGCGGGCAGATACCCGCGGTGCCCCTGGAACGGCATCAGCGTCGCCCCGACGACCCGCAGCCCCCGGCTGTGCGCCTGCCGGGTCAGCTCCCGCAGCCCCTCCGTGATCTTGTCGGGGTCGGTCTGGCTCGGTGTGCGCAGGATGTCGTTGATGCCGAGCGCGATGACCACGGCCTTGACGCCCGTACGGCTGAGCACGTCGCGGTCGAACCGCGACAGCCCGCTCGGGTTGTCGGTGGCCTGCCCCTGCCCGGTGGTGCGCTGCTGCCCCAGCCCGTCGGCGAGGATGCGGTTCCCGCTGATGCCCTCGTTGACGACGCTGTAGCGCGGCGCGCCGGACTCGTCACGGAGCCGGTCCGCGAGGACGTCGGTCCACCGGTGGTTGGCCCCGACCGTGGACGTCACCCCGTCGGTGATCGAGTCGCCGATGACGACGACCGTGCCCGTCGACTCGTTGCTCAGCACGTCCAGCGCGGTCAGATACCGCCAGTACGGGCTCTGCTCGGTGTACGCGGCGCCGCTCACGTTCTCGGTCCGGTCGCCCTCCGCGACGTACGAGATCTGGCGGGCCTGCGGGTGGTACGTGACCGGTCCTGAGGGGGTCGGCGAGTACGTCGTGACGAGCATGTCCGTGTCGTGCGGCACCTCCATGCGTACCGCGTCGCTCACGACCTGCTGCCCCGCCGGGATCACCACCGAGGTGCTGCCGGAGAACGTCAGCCGCCGCAGCGTGCCGGCCGCGGCCGTCGCGTTGCTGGGCGCGGCGGCCACGGCGATGGAGGCGTGCGTGATGGTCAGCGGCTGCTGTCCGTACAGGTTCGACAGCGTGATGCGAGCGCTGGTGCCGCCGACGCTGGTGTGCACGACGTTGCGGACGGAGTGGCCCGCGAGCCCCTCCTGCCCCGTGCCGGGCTCGGCGGCCGCGGGCGAGGTGGCCCAGGAGCCGACCCAGGTTCCGGCGGAGGCCGGAGCCGCGGAGTTCTGCGGGTTCCGGGGCCCGGCCAGGGTGTCCTGGGAGCTGGTGTCGGCGCGCGAGACGCCGAGATATATGGCGGTCGAGACCGCCACGACCACCGCGACGATCGCGGCGAGCAAGGCATAACCATGACGCTTGGTCATGCGGTGCGTTTCTCCTCAGGCAATGGGAGCCCGAGGCTCCGATCTTGGTCTCCCCATGATGGGGCATGGGGTGGAGGGCGGCAGACGGCACCCCCGACCTCTCAGACGCCGGGAACTCATGGGGCGTTCCGGGAGTCGGTCAGTAGAGGGCGTGCTCTGAAGCACACGGCGCGGGCGCCGGCACGAGGGGGAGAAGGGCACAGGAGGGAGCAGGAAGGGACAATGCGTACGGGGGGCGGCGACAGCGGTGATGCCGGCGAGAAGGGCGACAGCCGCGACAGCAGCGACAACGGCGACGACGGCAAGGGGTCGAACGGGCCGGTGGATCGAATGGAACGTACGAAAGCGGATGAAGCGGACCTGGACACGGGGCAGCATGCCCGTGCCGCCGGACCGTCACACGAGGTGTCCCCCGAAGGGTTCACCTACAACGCCGCCGACGAGGAGAAGCGCCGCGGCGTGCGCCGTATGAAGGCCACCGCGAGCGGCCTCCTGCTGTTCGTCGCGATCGTCTACGTCCTGGCCAAGTGGGCCGAGAGCTCCGGCGCCGGCCCGTGGACCGGCTATGTCGCCGCCGCCGCGGAGGCCGGCATGGTCGGTGCCCTGGCCGACTGGTTCGCGGTCACCGCACTCTTCCGCCACCCCCTCGGCCTGCCCATCCCGCACACCGCCATCATCCCCACCAAGAAGGACCAGCTGGGCGTCTCGCTCGGCGAGTTCGTCGGCGACAACTTCCTGTCCAAGGACGTCGTACGCAAACGGCTGCGCGCCGTCGGCATCAGCAGCCGCCTCGGCGCCTGGCTCGCCGAGCCCTCGCACGCCGACCGCGTCACTGCCGAGCTGGCCGCGGCGCTGCGCGGCGCCCTGACCGTCCTGCGCGACTCCGACGTCCAGGCCGTCGTCGGCGAGGCCATCACCCGGCGGGCCGACGTCCAGGAGATCGCGCCCGGCCTCGGCAAGATGCTGGAGAAGATCGTCGCGGACGGCGGCCACAAACGGGTCGTCGACCTGGTCTGCGTACGCGCCCACGACTGGCTCGTGGAGCACGCCGACTCCGTCATGGACGCGGTGCAGGGCGGCGCCCCCGGCTGGACCCCCCGGTTCGTCGACAAGAAGGTCGGCGAGCGGGTCTACAAGGAGCTGGTGCGCTTCGTCACCGAGATGCGCGACATGCCCGAGCACCCCGCGCGCGGCTCCATCGACCGCTTCCTCGCCGACTTCGCCGTCGACCTGCAGTCGGACACGGACACGCGGGCGCGCGTGGAGTATCTGAAGCGGGAGGTCCTCGGCCGCGGCGAGGTCCAGGACCTCATCGCGTCCGCCTGGTCCGCCGTCCGCGCCATGATCGTCGCCGCGGCGGAGGACGAGCGCAGCGAGCTGCGCCTGCGGGTGCGGGCCTCGCTGCTGTCGCTCGGCGCCCGGATGGCCGTCGACGGACGCCTGCAGAGCAAGGTCGACGGCTGGATCGAGGGCGCCGCGGTGTACGTGGTCGCGACCTACCGCGACGAGATCACGTCCCTCATCACCGACACGGTCGCCGGCTGGGACGCCGAGCACACCTCGAAGAAGATCGAGGCCCATATCGGCCGTGACCTGCAGTTCATCCGGATCAACGGCACGGTGGTGGGTTCGCTGGCCGGGTTGTTGATCTATACGGTGTCGCGGGTGCTCGGGGCGTAGCCCCCACCCTCGACCGGGCCGGCCGGCTACGAAGCGCGACGGTCGGCGATCGCCCAGGAGGCGAGCGCGACGCCACCCGCGACGGAGAACACGGCGGGCCAGGCGCCCATCTTCTTGGCCAGCGGATGCGACCCGGCGAAGGCGGCGAGGTACGCGCCGGTGAGCGCCCCTGCGGCCTTGCCCCCGGCCTGCCGCCGCCACTGCTGTGCGGCGGCGGCCCCGGCCACGGCGAGCACGGCCCCGCCGAGCTGGCGCTTCTTGGTCCACCGGGCCACGCCGTAGCCGCCGATGAGCCCACTCGCCGCCACGACCGCGGACGGTACCTTCTGTACCTTCGCCATGACCTGTCTCCTTGCCTGTCGGTCTGTTTCTGCAGGCTACGCCGGGCCGGACGGCAGTTCGGAAGGGGGATACCGACGATGGAGCACGTCGAACATGAGGTCGTCGAGCACGAGGGGGTCCGGCTCGCGTACCGGGACCGGGGCGGCCCGGGCAGCCCACCGGTCCTGCTCCTGCACGGCCTGGCCGGGCACATGGGGGAGTGGGACGCGTCGGCGGAGCTGCTGCTCGCCGACGGCCACCGGGTGGTGGCGTACGACGCCCGGGGCCACGGCGCCAGCACGCGCCGCCCGCCGGACATGACGCGAGCGGCATGCGTACGGGACGCGGTGGCCGTGATCCGCGCACTGGACCTCGCCCCGGTGACCTTGCTGGGCCAGTCGCTCGGCGGCCTCACGGCGCTGCTCACCGCGGCCGCGCACCCCGACCTGGTCCACGCCCTGATCCTGGTGGAGGCGGGCCCGGGCGGCCCGAACCCGAATCTCCCGAAGCAGATCGGCGACTGGCTGGACGGCTGGCCGACCCCCTTCAAGTCCCTTGCCGAGGCCGAGCAGTTCTTCGGTAACGAGGCCTGGGCGCGCGGCCTGGAAGAGCGCCCCGACGGCTGGCACGCGCGCGTGGACCGCGACGTCATGGTCTCGGCCGTCGCCGAACTCGCCACGCGCGCGTACTGGGACCAATGGGAGCGTGTGCGTTGCCCGACCCTCGTCGTACGGGGCGCGAACGGCACGATGCCGGAGGCGGAGGCGGCGGAGATGCCGGCGCGCCGCCCCGGAACGACGCAGCTCGCGGTCGTACCGGACGCGGCCCACGACGTGCATCTGGACCAGTCGGCTCGGCTGTACACGCTGGTCAAGGACTTCCTGGCCGGTGCTTGACCGCGTGGCTGGTGCTGGGCTGACGAGCCACACGGCTGGTGCTGCCGAGCCACACGGCTGCTGTTGACGAGCCAACCGGGTGCTGTTCCAGGGCCCGGCGGCTGTTCCCGCGCGAGGGTCGGTACGCCTGAGTCGCGGGCGTCACGGGGCGACCCGCAGGGCGGCCTCGTGTCCCCATGTCGAAGGTGCTGTGCCGAGAGCGATGTGGGGTGAACGGAATGGTCCGTGTGGCAGCGATCGCACTCGCCGCCGTCTTCGGAGTCGCGGCGGTCGCCAAGCTGACCGACCGCCGCGGCCTGCGCCGGGCGATCGCCGACTTCGGTCTGCCGACCCGGGCCGCGGCGCCTCTCGGGTGGCTCCTGGTGGCGTGCGAGTCGGCCGTCACCGTGGCTCTGGCCGTACGCCCGTGGTCTCGCGGCGGAGCGCTGGCGGCCCTGGGACTGCTGCTGGTCTTCAGCGTCGCCATCGCTCTGAACGTGTCACGAGGGCGGACCCCTGCCTGCCACTGCTTCGGCGCGCTGCAGGCGGCTCCGGTCGGATGGCCGACTGTCACACGGAACGGGCTTCTTGCCGCACTCGCGGGGTTCGTCGCCGCCGGCGGTCACTTCGCCTGGCTCTTCGCAGTGGCGGCGGTCGCGACGTCAGTGGCCTGGGCGGTACTGGCCCGCAGGGCGGTACGAGCCGACCGGGCGGGAGTGGACAGACGGGCCGGCCTGTGGGGGGAGTGGAGGAAGCGCAGCAGGAAGGTACGGCCGGGCATGCCCGCACCCGACTTCGCGCTGCAGGACGAGTCGCACCAGCGGTGGACGAGGGACCGTCTGCTGACGGCACGCCGCCCGCTGCTCCTCCTCTTCAGCGATCACGCGTGCGGCGCCTGCACCGCGCTGCTTCCCGAGGTGGCCCGATGGCAGGACAGCTACGGCGATCGCCTGACGATCGCAGTCGTGAGCGGCGGCTCGCGCCCGGTCGCCGCCGCAGACGGCAACGGCACCGGGCCAAGACGCCTCCTGGCAGACCCCCACCGGGAAGTGCTCGCGGCGTACGGAATCACGGCCACACCCAGCGCCGTACTGATCGACGCCGAGGGAATCGTCATGGCCGCCCCCGCGATCGGCGCGACGGAGATCGGCGAGCTGCTCACCAACGCACTGAAGCCCCGAGGCAGGTCGAGGTCGACCATCGCCCGACGGGCGGTGCTGTACGCCTCGGCGACGCTGGTCCCCGCATTCGCCTCGGCCTGCGCGGCGGCCCGCAACGTGACGGGTGCAGCCCCGTCCGGAGTCAGCCCGACCCCCACCGGTTCCGGGCGGCCGAAGGAACTCAAGGAGGGCGACACCTGGTTGTGCGACCAGCGCTACGCCCTGTGCACCTCGGCCGCGTGCGAGCCGTCGCCCACCGACCCCGGCATCGTCATCTGCCGCTGCGAGATCCAGGACGGCTACTCCGCCGGCCTCACCTCATGCGCCGAGCGCGCCCCGGCGGGCGACAAACTCTTCTCCAACTTCTCGGTCCAGAACATCGCCAGCAGTACGCGCGCCATGACCTGCCCGTCCAGCGGCCAATGGGGCAACTGCCTCGACGTGGTCTGCCTGATCGACCCACGCAACCCTCAACAGGCCTTGTGCCAGTGCAAGTCGGTGACGAGCGAGAACTTCCTGACGTTCGGCGGCAACTGCGACACGAGGACCTGCGACACGGTGATCTGGTCGGCGGCGACGCAGCAGTTGCCGGGGGTGGCCGAGTATCAGAGCGGCATGAAGAGGATCGGTCTTCCGGTGACGTTTCCCGAGGCGTGCCCTAGTGGGGCGCCGCGGTCGTGAGCAGCCCGAACAGGCAGGCCACGCAGCCCGGGCCTACGCCTCAGTGCTCGCCAATTGGGTTCTGAGTCTCACCCGAACCCGGCCAAAACCGGGAGATAAAGGAACGGTCGGTGAGACTCGGAACCCACATGTGCTCTTGCCGCTGACGTGTGCGCAGTCAACTTAGGTGCAGATGGCCGAGAATTGCCAAAGGTGGCCCTACGAGGGCCGTATGCCATGCGCGACCGCCAAGAACTGGGTCCACGCCTCCGCCGAGATCTCGATGCGCGGGCCGTCAGGCAGTTTTGAGTCACGTACGAGCATGCCGGTGCCGGTGTGCGCGCATTGCACGCATTCGTTACCACTGCCACCGCTGTATGACGACGTGAACCAGTCCGGTCCTTGCTGAGTGGGCATCAGCACTCCTTGCTTATACGGCGGATGAGCTCGGCCGACGACTCAAGATCAAGGGCCTGTGCGCGAAGGTACTGGAACGCGAGCCTATAGCGCTCCAATTCCTTCGGCTTCTCCATGAACAGGCCGCCGCCCAGAACATCGACATACACCACGTCCAGTTCGGCGGCCGGTCCGCCAAGAATGACGAAGCTTCCGACGGCCGCAGCGTGAGCACCTGTGGCGAACGGCAGCACCTGGACGGTGACCTGCGGTAGTTCGGTGACGGAGAGCAGATGCCTCAGCTGCTCCCGCATGACGTCGCGCCCGCCTACGAGACGTCGCAGTGCAGCTTCGTCGATCACGGCCCAGATGTGCGGAGGCTCTTCGCGTTGGAGGAGCTCCTGTCGCTTCATGCGGATGTCGACCATGTGCTGAACCTCCGATTCGGGGCAGCGCATCTCGGAGGCGCGATGGACTGCCTCCGCGTAGGCGCGGGTCTGAAGGAGGCCCGGGACATACATGGACGCGTAGTGGTCTTCTCGGACCGCTTCGTCCTCAAGCGTGAGCATGAGGTTCATGGAGTCAGGGATGGGATCGGCAAGCGATCGCCACCAGCCCTGGATCTTGGCGCCCTTGGCGAGCTCGACCAGGGCGGAACGCTCCTCGTCGGAGGCACCGTATTCACGGCAAAGAGCATCTACAGCAGGCCACTTGACCGACCCTTCCTTGGTTTCGTAGCGGCTCAGCGTCGCCTTGGAGATGCCGACGCGCGCGCCCGCCTCCTCCAGAGTCAGGCCCTTGCGTTCCCGGAGGCGGCGCAGATCGGCGCCCAGTTGACGCCTGCGCGTTGTTGGTCCCACTGCCATGTCCGACACCCTTCGTGGCGATCTATCAGATCGTGGGCCGTGTCGGGGCGGCGCGGCAAGGTGGTGCGCGCCGGGGGCGCGCGAGCCCTGACCATGCACCAGCCCAGCGTTGATGAGAGTTCCATTTCGAGAGTTCCAGTGCAACTCTGAGTATGGGCCCGGTTGCAAGGCGCATTCCGGTGAACGTGGATGGAGGGCTCGTGGACGGCGTCACTGCTTGCATGTCGAGGAAGCCGTGGGATCTGGACTTCACAGCTGAACCGGAGGCGGTGTCGGCTCTGCGCCGCATCATGCGATCGCACCTGGGCCTCTGGGGCCTCCACGAGGCGGTGGAGGCCGCCCAACTCTGCGTAAGCGAACTCGTTTCGAACGTCATCACGCACGTGGGCGCAGGCACCCCGGCGACTCTCAGCGTCTCCATGAGCGGAATATATGTACGGATCGAGGTGCACGACCCCGACACCCGAGCCCTGCCGACACTCCTCAACGCGACCACGGACTCCGAGTCGGGCCGAGGCATGGCACTCGTCGACGCGATGGCCGACCGCTGGGGCGTCCAACTCCGCGCTGACCGCAAGGTGACCTGGTGCGAGCTGGCGACCGGGCTGTGCTCGCCCGACGGCCACAGCGGCGGTGCCCGCGTGACACGGGTCGAGGCGATGCTCGGCCTCTACGAAGCGGCAAAGCTGCCTCGCCCGGCGAGCCGCGACCGGAGTCCGTTGAGCCTGGCCGTGGCAGAGGCGACGGCGGTCGATGCCATCGCCGATCTACTCCACTGGCTCCGGGCGCACGGTTGTGATCCGGATGAGGCCCTCGACCGGGCCCAGACCCACTTCGAAGCTGAACTGGGCAGCTGCGGCGGACAGTTTGCTCACAGATCGAGCGCCTGATGGAAGAACCCCCACGCAGGCCCCCTCAGTGCACCGACCAGGAGAGTCCCATCGAGGAGGCCGCGCACAGAGGGTCGGTGCTGCACCACCCGGCGCGGTGCAGCGCCGATCTGTGTCGGCGTCCCCCTGCGGGCCGGATCCTAGTGAGCCAGTATGTTCGCGAAGAAGCCCAGGTGAGGATCTTCCGGGGTGCCGACGAGCAGCGCGCGGTCGAGCAGGATGTTGTTGTGCTCGCAGCTCGTCTCCGGGAGCATCACGCAGGCGTGGCAGGCGGCGAGGTTGGTGCCGTCGGTTCCGGAGGCCTCGGACTCCACGCAGAGCGGGTCGGCGGAGCACCAGGAGGCCCGACGGATCGCGGAGCGGATGGTGCCCGCCAGTCGTTCGGGTTCGCCCTGTGCGACCAGACCACCGAGGCTGCCCGCCGAGTCGCTCGTCGCGGTGTAGATGAGCAGGCCCGCCATTTCCTCGTCGGCGTAGAGGCGTTCACGGAGGGCCGCGGCAGGGTATCCGGCGTCCAGGCTCCACTCGTTGATCAGGACGTGGGCCAGGGTGTGCAGCAGCACCATGCGGGGCGTGGCGGGGGACGGCTGCACCTGGGTGGGGTCGGAGGCCCGCTGCTCCATCACATGCTGGTGGGCGCGACGCACGCGCTCGGCGCGTGCCGTCACGGCGGTGAGCTTCTCCCAGGCGGCGATAGGGCTCTCGGCCAGCCGGAGGAAGACACCTTCGCCGCGTACCTCCATGGCGGGCAGCCAGTTCAGCCGGGCCGAGGAGAGCGCAGCCTCGTCCGCCTCGGTGGTCGAGTCGGGGTCGGTGAGGCGGGTGAACGCCTTGAGAGCGCGGACCTCGCGGAGCTTCTTGACCAGCATGGGTCCGGTGACGCCGAGACCGTCGAGGGCGGCCGGGTCGCCGAGCGGCGTCTCGCAGATGAACTGCTCTTTACGGGAGCGCTCGCGCTCGTCGTTGCCGGCCCGGAGCCGTTCGTACTCCTTGTTGCGCAGGGCGCGGTAGCGGTGGTCGAAGGTGGGGGCCTTGTCGCTGTCGGCGTCCTCCTCCTGCTCGGCGGCAAGGAGTTCCATCACCTCGTCGAGAGGGACGGGGCATTCCCCACCGAAGGCGAACTTCAGGCACATCTCGACCTCGGCACGGCTGCTCAACTTGCGCAACTGGTCCCAGTACGGGGTGAGGGGATCGGCACGACCGTCGCTCCACGGCGGAATGGAGAGCGCCGACTTCAGCACAGGCTGCCAGACGGCGGAGGAACCGCGCTGGAGCGTGCGCGGGGTGAGGCCGCAGGAATCGGCGGGCACGGAGGTGCCGAGCCAGGGACGGGTGCCGCGACAGCGCAGGCCGAGATCCTTGAGGGCGCTCCTGCGGAAGGAGCCCTCCATCGACACCTCGGGCACGCTGCCGCAACTGCAGGAGACGCGGATCGACCGGAGCGAGGAACTGCGGCCGGAGGCACGCAGCGTGAGCGTGCCACCGCACGATTCGGCGGTCGACGTCCCGCGCCCTGCGGCACGGTGGACCCAGTGCCAGTAGGGGAACTCGTCGAGGTGTCCGGCCTCGCAGGCGATGACGAAGCGAGAAGGGACCAGGTCCGCCTCGCACGTTCCGCAGACGCTCTTCCCGGGCGGCGGGTTGAAGTCGCGGTGACGACGCAGCTCGTTGCACTCGGGGCAGGAGTGCATCAGAGGGAAGCGGCGGACACGGAGGCCGTCCTTGCTGGAGTCGTCGGAGGCGGGCGGCAGCCGGAAGTGCTCGACGTCCAGGATGCGGGCGAGCCGACGCTCGTAGACGCGCGGTGCCTCGTCCGCGTTCCAGTGCTCGTCGGCGCCGTCCAGCCCGGAGACGACGAAGGATTCGTGGTCGACGGCGATCAGCGAGCCGACACCGTACGTGGTGATCGCCTGGGCGCGACGGACCGCGCCTCGACGCGGCAGGTTGCGGGCGGGGGCGGAGCCGTCCGCGCCGGAACGACGGCGGCGTGCGGGGGGCGGGGTCATCGGGTTGCCTCCATGAACAGGGCGGACTCGGCGTCGACGTCGCGCAGGCTCCACAGGGTCGGCCAGGCCTCGCGATCCTCGGCCTCGTCGTTGTACGACTTCAGGAGAGAAGGGCTGCGTCTGCCCTTCTTCGGTTCGAAGAGCAGACCGTTGTGCACGTCCGCCTCGTCGAGCCACCGGTTGATGAACTCGTCGAAAGCGCGGGACACCGCCTCGGTCTCCTCGGGGGTGACGGCGCGGACGCGGTCGAGGAGGACCGGCTTGATGTCCTCGCGGATCAGGTGCTCGTAGGACTCCACCCGGCCCGCGGCTTCGTTCGGGCGGGCCTCCGGGATCAGGATCCGGGTCAGCGCGACGATCACCGCGTGCAGGCCGCGTTCGCGGGCCCGGGCGGAGAACGGGGTGACGGAGGTGGACTCGACCTCGCGGTACAGGGCGGAGTGGAAGCGCAGGAAGTTCTCGTAGTGCGAACGGTCCCGGGGCCGCGTCGCGTTGAGCATGACGGCGACCAGGCCGGGGTGGGCGCGGCCGACACGGCTGGTGGCCTGGATGTACTCGGCGGTGGTCTGCGGCTGGCCCATCACCGCCATCAGGCCGAGCCGGTCCACGTCGACACCGACCGCGATCATGTTGGTGGCGAGCAGGACGTCCACGGTGTCCGGGTCGGGCAGCTTCCGCTCGATGCCCTTGAGACGGGCCGGGATGTCGCTGGCGTCGACGCGGCTGGTCAGTTCCGAGTAGTTGGCGGTGGAGCGGACGGTGGTCCCCTCTCGCGCGGCGAGAAGTTCCAGATACGCCACTACGTCGTCGTGGACCTGCAGTTCGGCGGCCGACAGCAGCCGGAGGCTGTTGAAGTAGCCGACCAGACTCCAGTAGGCGTCCCGCACCTCGTCCGAGGTCTCCGCCTGCTGCGCCCGGTGCAGCAGAGTCGCGTACGTGCGGATCAGGAGGGTCGACTGGCTGGTGCCGGGGGCGAGGAGGCCCACGTAACGACGGCTGGCCTTTTCCGCGCGCGGGGTCTCCACGGCGAACCAGGAGTCCCGTGCGTCCAGGCCGGCGGGCGGGAACTGACGGACCTCACGGTCGAAGAGGCTGCGGCCCTGGTCGGCGGCGCGCCGGATGGTCGCCGTCGAGGCGATCACCTTGGGGCGCCCGGCGAGCTCGTCGACGGCGGTCTCGTAGAGGCCGGTGAGCGTGCCCAACGGCCCAGAGATCAGGTGGAGTTCGTCTTGGATGATCAACTCGGGCGGCGGCGTACGGTCCTTCGGATCGTCCCGGTTGAAGAGAGCGGCCGTGGCAGGACGCCACGGCATGGAGGCGAACTTGTCGACGGTGGCGATGACCAGCGTCGGCCGTGCGTCGTAGACCGCCTCGTCGATCAGGTGGACGGGCAGTCCGCGGGCGAAGTCGCAGTCCGTACCCGGGCAGCGGACGTGCATGCGCTTCGCTTCCTCGTCGACCTCGTAGGAGCGGGCGTCGAGGCGGGTGCCGCACCAGGGGCAGGCGTGCAACTGGACCGGGTTCTCGGTGGCGAAGCGCTTGTCGAGGTCCTTGTGGAGCTCGGCCAACCGGCCGGCCGCCTCCTCCAAGGTGTTGGGGGTGGCGGAGCGGCCGACCCACATGCCGAGGGAGAAGGGCTCCTTGCCCAGCTCCGACTCGTTGTCGCGACGCATCCGTTCCATGGCGCAGAGCAGGATCGCGGCCCGCTCGAACTGTTGGAGGGTGAGCAGCCGCAGGGTGTACCGCATCAAGACGGTGACCCCGCCGCCCTTCTTTCCGAGACGGATCCGACGCAGGCACGAGGTGAGAGCGATCAGGCCGAGGTACGCCTCGGTCTTACCACCACCGGTGGGGAACCACAGCAGGTCGGAGACCTCCCGGTCGTGGTGCTCGGGGGAGTCGATGCCGGCCAGGCAGAGCAGGACGAAGGCGATCTGGAACGGACGCCAGTACGCCTTGTCCAGTTCGGGGGATCCGACGCGGCCTCCCTTCACCCAGGCGCTGCGCGCCCGCTGCTCGGCCATGGCCCGGTTGGCGAGACGGAAGGCCCGCATCAGGTCGGGCTTGGTGAGCAGGAGGTCGATGCCCTCACGGATGCGTTCCAGAGCCTCGCGACAGGCGCGGAGCTGGGCGTCGGCGGCGTCGGCGTACGCCGGATCCAGGCCCGCGGTCTCGACCTTCTTGCGGTCGATCCAGCGCTCGTAGCCCGCGGCGAGCGCCTCCAGCGCGGCCAGGACCTCGCCGTCGGGACGCTCCGCCAGGCCGACCATGGACAGGGCGGAACTGTCGATCTCCGGGTTGGAGTCGGTGAGCAGTACTTCCACGGTCGGCACGAACTCGCTCCGGACCTCGGGCACACCGGCCGGCTCGGAGTCCGTCACGCCGATCGGCGGCGGCATCCAGTCCCACTCGGCGGCGCAGCCGTGGCCGACGGCGAAGGTCGGGGCGTGCCGGTGGAGCAGTCGGCTGGTGGCGACCTCGGGATCGTGCGCGACCTCGGGGGCGGGACGCTCCACGAAGGCACTGGAGCCGTTCGCCGCACGGATGACGAGCCCGCACTGGAACAGGGAAAACGCGTCCTGCAGCTCCCGCTCGCCGATCTTGTGGGTGTTGACCAGGGTCACCGTGAGGGTCACCGTCTTCGTGGCCCTGTCGGGACGACGGACGTTGACCCGCAGTGCGACCCCCTTCGCCAGGTCGAATCGCAGGTCGGGGGCGGGTGTGGTCACGTCCACCGTGGTGTCGGGCAGCGCGAGCTCCTCGCGCCGCCAGTGCTCCTGCTGGTCGGACGTGGTGCGGGCCTCGGCCCGCCGGGCCGGTACGGGTTTGCCGTCCGCATCGGTGGGCCGGTAGACGGCGGCCCGTGCGGCGACGACGACGGCGCCGCTTATGGCCGGGCGGACCGCGAAGGTGAGCCCCATGGAGGAGGGCCGACGGGATCCGGCGGCGCCGACCTCCTGCGCGGTCCCGGACTCCTCAAGATTGTCGCGTGTACGCAAGGGCTCGCTGTCCGTACCATCCTGCTCGCGCTCGTCGTCCGCCATCCGCTCCTTGGCCTTGTCGTCCACCGGCCTCGGATAGAGGACGCCGGTCAGATAGCGGTCGATGGGGGCGTCCTGGGTGAGGACCTCCGCGCGGTCCTCCGGCGCCGCGTCCGGGGCGGGGCCGAGCAGTTCGCGGCGGAGGCCCACCAACAGTTCCTCGTCCCGGACCCGGTAGTGCTCGGCGTGCCGGTTCTCCGTGTCGCTCATGCGCGCTGCTCCTCGTCGTCGTTCGCCCGTCGGTACCTTCCGATACCGGTGATCCGGGGCGCGATCCACACACCCCGGTCACCGAGGCCGGCGTTGGCGCCGGCGGCGGTGCTGCCCGCGACGGACTCCAGGGTGTCCACCCGCAGCCCGTGGATCTCGTCGGGCCACCAGGGGTCCCACGTACGGCTCACCTTCTGCACCTGGAACAGTTCCTGCCGGAACCGCTCCGAGGCCTCGCCGATCTCCCGCCCGTTGTGCAGCAGGACGTACGCCGGGCTCTGCCACTCGCCGAGCGGCAGGTCGTGGCGCCTGCGCAGCACCACCTCATGGCCGGGGGCGACGTGCTCGAGGAGGTAGGCCTGGGTCGCCACGGCGTCGGTCTCGTGGCCGGGAGGGTTGTCCGCGCACACGTCGCCGGACTCGCCTACGATCCCCTGCCGGTCGTACGACTTCCAACCACCGAGGAACCTGCGGCCGTTCGGCCTGCCTGCGGCCCGCTTGAAGATCGGCAGCGTGGGCGGATTCGCGTGGTACAGGTCCTGGCGGGCCCGGGTCATGGCAACGTACAGGGCACGGGCCTCGGCCGGCAGGTCCAGCTGCTCCTTGAACTGCTTGCGCAGCTCGGCGGTCGTCGGCGGGGCAAGGACGATCACCCGGTCGAACTCCAGTCCCTTGGAGCGGTGGACCGTGGAGACGACGATCCGTTCCCTCTCCGGGATGGCCAGCTCATCGGGGAAGCGGCCGTCGGAGACCAGGCGGCGCAGCACGTCGAGGTCGAGAACACCACGCCCGGGGCCTCGGGCAGCCCGGCGCAGCACGGCCCACAGTGTGTCCAGGTCCGGCTCGTACGGCAGGGGTATCTCCGCGAGGAGTGCGCGGAACCGATCCTCGGAGAGCGTGACGGAGTCGGTACGGCGCAGCAGCTCGGCCACCCAGTACGGCACCGGACGGTCCTCCAGAGGACGCCGCAGCCGGTGCTCCACGCCGTGTTCGTGGAGCAGCTCGGAGACAACGAGGGCCTGCCGGTTGTCACGGGCGAGGACCGCGCAGGTGTCGGGGAAGATGCGCAGTCCGTCCAGCGTGAACGGGTCGGTCAGGTCGCCCATGCCGTTCGCCGGGGCGAGCAGCAGTTCGCGCAGCTCTTCGTAGCGGGCCGCGGCCTCGTCGGCATCGGTGACGTGCTGCAGGAGAGGCCCGTGTCCCAGCGCGATCCGGGCTTCCGGGGTGACCGCCCGGAAGTTCCCGGTGAGGCGGAGCTCGACGAGGTCGTCCGCGTAGGAGGCGCGCAGCCAGTCGAAGAACCGTCCCGTCTCGTCGGCGCGTTCGGCCAGGTCCGCGATCTGGAAGCCGTAGACGGACTGCGCGGCATCGCCGACCACGGTGAAGCCGCAGCTCTCCTGATACCGGTCGAGCAGAGCCTCCACGAGGTCCCGGCGGTCGCCCAGCAGGTCCTGTACCTCGTCGATGACCACGTGTGAGGGAGGTACGGCATCGCCCGCCTCGACAGCCCCCTTCTCGACCGCACGGGCAGCGCCCTCGATCCGCTCCACGAAGGAGGCCGCACCCCAATCGATGTCCGGGTACGCCTGCCGCAGCAGCCCGTACGCCCAGGCGTCGAAGGTCTGCGCCCGCACCCGACGCGCACGCTCCCCGTGCCGGGCGATCCGCTCCCGCAACTCCCGGGCCGCCGCCCGGGAGAAGGTGAGCACCAGGATCTCGGACGCCTCCAGCGCCTCTTCGGGATCCTCGTGCCCGCACAGCGCGTCGAGCCGCCGCACCAGCGTGTGGGTCTTGCCGGCCCCCGCACCGGCGGTCACCAGGACGCGGGCGCCCCAGGGCTGCTCGACGACGGCCCGCTGCTCGTCGGTGAGCGGGGGGCTGTCGAGGTAGGCGTCGGTCACTTGCTGCTCCACAGGTGCTCGAACTGGGTGAAGACGAGCTGGGTGTCGAAGTTTTCGATGTTGTCGCTGACGTTCAGGATCAGGCAGCTGTCCTTGCCGCCGTTCCGGGGGCCGCGCAGACCGCGGCCGATCATCTGCTGGTACACGTTGGTGCTGAAGACCGGCCTGGCCACCACCACAGCGCGGGTGGCGGGAGCGTCGAACCCCTGGGTGAGAACACCGTAGTTGGTAAGTACACGGATGTGACCGTTTCGGAAGTTCTCGATGCGGTTGCGACGGTCCTGGGTGCTGGTGGTCGAGTCCACGGCGGCGGATCGGATACCGCGGTCGTTGAGCATCGCCGCCAGGTACTTGGCGTGGTCCACCGAGGTAGCGAAGAGCAGCGTCGGCCAGTCCTCCGGTAGTTCGGCCACAGAGTCGACGATGCGACGGCTGCGCTCGTGGTCGTCTGCGAGTCGCTGCTCTGCCGAGCGGGAGAGCACCGCCATCCGGTCGGCATGCGTCTTTTCGTCCCGGGTCAATTCGATCCGGCCACCCTCCAGGGTGCGGTGCTCGACCTGGGCGAGCATGCCCCACTCCTGGAGGTCTCGGTACGGGTCACCGGACGGGAAGACGCCCTCGTCGAGGCGTCGGTTGCCGAAGCGGCTGACCAGGCGACGGGTCTCCTCCTCGTTGGTGTTGCGGAACGGGGTCGCGGTCAGGCCGAGCAGGTGCCGCTCGGTCTCGTACTGGGTGAGGCCCAACTGGCCCAGGAGCTGGGTGTACCGCTTGGAGATGGCGGTGTGCGCCTCGTCCACGATCACCAGCGCGGCCTGGCGCAGCCATGCGTACTGATCGGTGTCCAGGCACCGCTCCAGCTTGGCGTCGATGGCGACGACCAGGTGCGGGTGGTCGACGACGTCTCCGACCTCGTTGCTGTTCCACAGTCGGCTGATCGTGAGAGGGCCCTGGGGGCCGACCTTGTTCCACACGAACTTCCAGCTCTGGACGGCCTGTTCGCACAGTTCCTCTGTCTGCGCGATCCACAGCAGCGGACCCTTGAGGTCTCCGACGCGCTTGACCCAGCGGATCACGGCCTCGGCGGTGACCCGGGTCTTGCCCGCGCCGGTGGGTAGCGAGAGCATGCCGCGCTGTGGGGCCAGTCGGTCGAGCATGGTGGAGATGTTGCGGACCAGGTCCTCCTGGTAGCCGTGGAGGATCGGAAAGTCCCGAGGACCTTCGACGGTCTCGGCCACGGGCGGGGACGGATTCCGCGAACCGGCGAACGAACCGGGCAGCCTGAGATCTGAGACGAAAGCGATGGCCGCCGACGAACCCGTGTAACCAACCGGTGCGTTCGGGAACCGTGCCTGGATGTCCCGGGCGTGCTGATGGAGCACGCCGTCGCCATGCGCGTTGAACGCCATCTGCGCGATCCGGTGACCGGACGGCTCCACGCCGCCGGTCGCCTGCAGCTCGGCCTCCATCAACCCTTCGGGAAGCCCGGCGCGCAGCGCGTCCGCGCCGATCAGCAGCTCGATCTTGGAGACCACGTCCTCGGCCTCGCGTACCGCCTTCTGCGCGGCCTGCATCGCACTGTCCCGTGCCATGCGGTCCTGGTGCTCCAGCACCGCCCGGCAGCCGGCCGGTCCCAGCCCGAGCCCGAGTTCGTGGTCGATCAGGAGCAGCATCTGCTCGGGGTCCAGCGGGACGCGGACCTTGACGACGTCACCCTGACGGGCGGCCTTCAACGGGGTGGCCCGCGTGCCGTTGGGCGTGCGGGTGATCTCGTCCAGCTCCGTGCAGCGCTGCACCAGACTGTTCCGGTTCCCGCTGTTCAGGCGTTGACGCAGGCCCGGGTACAGCTCGACGAGCGGCACCGCGTCGCCCTCGGCCACTTCGCGGGTCTCCCGGCTGATCACGTCCTTGTAGCGGAGCATGCCCCACTTTTCGACCATCAGTTCGGCGTCTTCGGCGGTCGGCACGAGCAACGCGGGCAACTGCTCGGCACGGAGCGCCCGGTATTCGGTGGCATTGACGGCGAGAGTGATCTCGTCATCGGGGCGGGTGCCCCAGGTGTCGCCGATCCGGCAACGGGTCAGGGAGTCCTCTGGGAAGTCCGCTTCGAACCGCGTCAGCATCACGTAGGTGGCGCCGACGAAGGCGTCGTCCTCACTGTGGGACACCTCGTCGAGGAGCGTGTTCCAGCGGTCGGAGGGCACCTCGTCGACAGTGGTGGGCAGGCGCAGCTTGCGCGCCTTCTCGGGGGAAAGGTCGGCGACCGGCAGCACGTCGCGGTAGGCGGCGAGCTGGGGGCCGACGGCTTCCTTGAGCGGCTTGATCCCCTGGGAGGTGGCGACCGTGCCGTACTTCTGCAACATCCAGCGGATCGGCGACATGACGGCCTGCCGGGTGTTGGTCTGCGCACCGACCTGACGGGTCCAGTTGTCCACCACGGCGTCGTCGGGGAGCACCTTCAGGAAGGCTGCGCGGGACTCCTCGGAGAGTGCGCGGAAAAGGTGGAGCGGGCCACCGATCGCGGCTCCCTCGACCTTCATACGGTTCAGTGTGGGACGGGGAGCATGACTGTTCAGGCCGCGCAGGTAGGCGGCGTGGACGGCCTCCCGGTACTCCTCGAACCAGGCCTCATCGGTCGTGGGCTGTATGCCGGCGGTAGGTCGCTCCTGAAGGCCGACTTGGGAGAAGAAGGGCGTGTCGTCGGAGTGGAACTCCATATCAACGGCGATGCTCCGGTCGCGTTTGGCGTCGACGACGACACCCGGCAGCATGCAGTCCTCGATCGGTCGGAACCGCCGGTCGGCGGTCCGTACGCGCAGCGTCGAGCGCGGTGCGGGCACCCGCTCCAGGACCTTGTGGGCGAGCCGCCGCACCCCGGCCTGGCGGAACAGTTCCCAGAACCGCTCCCAGTCGGATTCGCTGTAGTGATCGAAGCCCTGGTCGAGAACGCTGACGAACCGCCCCTCGACGTCCGCCTCCCGAATGCCCAGGACGTTGAGTGCATGTGCCAGCGACGGGTCCTGAGCGAGCGCATCGACCACGTACACCATGGACTCGCGTAGCCCACCCTGGTCGGCGCGACGGAACACCTTGCCGGGCACGGGGGCAACCAAACCGTGCTCCTCGGTGAGCACGATGTGCGCCTTGTGAGCCTCCTCTGCGTACGGGGAACGGGACTCGACCATGTCCGCGAGAATCCTGATCGCTACCGCCGAGGCCTCGGGTGTACCGTTCGCGACCAGGGCCTCCAGCCATTCGCGCACGTCGACCCGCCCATGCCCTGCCGCAGCGAGAATGTGCTCGACCTTGCCTGAACGCAGAGGGTCCGCTTCGACGCTCGGGTGCAGCCAGTTCGACGGTCGCCCAGGGCACTCGTGCCACATCCGCAGCCAGCCGGACAGTTTCTTCAGGTCCTTGTCGAGCCGTGGGTGGATACGCAGATCGGACGGTGAGCGCAGGACTCCGTCCTGGTCGGGAAGCGACGGGCGGTCCGCGGTGCGGGCCCAGATCTCTCGAGTCAGGAACTCGTCGGCCCAGCTGATCGCCTCCTTGACACGACCCGGCAGCAGCGGGAGGTAGGCGGCCGGGTCCTCGGAGGGAGCAAGAGAGGGGAGGGAGTCGACGACCAGCTTCGCCGCCACCCTGATCATCTCCTGGTTGAACGGTGAGGAGTCGAGCAAGTTCTGTCGGTCCTCGTTCGTCTTCCAGGCGCCGTTGAGGATGCCGCTGAGTGACATCTCGTACTTGGTCGGGAAGAAGGACCAGAACTTGCCACGACCGCGCGAGCGCGGGCTGAGGTACAGACCGCTCTCAGGATCCTTCTCCTGGGCGGGGACACCCCAGGCGAGTTCGAGTGAGAGCCGGCCGTGGAGTTCACCGGCGTCTGCACGGGCAGCCGGGCCCGGCTCGTGGGTGATGGTGAACACACGCCACTTTTCGGTGGCGACCGCCTTCCCGGTCCGCTCTTCGATCACGGTGTGCAGATCGCCGGTCTGCTGGGCGGTCAGTGTCCGGCGGGCAACGGGCCGGGGACGGCGGTCCTCCAGCACGACCTTCGCGACATGCGGCGAGAAGAGTTGGAAGCCGACGGGGAACTCGTCCCGGAGCTCTCCGTGGTCTTTGGCGCGACCACCGTGCATGTCCCGGCCCAGTCGATCACCGGCCTTCGGGAGCAGGGGCAGGCGAACGACGGTGGTAGCCCAGGTCAGCAGCTCGTTCAGGACGGGGTCGCCGGCGCGCTCGGACTGCATGTCGAGCGGGCGCGCCATCCGCAGCACGGGGGCGTCGAACTCCGTGCCGTACCGTGCCGTGACACCGGGAACTGCCTTGATCTGCCCGTACGACCAGGCGCGGTCGAATCCGAAACTTCCGCTGCGGCTGAAGAACTGGGGAGTGTCGGTCACCACGAGGACCGACTTCACGCCGACGCCAAATCGGCCGATCTGCCCTCCGCGTTTCTTCGACATGCTCATTCGGAGAATTGTTTCCGCGCCCTCAGGAGTAACTGGATTTCCCTCGTTTGCGCAGTACAAATACGCGTCCGTGAGAACGACATGGACGCGCCCGCCCGGCTCGTCGGCGATTTCGTCGGCCGCATTCTGAACGAGCTCGAAAAGCTGGCGATCGCCATATCCGCCCTGGGTGATACGGCGCTCGCCATTGGCGTGTTCTGCTACGAGGCCGGCATCCACGGCGTACGTCTGCAGGACGCGATCGGACTGCTCGAGAACTGTTTGAATTACCGAAGAGGATGAAGGTCGCACTGCTTCTACACTCCTGGGGTGTCAGGGTTCGAGCGAAGGCGAAATTGGCGGGCCGGCTGCCAACTTCAGACAGCCGGCCCCCGTTGTTGCGGTGCCGGATTGCGTCAGTGCGCCTCCACGATCCGGTTGATCCGGTTCCCGGACGAAGGCGTTCTTTCATGGCGGTGACGGGCTCTGGAAGCCTGGAAGTTCCCTGTGTCCCGCAGCGTCAGGCCAGGTGAAGGGGGTCGTCCGGCAGATCCCGAACCAGCTTGGCCAACTCGGGGAACCTGTCGGAGAATTCCTCGTCGGAAAGGTCGTGCTCGTAAAGGATCCCCGCTACCTCGGCCTTGCTTGCCGCCAGCTGAACCCTCAATTCGAATCCGCCCAGTTCCCGGAAAGATTCCAAGTGGCAGCTTTCGCAGTCCTGCTCATCCATCGGGTTCCCCACCCCTGTCTCTTGCGATCGCACAGGGGGTTGATTAGCGTACAGGTCCCCCGTGGAGCGGTTGTTTGTCCTTAGCGGAGATTCTTTTCCAGTCAAACACGCTAGCGGGTGAAATTCTTCGGCCGCCACCCTTTGGAGAAAACGTATCTGCGTGAGGTTGATGAAGTTGTCGACTGGCTTTGGACACACCGGTCCCCTGTCACCCGAAGGTAAATCCGAGCGGAGTTCTCCCCCGGTCGCCCGCTTTCCCTCGAAGTTCGGGTTCTGCGAGCGAGACGAATTCTGCGTCACCGTAGAAGCTAGCGGCAGTTCAGTCTGGATCGCAACCCCGAACTCCCGTTCCGCTGAGGGGATTTGATGATTCCGCTTATCGGGGCTGCTGTCACCGGCCGGGGAGTCGGTTGGATTGGAGGGGGACGCTGTGCGGGATCAAGTGGGTTCGCGGAGCGTGAGGTCGTGGTGCCGGTCGATGCCGGGTGCTGTGGCCGTGGGTGCGGTGTGGAGTGAGGCTTGGCCCTGGGGTGGATCGTGAGCGGCGCCCGGGGGGCGTCGAAAGGGGAGGCGCCTCCAGGGGTGGGGTGAACGCCTAAAGTCTGGACAAGTCGGACGAACGGTCTAAGTGCTCGGGCGATCGAGTCTTGTTAATTGTTGGTTGACGGCTGAGCCTTCGTCAAATTAGCCTCATGGTCGGCAACATGCGACCGAGGTCAGGAGCGGGTGGCTCGTGGAGACAGGTGAGGAGTTCGGGCCTTGGTTGGCCCGCCAACTCAAGCTCGCGGGAAAGACGCAGGCCGAGTTGGCGGAGGAGCTAGGGCTGACCCGAGCCGCCGTCTCTGCGTGGATCACCGGAAGGTCCACCCCGCGCCCGACCGTCATGGTGGACATCGCCAAGGCGCTCGGTACAGATGTGGGAACGGTTCACACCCGTACCACCGACACCCAGGCCGGCCTCCCGGTCACCTGGTACCACCGTCCCGGCTACCTCGATGGGGGCCGTGACCTGGGCAATGCCGCCGCATTCGCTTTCGACGCCGACGTGCAGGTCCTCGCCCGTGAGACCTGCCAGAACAGCCTCGACGAGCGACGGCAGAACGGCCGTCCGGTCAGGGTCCGTTACACGCTGCACGAGTTGACGGGCGAGGCGCTGGAGGACTTCCGCGACGCGATTCTCTGGAACGACCTCTTCCCGCACTACTCCGCTGTCTCGGAGAACGCCGGTAACCAGAAGGTCGGCCGGGTCGTGGACGCCGGAGTGCGCGACATGTACGAGAAGGGCCGTCTGATCCTGCTGCGGGTCGACGACTACAACGCCTCCGGACTCACCGGTGACGACTACACGGACGGCAAGTTCGCCGCAGTGGTCAGACGCCAACTGGAGAGTCTCAAGTCCGGGAACAACGCTGGTGGTTCATACGGTCTGGGTAAGGCGACGCTGTGGGCGACCAGCGCTCTCGGGCTCGTGCTCGTCAACTCCACTCTGTCCGAGCCTCACGAGGGACGTACCGAGCGGCGGATGATCGGCCGTCTCGAACTGCCTTGGCGAGAGGTCGACGGCAAGCCGTACGCGGGGCCCGCCTGGTTCGGGCGCCCCGATCCTGATTCGCCTGGCGCCGAGGTCGCCCGTTCCTGGTGGGCGGACGAGGAGACCGCGGCCCGTCTGCACCTGACCCGGGAGAGCGACGAACCCGGCACGTCCTTCCTCATCGTCGGCGCGCACGACGTGGCCATCCTCGACGAGAAGTCCTCCAACGTCGACGACGAGTCCGGGGATGTGGATGAGGAGGGCGGCGAGGACACGCATGACATTCGCAGGATGCACCGCCGGCTGGTCAAGGCCCTTGGGCGTGATTTCTGGGCCGCAATGACCGGAGGAGGTGGCAGACTGCCGCTTCTGGAGGTCTCGGTCCGCACCATGCGGAACGGCGACGTTGTCGTACCGGATGAGCAAGTGGACCCGTCCGCCGAGCAGCCCGCCCGGACGCGCGCCCTGCGGGCGTATTACGAGGGCACCACCGTGGAGCGGGTCACCGAAGCCGGGCAGGTGGCGGCACGAAGCGTTCCACTGCGGCTGCCGCTCGCCGGAGGCGCTCGGGGCACTCTTGGCACGCACCAAGCGACGCTGTTGGTCACTGAGGCCACCAGTGACGCGGACGCGCCGAAAGATCAGGTGCACTCGTTGCGCGGCAACCGCATGACCGTGAAGAAGGCAGGGGTCTCGAACGTGCCGCTCGGGACCAACCCTTTCCAGGCCGTGCTTCTCGTGGGCGAGGCCGCCGGTGATTCGGCCCCCTTCGCGAAGGAAGCCGAGGATTTCCTGCGTGCGGCGGAACCGCCTGAGCACGATCGTTGGGGGCAGACGGAGGAGCTGACCTTGCGCTGGTCGCCCTCCGCGTACCGGCGGATCAATGCGCTGACCTACGAGGTCAACAGTGCGATCAGGGAACTTGTCGCACGACCGAAGCGCAGCAGCCGTGAGGGTGGTGAGGCCCTGCGCAAGGCACTCACCGTGAAGAAGACGAGGTCAAAGGCCAAGGCGCCCATCGGGCCCGTGGTTCCCGTGTTGGCAGGACTCGATGCGACGATCGGTGACGACGGGGAATGGCGGATCACCGCCGAGGTCAGCATCCCAAGGGGTGACGAGGTCACCCCTATGGTGCCGGTCGCTCAGTTGGACGTGCGCTCCGGAGGACGCCCGAAGCTGGACTGGGCGGAACTCGTGGCTGTAGAGGGCTGTGATGTGGAGGACGGGATCCTGCGTTTCGCACCCGGTGCGCGCCGCGCGAAGTTCCGAGGCTCCACCGATGTCACCAGCCACCCGGTCAGGACCGCGCTCACTCGCCTCGTCCTCGAACTTCGCACGAGCAAGGGGGAGTAGCGCGTGAAGTCCTACCCGTACAAGCGTCCCAACCGGCCGGTCACTGTCAGGGTGACCTCGGTCTCTCTCAAGCTCGACGACGGTACACGCGACCAGCTGGAGACCACCGCGTACTCCACCCAGCAGCAGGCCGTCGCACTCGGCATCGCGGGCCACTCCGACTGGGTGAGCGCCACGATCAGTCTCTCCGCGACGCTGCCGCCCGGGGCGACCGCGACGGATGAGCCCTGGTCCGATCTGCGCGTCCTCGCTGTGCTGACCGACGGCGAGACCAATGTCCGTACCTCCGTGGATCTCACGCGGGACACGGAGAGCGGTCGGGACTGGTCTGGCTTCCTGGAGGTGCTCCGGGACGATCACATGGGGCGGGCCTCCCTCGCCGTGCACGCCGTCGCGACAGTGGACGGAGTTGCCGGCCGGGCCATCGCAGAGACCGACCGGAGCTGGACCATCGACACGGTCTCCGACGAGCCGGTCAATGGGCTCGAACTGGAGGTCCAGCGAACCTCGTTCAGGAAGAGCGCCCGGGAGTGGCTGCACACCTATGGCGACGCACCCTGGATCGTGGACACCTCTGCCAGGGTTCCCACCGTGTACGTGAACACCGATGTCGAGGGCGTCATCGGGCTGCTGGACACCAGCGGCTCCGGTATCGACAGCAGGGTTCGTGACCTCCTGGTCGCTCAGATGACCACCGACGCCTGGACCGCGGTTTTCCACGGCGCCATCGGTGATCTGGAGGTCGAACCTGGCAGCGGCCCGGTCTTCCCGACCGACTGGCAGGGCGAGGTCCTCCGGGAGATGCTCCCGGACGTGATCCCCGGCGTCCATGTGGAGGAAGCTCTGCGACAGGTCCATCAGCGGCGCACCGGCGATTCGGGCTGGGTGGAGCTCCAGACCCGCATCCACTACGCGGCGGTCCGTCGTGCCGATGCCGCCAAGGCGGTCGGCTATGCCATCCGCGGTCTGGAACAGATGAACCGGGAGAGCGAGACGTGATCACCAAACCGAACCACGTGCCGGAGCATCTCGCGCTGCTTGCCGCGTCGGCCCTCGATCCGTTCCTCACAGAGGAACTGCTCAGAGGCGAGGAGGTGCACGGCGGCATCGACCTGGCCAAGGTCGTCGAGGAACTTCCCGAGGACGACGCCAGGTGGTTGGTCGAGCCGATCCGGAGCCTTGTGGAAGACGCCATGTACGAGTTCCGGGAGGACCGCACCGGAGCCGATGCATGGCTTGCACCACGACTCCACGCCACGCTGCGCCTGACACGGCGAGAAGCGGCGGACAAACGTCTGTGGAACCACATCGGTCTGGCCGTAGCCCCTGACTACGTCGCTTGGCGCCACCTGTCGGAGCCCACGGCGAAGAGCCCGGGAAGACGTATCGCGGCAGAGCGCTTCCGGGGCCCAGCGGATCGGCAGTGCTTCTCCCGCCTGTGGTGGGCGGCCGAACTCTTCCGGAACGGGCCGGACTACCAGCCGGTCGTGGCCGCTTGCGGAAACCAGGACCTCATCCACACCGTTCTGCGGATGGACCTGATCGACCATCGCCCCACCGCCCAGGCTCTCGTTCGCCTCCTGAAGAACGGGCTGGTGGCCAAGGGACGAGAGGTCGCCGGTCTCAGCGCCGCGGTCAATGCGGCCGGAGCAACCTTGATCTACGACGTGCTCGCACCGGACGAGCCCAGGGATCCTGCCCGCTTGCGCGACTGGATCGCGGAGGCGGGGTCGGCGCCACCGGTCGGGCGACGCAGCCTCCCGGACGGGCCCGACGAGGACCCCGCCCCTGAGGAGTCTGTGGCCGCGCTCACTGATTACTTCGCGGAGCTGATCGAGACGGCGCCGATCAGGGGCAGGAAGATCGCTGACTGACTCGGCGCAGCAGCGCCCCGTCCGAGAGTCCTCCGGCGCCGGGTTCGCGAGCTACTTGACCGACGCCTTCTTGCTCTCGTCGTTCTTGCGTGGGTGCGGGATCGCGCGGGGCGGCGCCTGATCCTGGGAGTCGGGGCACCTGGCGGTGCAGGCGTCGGCGGCTCCACAGCCGTGGCTTCGCAGCTTGGCCCGCTGTTCCTCGGTGGCCGGTGGCCACGGCTTCGCCAGGAGATCCGTGCCCGGCGTGGGAAGACCCAGTGCGGCGCTCAGCAGGTGCGCGCCGAACAGGGGCGGTACGGCGTTGCCCACCTGTTGGGCCTGCGCCGTGCCTGACCACGGATAGTCCGGCGGGAAGCTCTGCAGCAGGCCTGCCTCGTTCATGCTGAATCGCGCGCCCTCGTAGACGATGTTCTCGTCGAGGTGCTGGAAGACCACGAAGCGGGAGATGCGACCGGTGACGGTGAATGCAGGCTGCCGGTCGCTCCGGACACCACGCCTCCCTGAGACTCCGGAGCTGCCGTAGTTCGAGCGGACGAGGAAGGGAGTGTCACGCCCCGGGAGGACATCTCCCATCGACCTCCAGTGCTCCCGCTTCTCTTCTCCGGCTTCCTGGGCATCGGGCTCGGGAGTGGTGTCCTCGTCGTCGAGGGTCGGCTGATGGACCGGGCTCAAGGGCTTGTCGGTCCTCCGGTTCCACTTCTTCGGTTCGTAGGCGTGGTGGGTTGCCTCGGGAAGAAGGGGCTCACCGAGCCCTTCACGTCGAGCGATCAGTACCGCGCGGGATCGCGTCTGCGGTACCCCGTAGGTCTCGGTGTCGAGGACATCGACGACGACCTTGTACTTGGTGCCGTCGGGAAGACCGGTCCTCTCCAGCACCTTGGCGTAGTGGTCCCAGAGGTCGACGACCGCGGGGACCTGTTCCAGGACGATGACGTCGTACGGGCGCTTCTCCCGGTTCACGCTCCTGGTCGCCTGAATTGCGTACCGGAGGGGTTCCAGGACCATCGCGGTACGCGGATCACTGAGGGACTTCAGATCCTTGTCGATCGCCGTGTCGGAGTCGCCCGCCATCAGTCGTTCGATGTACCTCTTGACCTCGTCCAGGGCCTTGCGGCCAGCGCCCTTCCCAGCCACGGAGTACGTCTGGCACGGAGGCCCACCGGCGAGCACATTGATCTCCGGCGGCAGCGACTCGAAGGATTCCCTACGCACCGTGCTCACATCGGCGTGCAGGGTGTCCAGCCCGGCCGCGTACCGCGTCAGACACGCGCTCCTGTCCCACTCGATGCCGAGACTCGGGATGTCGAGCGCGTGTCCGGCGACGTCCAGCCCTCCAGGACCTGCGAAGAGATCCAGGACAAAGGGCTTGTCGAGGATGGGCTGGTGGGACGCCGTGCTGGTCATGTGGCGGAAGTCTAGCCGGCAACGGAGATCGCCGGATCCCCGTCCAGCGCCTCGGCGACGGCTCGACCCAGGGCCTTTCCGACGGGCGGCGGCGTCGCGTGCCCGATCTGGCGGTACCGGGCGGTCTTGAGCCCTGGGATCTCCCATGATTCGGGGAAGCTCTGCAGCAGCGCCGCCTGTTCCGGTGTGATTTTCACCATGTTGTCCCTGCCGAGTTCGGGATCCCACACAAAGTCCGCGCCGGGGATCTCGTCGCCCACGGTGTGACCGTTGACGCCCATGGTGGCCCACTTCTGCTTGGCTCCCGTCGGCCCCAGGTCGGCGCCGCCCCGGTTCTTCGAGCCGCCGACCAGCGTCGGAGCCGGTTGATCGGCTTGGGCGGCCCAACGGGCGGCGTCCTGCCAACCGCGTAAGGCCATGGACGACCCCAAGGCGGCACCGACCGTCGTCGGCTGCTGCACGGTCGGTGTCGGCGGCCGGAACGCCTTGGCTCGCTGCCGTTCAACGGCTACCAGGACGCCCTGCTTGCGGTTCTGCGGTACGCCGAAGTCGACCGCGTTCAGGACGAACCAACTGAACTCGTACCCCAGGTGAGCAAGTTCGGCTCGGGCGAAATCACGGAACTGCTGGTACTCGTCCGAGTGAGCGAGCCCGGGAACGTTCTCGATGAGTACCGCCCGAGGCCTGATCGCATGGACGAGATAGACGGTGGCCTCCAACAGCCGCTCCTCCACACGCGAATCCGTCCGGCTGACGGTCGCACTCGACTTCACTCGTGGCAGGCCGGCCGAGAGGAGATCCACGTCGTAGCTGACGGGGTGCTCGACCGGGTCGAAATCCAGGAGGTCGGTGTGAAGCACGTTCCAGTGAGGCCGATTGGTCCGCAGAGTGGTGACGGAGAGCTCGTCATCGTCCAGCAGCAGTCGCGGCTCGAATCCCGCCTGCTCGAGCCCCAGAGCGAGCCCGCCTGCCCCGGAACACACGTCCACGAAGGTCAGTCCACTCATTCTTTCCTCCCCCTCGTTCGTTCTGTACGCCACCGCTCCACAGTGGCCTCCACCTGTACGGCCACTTCTTCAGGGGCTTCGTGCTCCCAGAAACGCAGCACCGTCCACCCCTCCGCGATCAGGTGTTCGGTCGTCTCCCGGTCGCGGGCCATGTTCCGGTTCAGCTTGATGCGCCACCAGTCCGCGTTGGCCTTCGGCTGAGTGGCGTGCTGAGGGCAGCCGTGCCAGAAGCAGCCGTCGATGAGGACCGCGACCTTGGCCCGGGGGAATGCCACGTCGATCCGTCGCCGGGGCATGCCCGGCACGGGGTAGTCCACGCGATAACGCAGCCCGGCCGCGTGCAGCAGCCGTCGCACGGCCGATGTGTGGCACCGCTCCACCGCGGCCTCCACCTGTACGGCCACTTCTTCAGGGGCTTCGTGCTCCCAGAAACGCAGCACCGTCCACCCCTCCGCGATCAGGTGTTCGGTCGTCTCCCGGTCGCGGGCCATGTTCCGGTTCAGCTTGATGCGCCACCAGTCCGCGTTGGCCTTCGGCTGAGTGGCGTGCTGAGGGCAGCCGTGCCAGAAGCAGCCGTCGATGAGGACCGCGACCTTGGCCCGGGGGAATGCCACGTCGATCCGTCGCCGGGGCATGCCCGGCACGGGGTACTCCACGAGATAACGCAGCCCGGCCGCGTGCAGCAGCCGTCGCACGGCCAATTCGACTGCCGTGTCCTTGCTCGGCTGCCTGCTCATGCGGGCCGAGACGCCAGGAGAGGAAGGCGTCACGATGTTCACTGTCGTCGAGCCTCACGAGCGCATGTCGTCACGGTCGATTATCGCCGCTTCCGCCCTGGTCGAGTCGATCGCACGGAACCGCACCAAGGGACGGTCGCCCTGAGCCGTCGACGGCGGGGCGACGAAGGCGAAGGCCATGACGAGGTCACGCGGATCGACCGATCCGTCGGACAGGATCCGGGGTTCCGATTCCACCACGGGATAGAGCACCAGCGCACCCCGACGCGGACGGACGTTCTGCTCGACGGCCGTGTTTCCGGTCAGGTTCGGGGCCCCCGCCAGGCGCTGCGCCGCCGCGACGTGCTTGGGGTCTCGGATTGCGCCGAACACAGGCCCGCGGCGGCGCTTGCGGCGTGCGAGGGAGAAGGGGCCGTGCCCCAGGATGCGCGCCTCGTTCCGGCGGGCGGACGTCTGCATCGGAGCGATCACGAACCAGTCGTCGATCGTGCCCGGTTCCCGTCCGGCGTTCAGCAGGAACTCCAGGTGGGGCGAGAACTGCTCCGGGGCGGACCAGCGCAGGTCGCACAGCACCGTGAGCAGATCCTTGTGGGACACCGTGCCCACCCGCGCGTCGTACTGCGGGCTGCCGTCCACGCAGAGCGAGACGGGAGCATCCGACAGAGCTCCGAGGACCGGCGCCCAGCACCCCGTGTTGTGACGCAGGGCGTCGGGGTCCTCGGGGTAGGCCGTGGGCTCCTCCCAGACGCCCGGCGACCGCACCTCCACCAACTCCGCATTGAACATCTTGTTCCGAGCCGACGGCTTCACCCACGGCAGATGCTGGGCCACCAGTGGCGGGATCTGGGCGGGGGTGACCTGGGGCCGGCCGTCCACCAAGGGCGCGTAGCGGCCCAGTTCGGCGCGGAAGAGTTCCTCGTCGCGGCAGATCGCTTCGAAGGCCTCGTACAGGTCGACCGTCTTCGCGGCGCGGCCCTTGCCGAGCTGCTCCTCGCGGCCGATGTACAGCCGTACCAAGTCCCGGTAACCGGGCCGGAAGCCGAACCAGCGGCCCATCTGCATCAGGGTGTCGGCCTGCTGCGTCGTGCGGCGGTAATACGTGATCGTCAGCCCCTCGACCGTGAAGCCCCGGGACAGCTTGGTGCCACCGACGAGGATCTTCCAGACATTCGGAGTGCGGTCGAAGTCCAGGTCGGGCTGGGCGTAGTCGCGCTCGCTCTCACCGTTGACGACTATGACGGGGGAGCCGCCCTTGTTGATGAGGCGGCGGGCCTCATGGACGTACGGCTTGAGATCCGCGTACGTAGTGGGAGTGGGCAGGGAGTCGTCCGCGTGGGTGTGGAAGTCCCTCTCGAAGAGCGAGGCCAGGCGCGTGTGGCCCTCCGGGCCCGTATACGCGGCGTTGTGCCACATCGTGTTGATGCGCAGGGCGAGCGCGGCGTGTTCGGCCATGCGGACCGATTCGTGCACGAGCATCGTGTGGTGCCGGAACGGTCCGGAGGGTACGCCGTGATCGGCGCGGTAGAGCTTCAGAGCGCCCGTGAGGACGAAGGCGTCCAGGGCTTCCTGGAGACGG
Organism: Streptomyces sp. NPDC002577; assembly: GCF_053594815.1. NCBI lineage: Bacteria > Bacillati > Actinomycetota > Actinomycetes > Kitasatosporales > Streptomycetaceae > Streptomyces > Streptomyces sp. NPDC002577. The sequence continues at coordinate 198,257 of NZ_JBSFWK010000005.1, read as the reverse complement.
TCGTCCGTGGAGTCGTAGATGCCTCGGACATGCTTCCTCTCGGCCTCGCCCTCGCCGTCGTCGACGGTGTCCAGGTCATGGAAGTCCTGAACGCCCATGTAATCGGAGGGACGGGGGAGGGAGATCAGGAAGTCGCGCGGGAAGAGGTCCTCCTCGTCGCCCGGGTCGATGAACACGTTGGCAAAAGGAGTCGCGGTGTAGCCGACGTACTGGGCGCGAGGCAGGAGCTTGAGGAGCTTGCTGATCTGGCCGTTGATCGCCGTGCGGGTGACCGTGCCGGCCTCCCACTTCTTCGGGTCCGTCGTGTTCACCGAGGCCTGGTCCGACTCGTCGTCGATGATCAGGGCCGGTATCTCGCCGAGGATCGGGCCTATCTTCTTGAGGTCCTTGACCAGCTTCTCCAGCACCGACTTGTTCTTCTTCACGACCATGACGCGGGCGCGGGCCGCATGCAGGTTCGCGGGGTCGTACAGGGGCCGGGTGCGGTCAGGCTTCTCGAACTCCAGGGCGCTGATGCCGCGTTCCAGTGACATGTAATCACGGTCACGGGAGGTCAGACGTTCGATGTCGAAGGCGCCGAGCGTGGAGGGGCGGGCACCGAACGAGACGAACTTCGCGGGCCAGTCCTCGTCGTCCTGGTAGTCGATATCGACCAGGGCGTCCAGGTCGTTCGGGTCGGCGGCGCCCAGGATGTTCTCCTGACCGATCAACTCCATGTCGAGCCGACGCTGAGTCTGCGCACGAAGCAGGTTGAGCGTGCCGCCCAGGACGATGACGAGGCGGTAGCCCGCGTCAATGGCCTTGGCGGTGACGCCGGTGAAGTTCGCCGTCTTTCCGGACTGGACGTATCCGACCACCAGGCCACGGGCGCCGTACGGTTCCTCACGCGTGGGGTCGGACAGCCGCTCTACAACGCTGTGTGAGGCCTCATCGAGGCTGGATACGGCGGCATCGTTCCAGCCCTTCTGGCGCAGCATCTTCTCGTACGCCGTCCAGTAGAAAGAGCGGGCGTCAGCGCCCTCCCTGGTGTACCAGGGCTCGAACTCCCTGCTGATGACTACCGGACCGGGCTCCTTGAAGACAGGTACGACTGAGTCCAAGGCCTTGCGCAGGTCCGCTCCGAAGCCGAGACGGTTGTAGGCATCGGCACGACGGTCATCGGTGCGCGCAGGGGAACTGGACCAGCTGGGGTTCTCTGCGAAGTCCCAGGCCGTGAGTGTGCGGCGCCAAAGGGCGGTCAGCTCGTCGCTGGCCGTGGCAGACAGCAACCGGTCGCGGAAGTGACCGAGGTCGATGTCCGTAGGCTCGTGCTCTTCGGAGAGCACGAAAGCGAGCTTGGCGAAGTGCCTCGGGCCCCCTCGGTGCATGGCAGCCAGAACATCTACGTGAAGGTTGAGAAGGTGATCAGTCATCAGGGAATCTCCAGTCCCGCTCAGCCGGCGGCAGCGTCGTAACGGGCTATTTCGCAGCGGGCGGCTGAGACAAGAACGCTGTTCCACAGCGCCATCTCGTCGTCGCGCTGGGCGCTGGAACGTCCCATACGGAAGTTCTTCTCGAGCAGGAGGTAGAGCAGCCCTTTGAGTACGGGTGCGTCGTTCGAACCAGCGCGGCGGTCGCCGTTGAAGGCCTGCCGGTATTCCTTGTTGAGGCGTACGACGTGTTCGTCGCGGTCGATGCCGAAGAACACGTCGGTTGGCATGGACTCCCACCGGAAGGTGATCGGGTCCTCGCCCTCCAGCTGCGGCAGTTCGTCGCGCAGCGTGCGCTTCAGTTTCGGATCGACTCCCTTACCCGGTGGAACGACCTCGGGGCGCTTGACCTCCGTAGAGCGTCGGGCAGCCTCCCGGTAGGCGGTCTCGGCTTCCTGAAGGTACGCGGCAAAGGTGTGGCCGTCCGTGTCGGCCGCCTTCTCCAGGCCCCGGGCGAATGCCGGGGTGACGTTCACGCCGTCCTTCTTCACCGTAAGGCTGAAGACGCCGTTCGGCGCGGACGGCAGATCGACCGCGATCCGCGCCAAGTTGTGGTGCGCCTCGGCGCTGCGCGTGCCGTTCCAGCCGCCGGCCTGGACCAGGCGGTCGTGCCTGTAGATGTAGAAGCCCTGGCGGTCGGCGAGTGCGCCGATGCCGCGGTAGGCGACAAGCGGGGACTTGGGCGGCCATATGTGCGCAACCAGCGGAACTTCGCCGACACCTTCGACAGGCGCTGTGTACGTGCGCGGGTAGCCGGCCCGCCCCGGAACGCGGTAGCCGAACGGGTCGATGGGTTCGATACCGCGGTGGTCGAGCTCTTCGCGCGTATGGACGTCCTCCACGACGATGTCGATGTGGAAGTCGTCGCGGGACAGGAACCGGTGCAGGTAGAGCCCCAGGTGGGTCTCCAGCTTCTCGATCGCGTCGTTGAGGAAGCGGTCGGTCTGGCCTGCCGTGATGGTCTCGAAGGCGCGCACGCCGTCCCATCGGACGATCGTGCCGTGCCATTCGATGACGCCGTCGTAACGGTCCACCAAGTCCTGGCAGTAGCCGGCATCCACGATGTCGCAGCTGAAGTCGGCCTGTGCCGCCTCCGTGCGCCAGCGGCGGCCCGCTGACGGGCTGCGCTTCGTACGGCTGATCACGGTCAGCGAGTCACTGTGCGAGAGAGATGCGGCCTTCAGTCCTGCGCCGAAGTGGCCGAGTGCGGAGTCCGCGTACTCCTTCTGACCACCGACCGTCATGGCGACGTCCAGTGCAGCCTCGTCCATGCCGGAGCCGTCGTCGATCACGAGAAGACTGACCAGGCGATCGTCGTCGCGCAGGAAGCTCACTACCACCTTGTGGGCACCCGCATCGATGGAGTTGTCCACAAGGTCTGCGATGGCTGCTTCAAAGCCGTAACCCTGATGAGACAGCGATTCGACGTAGCGTGCGGCAGGCGGAAGCCTCTTGCTGCCACTGGTAGGGACGTCGTACTGCCAGTCTGCTGAGGGCGCGTAAGGCGACATGAGCTGCTGCTGCTCCTGGGCACACAGGACGGGGCCTGCGTGGGGGAGGAGGACGCCCGTCAGTTCCTGCTGGAGATTTGAAGATACTGCAAAGGTCAGACAAACAACCCTGCGATTTTCGAAAAGCTGCAGCTCAATCGCGTACTCGGCGGCGACAATGTGGCCAATACAACTTCAATCAGACAGCGTGAGGTCTGGTGGCGGGGGCGGTTTCGGGTCGCTCACCCGTCAGTCGCGGGCATCCCGTGACACTCCCCATAAACCCGCCCAGACCCGCACCAACACCCCTCATCCCGCCGCGGCGGCCAAGCCACCGCCCGCCCGCGGGCCGCCAGCGTCGTCGCGTACTGCGGGAGCAGCGACGCGTCCGACGGCGACGATGCCTCCGAGGCTGCGAAGGCCTCGTACGACGGGACCGTCGCCGTGACGATGCCGAGGTTCGGGGTGCCGGAGGCGGCGAGTTCGCGGAGGGAGGCTTCCACCGTGGAGAGGTGCTGCTCGTGCGAGGGGTACTCCGGGGACAGGTCCGGGTACGCCGTGAGGAGTTCGGTGAGCTCGGGGGCCGGCCAGTGGAGTACCGCGACCGGGAAGGGGCGTGAGAGGGCCTCTCGGTAGGAGCCCAGTTCCGCTTGCAGGCGGGAGATCTCCGCGCGCAGCTCCGCGGGGTCGTCCGAGCCCAGGGACCATACGCGCTTGGGGTCGTGGAGTTCGTCCAGGGGCACCGGGGCGGGCGCGGGGGAGGACGTGCGCGCCGCGTGCAGCTCGTCGGCCAGCGTGTCCCACTCGTCGTGCGGGGCGCCGAGCATGCGGCGGACCCGGTGGCGGCCGAACAGGACCGGGTGCACGGCCTGCGGTGGCTTCGGGTCGCCGGCCAGCAGCAGGGCGACCGCCTGAGTGAACGTTTCCTGGGCCGCCTCGAGTTCGTCGTGCGATTCGAGTGCCTCGGCGACGATCACCCACGGTGCGGCGTCCTTCGGTGCCGCGGCCCGTACGCCGTCGATGATCGCGCGGGCCTCCGCCTCATGGCCGTACTCCCAGAGGTTGGCGGCCTTGAGGGCCTTCACCAGCTGGGGGTTCTCCAGAGTCGCGGGCGACGACGGCGAGAGCAGGCGGTCGTAGAGCGTCGTCGCGCGTTCTCGGTCCTCGGCCAGCTCGAGGTGGGCCGCGGCCTGCAGCAGCAGGTGCTCCGCGTCCTCGGGGTAGAGCCCGGCCGTGCGCACCATGCGCTCGGCTTCGGCGATGTGGTCGACATGTTCGGCAGGCGTGTCGGGGCGCATGGGGGACACCGTACTGCGGTCAGGTGGCTGTGAAGAGGCATGTGCGCGTCAGTGTGGCGGCGGTGCGTGATCTTAGGGCTGTGTCATGCGTGGTCTTCGGGCTGCGCCATGCGTGGTCTTTGCGCTGCCCCGGACCTTTCCCGGACATTCCTTGAACCTTGCCCGGCCCTTCGCGGCCCTGGTCACTTGAAGGCGCAGCCCCTATGGTGCGGGCCGGCCGGTGTGGGCCGGTGTGGGCCGGTGCGGGCCGGCGGAGGGAGAGGCCGTGCGGGTGTGGTGGCGGGCGCGGGTTCCGGTGGTCGTGCAGGGGCAGCTCCGTCGGCGCCCGGCGGCCGTCCGGGTGCTCTGGACGGGGGCCGAGGTCGCCGTCACCGTCGGACTCGTCCTGCTTCTCCTCGTCGTACACCAGCTGTGGTGGACGAACCGGCAGGCGCAGCAGGCCGCCGGCCGGACGGTGCAGGCCCTGGAGCGGGAGTGGGGGAGCGGCGGTACGCCGGGCGGTCAGGACGGGGGCGGGGACTCCGCGGACGGCGACGGTGGGGAGCCGGGTGCGGATGACGACGGGGCCTCGGCCGACGCCGCGGGCCAGACCTCCGGTACCAGTACCCGCACGCAGCGCGCGACCGCGCCCCGCTGGGACCAGGCCTACGCCGTCCTCACCATTCCCCGCCTCGGCCTCCGCGTCCCCGTGGCCGAGGGAGTCAGCAAGACGGGCGTCCTCAACAAGGGGTACGTGGGGCACTACCCCGGCACCGCCCAGCCCGGCCGCGCCGGGAACTTCGCCCTCGCCGGGCACCGCAACACGCACGGCGAACCGTTCCGCTACATCAACCGCCTCCGGCGCGGGGACGAAGTGCGCGTCGAGACGAAGACGGCCGTCTATACGTATGTCGTGGACAAGACCCTGCCGCAGACCTCGGCGCGCGATGCGGGTGTGATCGCGAGCGTGCCGCGCAGCCAGGTGCGGAGCGGATACGGGTACCACGAGCCCGGCTACTACGTGACGCTGACCACGTGCACGCCCGAGTACACCTCCAGGTACCGGCTCGTGGTGTGGGGCAAGCTGCAGTCCATGCGGCCGCGCTGACCGTGCGGCCGCGCTGAGCCGGCCGGATCCGATCCTGTACTCGCCTGTACTCCCCTGTACTCGGGAATCCCGTACTTGGGGCGGATCCTGAATTCCGGGCGTTCCTGTATAACGGCGGGGAGGTGTGTGAATGCCTGTGCACTGCACACGTGTGTACGGCGCAGGTGAGTGGGAGAGGAGGTCGTACCGCACATGATCGGAACCTGGTCGCCGCTGCGTCCGGCCGTTCTGCTGCTCTTCCTCCTGGTCGAGACGGTGCTGGCCGACACCGGCAGCCTCACGGCCGCCGTCGCCCTCGCCGCCACCGCCGCGGCCGGCTCCGCCTTCGCCGCGTGCTCCCTCATCGCCTCGCGCTGCGCGCCCGCCGTGCCGACCACCCGGGTACGCACGGCCATCCGCGACCGTGAGCACCGCACCGCCTTTCTGCCGCAGCGGGACCCCGACGCGTCGGGACGCCCTCGGCCCAGGGCACCGGGCCGTTCCCTTCTGACGGCCGCATAAGGGACCCGCACCCGCGCACGTTGCGGGGAGCGCCTTTGCGCGCTGCGGGGCGCGCCTAGGCGCGCCTTCGCATCGCGCGGTCGTCATGCCGACCTCTCATCTTTCCGGCCGTACGGGAAATCTCCCGCCGTACCGGCCGTTTCCGGCACGATGAGACCCTCGGAGGGGCTCCCGCATGTCCGTTTTCTCAGTTTTTGCCGATCTCGTCGAGCATTTCGCCGACCTGCTCCAGCCGCTGTTCCACGCCTCGGCGGCCGCCGCCGCGATCGTTCTGTTCACGGCGTTCGTACGACTCCTCGTTCATCCCCTGTCGCGGGCCGCGGCACGCGGGCAGCGGGCGCGCGCCGAGCTCCAGCCCCGGATCGCCGAACTGCGCAAGAAGCACGGGAAGGACGCCGAGAAACTGCAGAAGGCGATCATCGAGCTGCACAAGGAGGAGAAGGTGTCGCCGCTCTCCGGCTGCCTGCCCAGCCTGTGCCAGGTGCCCGCCTTCTTCCTGCTCTACCACCTGTTCTCCAACAGGACGATCGGCGGCGAACCGAACGCGCTGCTCGGCCACGCGCTCCTCGGCGCACCACTCGGGGACCGGTGGGCGGACGCGCTCGCGGACGGCGGGATGTTCGGCACGCGGGGTCTGGTGTACGTCGGGCTCTTCGTGGTCGTCGCGGCGGTGGCCACGTTCAACTTCCGGCGTTACCGGCAGCAGATGGCGGCCATGCCGATGCCGGTGCTGACCGCCGGGGGCGACGGACAGCAGGCGGGCTCGCAGCAGCAGGTCCCGGGCATGGGTGCGGTGACCAAGGTCATGCCGCTGATGTCGTTCCTGACCCTGTTCACCGTGGCGGTGGTGCCGCTGGCGGCCGCGTTGTACGTCGTGACGAGCACCACCTGGACCGCGGTCGAGCGAGCCGTTCTCTACCGGGGCATGCCCGGGGCCGCGGGCGCAGTCGGAGCGCCGTCCGCTTCCGGGGCGGCACTGCGGTCCAGTACGTGAACCGGGTATTGCGGACTGCACGCGGAGATTGGAGGATCAACCAGTCCTCCGATGGCTGCGTGTGGCGCACCTCGGCTGGGCTGGCTGCAACCAAGGGAGATGGACAAGCATGAAGCTGCTGCGTGTCGGTACGGCAGGGGCGGAGCGCCCTGCTCTGCTCGATGCCGACGGGACCCTGCGCGACCTGTCGGGGATCGTCGAGGACATCGACGGTGAGCTGCTGGCCGACGGGGCAGCGCTCGGCCGTGTCCGGGCCGCGGCCGAGTCCGGTGAGCTGCCCGCGCTCGACGCCGCCGGGCTGAGGGTCGGGCCGCCGCTCGCCCGTATCGGCAAGATCGTGTGCATCGGGCTGAACTACCACGACCACGCGACCGAGACCGGTGCCGAGCCGCCCGCCGAGCCGGTCGTCTTCTTCAAGGCTCCCGACACGGTCGTCGGGCCGTACGACACCGTGCTGGTGCCGCGCGGTTCGGTGAAGACCGACTGGGAGGTCGAACTGGCGGTCGTCATCGGGCGTACCGCCCGCTATCTGGAGTCGGAGGAGGAGGCGCTCGCGCACGTCGCGGGGTACGCGGTGGCGCACGACGTGTCCGAGCGCGAGTTCCAGATCGAGCGCGGCGGCACCTGGGACAAGGGCAAGAACTGCGAGACGTTCAATCCGCTGGGGCCCTGGCTGGTGACGGCCGACGAGGTGGCGGATCCGCAGGCGCTCGGGCTCCGGCTCTGGGTCAACGGGGAGCTGCGGCAGGACGGGAACACGTCCGACCAGATCTTCTCGGTCGGTGAGGTCGTCCGGTACGTCAGTCAGTTCATGACGCTGTACCCGGGTGACGTCATCAACACGGGTACGCCGGCGGGGGTTGCGCTCGGGATGCCCGAGCCCAAGCCGTTCCTTCGGGCGGGGGATGTGGTGGAGCTGGAGATCGAGGGGTTGGGGCGGCAGCGGCAGGAGTTCAAGAACGCGTAGCGCCTCCGGCGGGGTGCAGGTGTGTGACGGGCCTGGCCACTGGGGTTTCCCCCGGTAGCCGGGCCCCGTCACGTGAGGTGTGGGCCGCCGTCGTGGGCTGTGCCCACCCTCCCCCAGCTAACGCTGGGAGGTGCCCCCAGCCCTGCGGAACGATTGCCCACAGGGGTAGCGGCGTGCTTGCCCACAGCGGCGGAGCGCCGGTGTGCCTGCCCGTAGCCGGGTTACGCCTTGAAGCGTTCCAGGGCCTCTACCACCAGTGCGTGGTCCTCGATTTGAGGGAGGCCTGAGACCGCCACCGTGCCGATGACGCCTGCGCCCTCGACCGTGATGGGGAAGGCGCCGCCGTGGGCCGCGTATACGTCGGGGTCCAGGCGGGAGGCGGCCTCGAATGTGGTGCCCTTGGCGCGGAAGCGGGAGCCGACCAGGTAGGACGAGCAGCCGTAGCGCTCCACGACGCGGCGTTTGCGGTCGATCCAGGCGTCGTTGTCGGGGGTCGAGCCCGGCAGCGCGGCGTGGAAGAGCTGCTGGCCGCCGCGGCGGATGTCGATCGCGACCGGCGCGTTCCGCGAGCGGGCCAGCTCCACCAGCAGCGCCCCGAGGGCCCATGCGTCGTCGTACGTGAACTGCTTCAGGACCAGGCGGCGCTCCTGCTCCTCCAGCTCGGCGATGTCCGGGGCGCCGGTGCTCGCGGTACTCACAGGGCCACCGCCACACCGTCGCGGGCCGAGCGGCGGGCCGCCTCCAGGACGTCGAGGGCCGCGGCGGCCTCGTGCGCGGTGACCGGGTTGGGGCCCTCGCCGCGCAGGGCGGCGGCTACCGCCGCGTAGTACGCCGGGTAGTCGCCGGGCAGTGTCGGCTCGGGGCGGCCGCCGCCGGTCAGCGGGGACTCGCCGGCCCCCACCGTGCCCCACAGCGACTGCGGTTCCACGCCCCACTCGGCCTCCGTGGCGGGGCGCTTGCCCTCGCGCAGGGCGGCCTCCTGGGGGTCGAGCCCGTACTTGACGTAGCCGGCCGACGAGCCGAGGACCCGGAAGCGCGGGCCGAGCTGGGCCGTTGTCGCGGACACGTACAGATGCGAGCGCACGCCGTTCACGTGCGTGACCGCGATGAACGTGTCGTCGTCGGTCTCCGCGCCCGGCCGCCGCACGTCCGCCTCGGCGTACACCTGCACCGCGGGGCCGAAGAGCACCAGGGCCTGGTCGACGACGTGGCTGCCCAGGTCGTACAGCAGACCTCCGATCTCTTCGGGGTCACCGGACTCGCGCCAGCCGCCCTTGGGCTGTGGCCGCCACCGTTCGAAGCGCGACTCGAAGCGCCAGACGTCGCCCAGCTCGCCCTCGGCCATGAGCTTCTGGACCGTACGGAAGTCGTTGTCCCAGCGGCGGTTCTGGAAGACGGACAGCAGCAGACCGCGGTCCTCGGCGAGCTTGGCGAGCTCGCGCGCCTCGGCCGCCGTACCGGCGACCGGCTTGTCCACGACGACGGGCAGCCCCGCCTCGAGTGCGGCAGTCGCGAGCGGTACGTGCGTCTTGTTCGGCGACGCGATCACGATCAGGTCGAGCTCGCCGGCGCGGGACCACAGCTCGTCCGCCGTGGCCGCAAGGCGCACCTCGGGGAAGGCGGCGGCGGCCTGCTTCTGCCGGTCGGGGTTGGAGGTGACGACCGTGTCGAGGACGAGGCCGTCGGTGGCGGCGATCAGCGGGGCGTGGAAGACGGAGCCCGCGAGGCCGTAGCCGATGAGGCCGACGCGCAGCGGGGAGGTGGTGCCATTCATGCCCTCCACTAAAGCAAAGGGGGGCGGGGTGGCGCCGTCCGGGCCGTGGCCGTCACCCTGGGTGGCGGCTTCGTGGCGGCCTGGTGGCGGCCGCCCCGGGCATGGCGGCGGCCATCCCGGACATATCGGATTCCTCCGATTTCCGGCTGATCGGGCGGACTTTGGCGGCCGATCGGCCCTGGCGGCCGGTGTCGGTGCACGGGTCGCGGTCGAATGGCGGTACCAGCCGTTGCTCGTCCCGCGATCAGCAAAGGCCTTCCATGCGACTGTGCCGGTCCTCCCTCGCGTCAGGCGGCAGTGCCGTCACCGCTGCCCTCGCTGCCACGGCGGTCATGTTCACGCCCGCCATCACCCTCACGCTCACCTCCGCCGCGCCCGCGGCCGCCGCCGCGGCTGCCACCAACGAAAGCTCCGCCACCAACGACGGCTCCGTCACCAACGACAGCTCCGCCGCCCTGCAGCCCACCTGCGCCGGCGCGAACGGCGGCGACTTCCCGATCGACACCCGTATCCACGGCGGTCCCGGCACCTACGAGGCCGGCGGTGGCCGGCAGGAATGGCTGATCGACCTCACGAACACCACCGGCGAGGCGTGCGGCAACATCCATCCCGTCGTCGTCCTCGTCGACGACCGGCGATCGCTGCAGCCCCGGCAGGTGCGGCTGGAGTTCGAGGACAGTACGCGCATGCGGGCCGTCACCTTCGAGCACACCGACGAGGACGAGAACGTCGGCGTCTTCGGCGACGACTTCGGCGGATTCACCGTCGCGCCGGGCGCGACCGTCACCGTCAAGGTCCGGCTGTCCTTCACCGGCGACGCCCAGCCAGGCCACGTCGTCGCCAATGCCGCGATCGTCCAGCGCCGCGGCGACGACGGCGACTGGGTGGGCGAGTCCAACAACTATGCGTTCACCGTCGAGCCGATCGCCGCCACGCCCAGCCCGAGCACCAGCCCGGTCCCCAGCACCGAGCCTGAGCCCAGCCCCGGCACGGCCACCCCGGACAGCTCGCCGTCCGCCCGTGAGCCGAAGGGCAAGGAGGCCGACGACGAGCTGGCCGGAACGGGACGGCGCCGGCGCGCCCTCACGGGGATCGCCGTCACCGCGGGCGCCCTTCTCCTCGGCGGCGCCACCCTCGTGCTCGCCGTCCGCCGTGTCCGGCTGCGCAGGCGCTGAACAGGCCGGGACGTCTGCTGGCTACTCTGTGCGAGTCGGACAGAGCCGACACCGCAGTCAGTACTCGTCGGCACACCGCAGCACCGCGTACCGCGCACGGCAGGAGACGGCATGGCAGAGCGCAAGCCCATCGATTCGTGGCTCACCGACATGGACGGTGTGCTCATACACGAGGGTGTGCCGATTCCCGGCGCCGACGCTTTCATCAAGAAGCTCAGGGAAACCGGCAGACCCTTCCTCGTTCTCACCAACAACTCGATGTACACCCCGCGTGACCTGCACGCACGCCTGGACCGCATGGGCCTGGACGTGCCGGTCGAGAACATCTGGACGTCCGCGCTCGCCACCGCCAAGTTCCTGGACGACCAGCGGCCGGGCGGCACCGCGTACGTCATCGGAGAGGCCGGCCTGACGACCGCGCTGCACGACATCGGATACGTCCTGACGGACCACGAGCCGGACTACGTGGTGCTGGGCGAGACCCGGACGTACTCCTTCGAGGCCATGACCAAGGCGGTCCGGCTGATCAACGCGGGCGCCCGCTTCATCTGCACCAACCCCGACGAGACCGGTCCGTCGACCGAGGGGCCGCTGCCGGCCACCGGCGCGGTCGCTGCGCTGATCACGAAGGCGACCGGCAAGGAGCCGTACTTCGCGGGCAAGCCGAACCCGCTGATGATGCGGACCGGGCTCAACGCGATCGGGGCGCACTCGGAGAGCAGCGCGATGATCGGCGACCGCATGGACACCGATGTGCTGGCCGGCCTGGAGGCGGGGATGGAGACCTTCCTCGTCCTGACCGGTCTGACGACGTCCGAACAGATCGAGAGGTACCCGTTCCGGCCGTCCTCGGTCGTGAACTCGATCGCGGATCTCGTCGACCGCATCTGAGCGCAGCCGAGTCCTTCACACGGCGACGTCCTTCACACGGGCGTCCTGCACACGGCGGCGTCGTTCACACGACCACGCTACGTAACCCCTCGTTCGGCGCAGTCGCGCGCCCGCTGCGGATGCGCTGCGGGCGCGCACGGAGGACCCTCCTGTTACAGGAGGTTCACCATGGGCTCACTGCGACTCACTCTCTGTGCCGGGGCGGTGGTCGCTACCGCCGCGACGCCGATAGCCGCCTGGGCGGCACACCCGGCACACGCAGACGACACGGCCGCCGGTGTCTCCGTAACCCCGTCGGGCCCCGCGCCCGGCAGTGACGTCGAGCTGCAGGCGCGGGGCTGCGCGGGCAGGACGGCCGTCGCGCGGTCGTCCGTGTTCGTCGCCGACGCCGAGCTCACCGTGCGGGAAGGCGCCGCCAGCGGCGCCGGCACCCTGCTCTACGGCGAGACCACGATCAGGTCGACGGTGACCGCGGGAACGTACGAGATCAAGATCGCCTGCGACGGGCAGGAGGACAAGACCAAGGGGTCGGTCACGGTGGCGAAGGGCTCGGCGGCGACGACGACCGCGAGCGTTCCGCCGTCGCCGACCGCACCGGTCCACGCCGGTGGCGGCGGTGCCGCGGCGCAGCTCGCGGCCTCGCACCCACTCGCGGCCTCCCACAGGGACGTCGAGAAGGCCGGGCCCGGCAAGGTACAGGCGGTGGTCGGCCTGGTGCTCGCCGCCGTCGCGGCGGTCGTCGTGGCGTTCCGAAGCGTCCGGCGCCGTCGCTCGGAGTAGGGCGAGGCCGCCATGTCCGGCGAAGAGCGTTCTTCCTCCGGCACCGGCCGTCTGCTCACCGGACTCGCCTGGGTGGTGCTGCTGCTCGGGCTGTGGCTGTGGGGCAGCGGGATCACCGGCATGCCGAGCGGCCTGTCGGCGCCCACCACGGGCGACGCGGCGGCGGTCGGGCGGCCGCTCGGCGTCCAATTGCCGGGGGCCCGCAAGCCGTTGCCCGCCGCGAAGCCGCTGCGGATCGATGTGCCGTCGATCCGGGTGCAGGCGCCGGTCGTGGCCCGCGGGCTCGGCCCGGACGGGGCGGTCGAGGCGCCGTCCTATGAACAGGCCGGGGCCGTGGCCTGGTACGCGAACGGCACACAGCCCGGAGCTGCCGGCGCCGCGGTGTTCGTCGGCCATGTCGACACCGAGACGCGGCCCGCGGTCTTCTTCAACCTCAGTGCGCTGCGGCCGGGCGACAAGATCCGGGTCAGCCGGGACGACGGGACGGTGGCCGAGTTCACCGTGGACGATGTGCTGGTGCTCCCGCGTGAACGGTTCGACGCGCAGCAGGCGTACGGGGTGCGTCAGACCGGGCGGGCGGAGCTGCGGCTCATCACGTGCGGGGGCACGTTCGACAAGGCCAGTCGTACCTATACGGCGAACGTGGTGGTGTCCGCGTACCTGACCGGCGTCGGGCCTTGAGGCACGCAGGCACTCCTCGCGACACAGGCGTGCGAAGACCCTGTCGGGAGTGCGGAGTGCGGTCACCCGGCCCGGCCGACGGCCCGCTTCCCCCCGGGGAGCCGCCGGCCGGGCTGGTCCTCGACCGCGCGCGCACGGGCCGCGGGAGAAACCCGGCGCCGGCGCGGGAGGCTCGTCGGCCGGTCCCGGACGCCGGTGATCACGGCCGGTCCAGACCTGAGCCGACTCTAGAACGGATGGTGGGCGGGGGCAGAGGCGATTTGACGCCAAGTCGCATGCCGGTTGCCCTCCGTTCACCGGCGTACGGTGCGGCCGAGGCCCGGTGCGGGTGCACCCAGGGGCGGTACAGGGCCGGTACCGGTGTGCCGCGGCCCCGTAACAGCTCTCCGACGAAGCCGAAGCGATCTCGTGGGGATGGGCCACCTATGTCAGGATTGAGAGCCGGACTGTGCACCCAAGGGGGAGTGGATGTACCGCAATTCAGGCATTTTCCGGGGGAGTTCGGGGAATTCCCCGGAATTCCGCGGATCGCGGCCGGGGGCCAGGGGGGTGAGGGCGTCGGCGGTCGTGGCGGGGGCGGCACTGCTGCTGGCGGGGTGCTTCTCCTCCGGTGACGACGAGCCGAAGAAGGACGCGGCGGAGACGCCCGTCCAGCAGCAGCCGAAGGGCAACGATCCGTACTGGGTCAATCCGGACGGCAACGCCGCGAGGCAGGTCGCGGCGTATGCGAGGGCCGGCAAGGAGGAAGACGCCGAGCAGATCCGGAAGATAGCGGAGCAGCCCACCGGCGAGTGGATCGGCCCGGAGAACCCGGAGCAGGAGGCGCGCGGTTTCACCGAGGCGGCCGAGAAGGCCGACCGGGACGCGATCCTCGTCCTCTACAACATCCCGCACCGCGACTGCGGCAACTACTCGGGCGGCGGCGCCGCCGACGGCAACGCGTACCGCGCCTGGATCGACGGGGTCGCCAGGGGCATCGGCGACCGGGGCGCCACGGTGATCCTGGAGCCCGACGCGGTGCTGCACCTGGTCGACGGCTGCACGCCCGACGAGTTCCACGAGGAGCGTTACGACCTCCTCAAGGGCGCCATCAAGGAGCTCAAGGCGCTGAAGAACACCAAGGTGTACCTGGACGCGGGCAACGCGGGCTGGGGCAAGCCCGACCAGATCTTCGAGCCGCTGACCTGGGCGGGCGTCGAGCTGGCCGACGGCTTCGCGGTGAACGTCTCCAACTTCTACACGACGAAGGACAGCATCACCTACGGCAAGGAGCTGTCCGCGAAGGTCGGCAACAAGCCGTTCGTGATCGACACCAGCCGCAACGGCAACGGCCCCTATACGCAGGGCGCGGCGGACGAGCGCTGGTGCAACCCGCCGGGCCGCGCGCTCGGCGAGGCGCCCACGACCAAGACGGGCGACGACCTCGTCGACGCGTATCTGTGGGTCAAGCGTCCCGGCGAGTCCGACGGCACCTGCAAGGGCGGCCCGAAGGCCGGCGACTGGTGGCCGGCATACGCGCTGAAGCTGGCCAAGGCCTCCAAATAAGGCCTCCAAATAGCGGCAGTCCCCGCGCCCCGAAGGGGGGCGCGGGGACTGCGCCGATATGCGGGTCCGCCGCGTGAGCGCGACGGACCCGCCGAGCAGGAGACCCGCGGGAGCGCTACGGCACCTTGACCCACACCGCCTTGCTCGGCGTCCCCTGATCGTCCGTCACGAACAGCATGTACCAGCCGGACTCGACCAGATTGCGGTTCTTCGGGATCGTCACCGTCACGCCGTCCGCCGTCTTCTTCAGGTCCAGCGCGATGGAACGCTGGTCGACGTCGGTGACGTGCGTGGACGCGCTCGGCCGGATCAACCGCGCCGCCCTGATGGACGACGCGTGCTCGGACGCGAACGTCGCCGACTCCCCGCGCTTGATGGTCTTCGGACCGCCGCTCAGCGACGGACGCGAGTCCCGGTACAGGTAGGGCGGCGTGTAGATCTCGATGCGCTGCTCGAACGTGCCCGGCTTGGTGTTGGCCTTGTCGCCGTAGAGCGAGTCCGAGCCGAAGAACATCACGCGGCCGTCGGGCAGCAGCAGCGATCCGGAGTGGTAGTTGCGGCCGACCAGCGGGTCGGCGACCCGGTCGAAGGTGTTGGTGTCCGGGTGGTAGATCCGCGCCTGGTGGATGTTGGAGTCGCCGCGTCCGCGGTAGTCCTCGGAACCGCCGGAGACCAGCACGGTGTCGTCGGGCAGGATCGAGGACTGCGGGTAGCGGGTGCCCTCCTCCAGCTCGGGACCGTCCACGAAGTGCGGGTTGTCGGCCTTCAGATCGATGATGCGCGTCTTCTTGCTGGACTTGTTGGACTCGCCGACCCCGCCGCCGCCGATCACCATGTACTTCTCGTCCTGCGCGGGCGGCAGCAGCACGGTGCCGGCGGTCTCCAGCAGGTTCTTGTCGCTCATGCCGGGGACCTTGGTGAACTTGTTCGTCTTCAGGTCCCAGATGCCCGGGTCACGGCCGACGTCGTCCGGGCCGTAGCCGGCGTTCGCCCCCGAGTAGAACATCCGGCCGTCCTGCATCAGCGAGATCGCCGGATACGTCGGGAACTGCCGGACGTCCTTGCTGTACGTCCATTTCTTGGTCTTCGGGTCGAAGACCTCGTTCTTGCCGGGGACCAGCTGGCCGATCTCGTCCAGGCCGGAGAGGCTGAGGATCTTGCCGTCGCTCAGCGTCGTGAGCGTCGGATACCAGCGGGCCTCGTTCATCGGGTCGACCTTGATGTACTTCTCGGCGACCGGGTCGAATTCGTAGGCGTCCCTGATTCCCTGGAAGTCCTTCTTGTCCAGGGCGAGTTTCTGTGCGATGCCGTACGTGTTGCGGGCATCCACGCCGGTCAGGCCCTGCACACGGTAGTTGTCCTGGGTACCCGTCTCGTACTTGGCGCCGCTCTTCTGCGCCTCGACATAGATACGGCCGAGGCCCGGGTCGTTGCGCAGGAACTTGCCGGTCTTCTTGTCGAAGACCTTGGTCGCCCGCTCGACGACGATCGGATCCTTGGAGACGAACGTCTTGCCGTTCTCCTTGCCGGTGAACTTGGTGCCCGCCGGCAGCGTGATCGGCTTGTCGGGGTTCTCGTTGTGGACGATCATCAGGCCGCCGGCCTTGGTGACGTCGCCCTTCAGTTTCTCGTACCGCTTGGTGCCGCCGGCGATGAGCAGATTGCCGTTGGCGAGCTGGGTGTGGCCGGTGCAGAAGAGGTCGCTGGGCGTGGGGATCTTCTTGATGGTGTTCTTCACCGGGTCCCAGATCCGGGTGTCGAACTTCTTCGCGTTGAAGTTCGTCTGGTTGTTCCCGGAACCCGCGACCAGCAGGACCTTGCCCGTGTGCAGCAGCGCCGCGTGAATCGTGTTCTGCCGGAACTGCTTGGGGAATTCGATGACGTCCCAGTGGCCGTTCTCGGCCATGTACTCGGGTCTGTTGATCTTGTACTGGTGGTACTGCTCCGACCCGAACCGGTAGAGAGCCGGTCCGTTCATGCCGGCCAGAGCTAGCACCACCGCCGTGCCTATCGCGATGCGGCGGGCGCGGCGGCGGCTGGAATGGTCCTTCACTTCTTACGTCCCCCAAGGGCGATCTGCATGGTCTGGTCCGGGGCAGCCGGCTGGTCGGTGCCGGTGGCCTGGCGATCGGAGCCGGTCGCCCGGTCGGCGGCGGCCCAGGTCGGCTTCTGCTGCGGCGTGTGCGGGCCGCCCGGAGCGTGCGGGGCGCCTGCGGCCCCGGTGCCGGGAGCCGGCGCCTCGCCGGGCTCGACGGCCCCCGGCTCCGGTGCCATGGCCCGCTTCTTCTTCTCCTCGCGCAGCGTCCAGCGCCACGCGAAGATCGGCGCGGCCGTGATCAACAGGGCGATCGACGCCCACGTGAGCATCGCCGGGTGCGAGTGCCCGAAGTAGAACGAGGCAGCCATCGAGCCGCCGAAGACCAGAATGAAGAACAGGTGGATGCGGAACGTCCCGAACAGCGTGTCCGGGCTGGCCGAATCCCCCTTCGGGGTCACCACGAACTTGCTCTTGCGGCGCAGCACGGCGTCCATCAGCGACCGCGCGTAAATGGGCGCGGAGAGCGCGGACATCACCATGCCGGCCACACCGCCCGAGCCCTCCGGCTCGTGCGGGGAGACGTTGTGGCGGCGGTTCCAGACGTACAGGCCGATCTGCAGCGCCGACGCGTTGCCGTACAGCATCAGCCAGATCGTCGGGTCGATGTTCACGCCGGAGGCGCCCAGGCCCAGGAACAGCGCACAACTCAGCGCCGCGAGGATCCAGTTGAGGGCGGACATCGGATAGAAGATGACCATCATCGTGTAGTTGAAGAAACGCCCGGGCGGCAGTGTGAAGGGTGCCTTCCAGAACTGCTTGAGGATGGTCTCGTACGTACCGCGGGACCAGCGCAGCTGCTGCGTGAAGAAGTCCGTCCAGGCGTTCGGGCCCTCACCCACGGCGAGCACGTCCGGCGTGTAGACCGACTTCCACTTCTTTCCGGTGGCCGGATTCCGGTGGCGGTGGATCTCGAAGCCCGTCGCCATGTCCTCGGTGATCGAGTCGTACAGGCCGCCGACCTGCTTGAGCGCCTTGATGCGTACGGCGTTGGAGGTGCCGACGAACATCGGCGCGCCGTAGGCGTTGCCGGCGCGCTGGATCAGGGCGTGGAACAGGAACTGCTGGGACTCGGCCGCCTTGGTGACGAACGTGTCGTAGTTGCCGTACACCTGAGGGCCGATCACGAAGCCGACGTCCGGGTCGCGGAAGAAGCCGAGCATCCGCTCCAGGTAGTTCGGCAGCGGGACGTGGTCGGTGTCCACGGAGGCGAAGTAGTCGTAGTCGTCGCCGTGGGCGTCCAGCCAGGCGTTGTAGTTGCCGTGCTTGGTCTTCGCGCGGTGCGGGCCCTTGGCCTGGTTCCACTTGGCTATGCCCTTGCGGGTGAAGTGGTGCACGCCCAGGCGCTCGCAGACCGCCTTCACCTCCGGGTCGTCGCCCTCGTCGAGCAGCCAGACGTGCAGCAGGCCGCGGTGGCGCAGCTTGACCGCGGCCTCCAGCGTCCTCGTCACCATCTCGAGCGGCTCCTTGCCGGGCACGAACGAGGTGAGGAAGGCGACGCGGGTGCCGGTCTCGGGCACCACCGGGATCGGGTCGCGGGCGACGAGCGTCGCGTGCGCGTTCGACAACACATTCATGCAGCGGAAGAACTCGATCAGGCCGATCGAGACGAGCATGACGACGTCGAGGGCCGGCAGGAAGTCGTACGCCGGGTAGTCCCGTTCCGTCCAGTGCTCGGGCTGCATCAGCCAGGCGAGCAGGACCAGGGAGAGCAGCGGGGCCGCCCCCAGCATCAGGGCGGCGCGGATGCGGTGCGGCTCCTGCGAGAGCAAAGAGCGGTACCGGACCTTGTACGGCTTGGTCGGATCGGGTTGAGTGAGGGGGCCGGCGAGCCGGCTGTAGTGCTCGTAGTCGTATCTCGGAAGACTTTTCTTGAGCCGGAGAAAGCCGCCCGTACGCTGCGAAACCACCCTCAGCTGGGTGGTCTGGGACGTGTCGGACTGCTGCCGGGCGCCCGTTGGCGTCGACGTCATGAGTCATCCCCCCACACGCGAGTCACCGCGTGCTCGTTGTTCCGAACGCCCGGTGCGGTCCCCCTCGACCTTTCCGGGCGTGTCAGTGGCAGGCCACCGTCACCTGAGACATGGAGCAGCGACCGTCCGGTTGCAGGATGCCCCCCTCGGCATCCGTTCGTGAACGGGGCCCCTTCCCCGTCCTTTGCGGCAACCGGTTCGGGCATCCAACTGCCCTGTACCTGCTGTCTCATAGGAGCCAATAGCTCACAGCCAGGGTTCTACGCCGTTCATCATGATCGCAAGAGCACTTCTGGCTTATCGGGCGTGACGGGCCGGATCCGGGCCGTCACGCCCCGTGGCAGGCGGGGCCCGGGCCGCAGGAACGTTTGACCAGGTGGTGAGGCGGTGGCGGGCAGCAAGAAGGCCCCCCGCTTTCGCGGAGGGCCTTCCTTGTCTGTGCGCCGCCAGGGACTCGAACCCCGGACCCGCTGATTAAGAGTCAGCTGCTCTAACCAACTGAGCTAGCGGCGCCTGCTGACCCGGAGAACTCTACCCGAGCCCGGAGGGTGCTCGTGACCACGCCGTGCCGGAGGAAAGCCGAAGAAGGCACGGTCGGCCTACCCGAAGGGGGCCCGATCCATCATTCGGACCGTCAACATGCGGTATCGCTGGACAGTTGAGAAACTGACGATCGTGCAGATGCGCGGACATTTCTTTCAGGGGTGTGAGGGAAATCTCATGGCTGCTCCGGTATTCGAGGAATTCGATCCCGCGCGCGGTTGTGACTGCCCCGGCTGTGTTCAGTGGCGGCGTATCGCGCCGCATTCCCTGCCGGTCCGCCTCGGCGGGCATCCCGCGGCTCACAGGGCACGTCGCGCCCTGGTGCTCGCGGCCGCGGCAGGAGCCATGTTCGGTACCGGTCAGCCGGTCGCGGCCGCCCCCGCGGACCTGCGTCCGGAACGGCCGCCCGGCGCTCCGGCCGCCGACGGGCCCGATACCCCGCAGGGCAGCCGGGCGCCGCTCTACGGGGGCAACCGCCCCACGGGCAGCCGGGTCCCGGAGGTGACCCCGACGACCCGGACGGAGATCATCAACAGGGCCAAGCAGTGGGTCGCCGCGAAGGTGCCGTACAGCATGGACAAGTTCTGGGCGGACGGTTACCGGCAGGACTGCTCGGGGTTTGTCTCGATGGCCTGGAATCTCGGCACCAACGAATGGACAGGCACCCTCAGTACATACGGGGTGCGCATCACCAAGGAGCAGCTCCAGCCCGGAGACATCCTTCTCTTCCACAACCTCGCCGACCCGGTGGACGGGTCGCACGTCACCGTTTTCGGCGGCTGGACGGACTACACGCACACGTATTACGTGGCGTATGAACAGGTCCGCCCGAATACCCGGAAAAAGTCCACTCCATACGCCTATTGGAGCCATTCGGCGAGCTATGTGCCGTACCGCTACAAGGGCATCACGACAGGGACGGGCGGCGGGCCCGCGGCGACCCCCTTTCCCGGGGCCTCGTACTTCGGGCCGGGCGCGAACAACGAATACGTAACGAAACTGGGGCAGATGCTGGTCGCACGCGGCGGTGGACGCTTCTACACCACCGGTCCGGGGCCGCGCTGGACCGACGCGGACCGCAAGGCGACCCAGGCGTTCCAGCTGGCGCAGGGGTGGAAGGGCAGCGGCGCCGACGGGATTCCGGGGCCGAAGACCTGGGACTACCTGGTCAACGGCAAGGGCCGGGACATCCCGAAGGCGACCGGCACGACCGGGACCGGCACGACGGGGACCGGCACGACGGGGACCGGCACGGGCACGACCGGAAGCGGCACTACCGGGACCGGCACGGGTGCCGGGAAGACGGTGCCCGCGTTCCCCGGCACGGCGTACTTCCGGCCGGGGCAGTCCAACAAGTACGTCACCCAGCTCGGGCAGCAGCTGGTGAAGAAGGGATTCGGCAAGTACTACACGAAAGGGCCGGGGCCCAGCTGGAGCGAGAGCGACCGGCGCAACGTCGAGGCGTTTCAGCGGGCCCAGGGCTGGCGCGGCGGAGCCGCCGACGGCTACCCGGGACCCGAGACCTGGCGACGGCTCTTCTCATGACGGAGGCACGGATGAGAACGACCACATCGGAGTCCCCCCGGC
The DNA here is from genome assembly GCF_053594815.1 of Streptomyces sp. NPDC002577. Taxonomy (NCBI): domain Bacteria; kingdom Bacillati; phylum Actinomycetota; class Actinomycetes; order Kitasatosporales; family Streptomycetaceae; genus Streptomyces; species Streptomyces sp. NPDC002577. Next base: position 177,407 of record NZ_JBSFWK010000005.1, on the reverse strand, counting down.
CCGAGGGAGCCGGGCCGAAGGGCGCGCCTCTGTCGAAGGCGACGAGGAGGAGGGAGCGAAGCGACCGCTCGACGGGGTGGGGGCGCCCCCGGCCGGAGGCTGGGGGAGTCGACAGGGGGCACGAGCTCCCGGAGGAGGTACGACGGGATCCGGCTCCGGAGCCCGGGGCCCGGCCGCCGAGGCTCATCCAGAACGAGTCCACCACCGAGATCCCCGTCCATCTGCTGTTCCGTGACGATGCGGGGGCGGCCGCGGCCGCGGCCGCCGCTGCCGCGGGCGTCGGAGCGGGAGCGGGAACGGGCCTGGGCGCGGACGGAGTCGGCGTGCCGCTGGGGTCCGCCGTCGTGGGGCGCGGCGGTCCACGGCCGGGCGGTCCGCAGCCGGCCGGCGTGCATGCCGGCGGGTCGCAGACGGGAGGGCCGCAGATGGAGGGCGCGCCGTCCCAGCCGTATCCGCGTGCCGTCCGCCGGGCCGCGGCGCGGGCCGTCGGGCGGGTGCCGGTTCGGGCGGCCCTGCGGGTGGGGGTGCGTCCGGCGTGCGCGGACGACCCGGAGTTCACCGAGTGGCCGGGGCGGGCGCTGCCCGGTTCCGCCGGTGTTCTCGCCGGGGTCCTGGGCGCGGCGGGCGGTGTGGCGTCGCTGTGGTGGTCGGGCGTGCTGCCCGATCTGGTGGCGCGGGCGATCGGGCTGTCGGGGTACACGGGGTCGGGTTTCGGGGCCGCGCAGTGGGCGGCGCTCGCGGGTTCCGCTGCGCTCGCGACGTTCGGCTTCGGCGGGCTGACCCGGGGTCAGGTCGGACGGGCCTGGGCGCTGACGCACTTCGGCCGCTACCGGGGGACCGTCCGGCGTACCGGCCTGCTCTGGATCAACCCGCTGCTGCTGCGGCGGCGCGTCGACGTACGGCTGCGGCACTGGCGCAGCGAGCCGATGCCCGCGGTCGACGCCAACGGGGTCGCGCTGCGTGTGGTCGTGCTCGTCGTATGGCGGGTGAAGGACACGGCGCGCGCCGCGCTCGGTGTGGACGACCACCAGGAGTATCTGCGCGAGTGCGTCGAGGCGTCGCTGGCCAGGGTGGCGTCCCAGCGCCCGGCCGACGCCCCGTTCCCGGGCACCGGCGGCGGGGTCCTTCTCCAGAACGCGCCGACGCTGCGCGACACGGAGGCCGTCGCCGACGCGCTGACCCGGTATGTCGCGGCGGACGCCGAACCGGTCGGCGTCGAGGTGTTCTCGGTGCAGCCGGTCAGGATCGAGTACGCCCCGGAGGTGGCGGCCGTGATGCAGCGCCGCCGGATCGCGGCGCTCGACGCGCAGCACCGCGACACGGTGCTCACCTCGGTCGTCGACTCGGTCGAGGACACCGTGACCCGGCTGACCACCCGCGGTCTCGTCGAACTCGACGACTACGAACGCAAGGCGCTGGTGAAGGACCTGACGGTCGCCTTCTACACGGGGCGGGCGAACGACGGGGGGTGAGGATCCGGCGCCGAGCCCGTCTCTGCAATTGGTATGGACATGTTCAAGGGACACCCATAATCTGAACTTGGTCTAGACCTGAAGTGAAACAGGCCTGCCCGGCCTGACGTCCCGTCATGCCCGGGTCCCGGGTCCACCGCGGTGTGCACGTGCTCACGGAACTCCCCACGTTCTCCAGGAGCGACAGCATGCGACGCAAGAAGACATACGCGGCCTTACTGGGCCTCACCACGGCCGGCGCCCTCGTGCTCTCGACGGGCGGCGCCAGCAGCCACGGCTACACCGACCTCCCCATAAGCCGGCAGAAACTCTGCGCCAACGGCACCGTGACCGGCTGCGGCGCCATCCAGTACGAACCGCAGAGCGTCGAGGGGCCCAAGGGCTTCCCGGCCGCAGGCCCCGCCGACGGGCAGATATGTTCCGCGAACCACACCAACTTCGCGGCGCTGGACGGCCCGAAGACCCCGTCGGGCGGCGCCTGGCCGACGACCGCGGTCACCAGCGGGCAGAGCTACACCTTCCGCTGGCAGTTCACGGCCCGTCACTCCACGACGGACTTCAAGTACTTCATCACCAAGAACGGCTGGGACGACAGCCAGCCGCTGACTCGGGCGGCCCTCGAGACCACTCCCTTCCTGACCGTGCCCTACAGCGGTCAGCCGCCCGCCACCCTCTCGCACACGGGCACGCTGCCCTCGGGCAAGAGCGGGCACCACGTCATCCTCGCGGTATGGACCATTGCCGACACGGCGAACGCGTTCTACGCCTGCTCGGACGTCCAGTTCTGACAGCTCTGACGTCGTCCCCCTCCCGGCCCCGCTTCGGCGCGGGGGCCGGGAGGGGGCGGCCTGTCAGGGGCGCGGTATCACCCGAAGAGATCTGTTTTCATCTTTTTTCCGCCGTGCCACGCCCTGCCGCACGCAAATCCGGCGACCTCACGGGCTTCATTGGGAGGGAGCCGTCATCGGATGCCGTGGTTCCCCGCGCATCCGGCCGGACGGTGCCGGAGCGAGGACCGCGGAGGTTTCCGATGCGCAAGTGGCTGCCGCTGACCGCGGTGTGCTTGGGCGCGTTCATGCTGCTCGTCGACATCACGATCGTGACCGTCGCCCTGCCCGACATGGCCGCCGGCCTGGGCACCACCTTCGCCGACCTGCAGTGGGTGATGGACGGATACGCCCTCGCCCTGGCCGCCCTGCTCCTCGGCGCGGGCTCCCTCGCCGACCGCATCGGCCGGCGCGCGGTGTACGTGGGCGGCCTCGTGCTGTTCGCCGCCGCCTCGCTGGCGTGCGCGCTGGCGACGGGACCGGGCGCGCTCATCGCGTTCCGCGCCGTCCAGGGCATCGGCGGGGCCGCCATGTTCGCCACGACCATGGCTCTGCTCAGCTGCGCCTACCAGGGCCGCGACCGGGGTGTCGCCTTCGGCGTGTGGGGCGCGGTCAGCGGAGCCGCCGCGGCGGCGGGACCCGTGCTCGGCGGGCTGCTGACCGAACACCTCAGCTGGCGGTGGATCTTCTACGTCAATCTGCCGATCACCGTCGTCGCGGTGCTCGTCACCGTGCGCGCCGTCCAGGAGTCCCGCGATCCGCGGGCCGCCCGCATCGACGTACCCGGCATGGCCGCCTTCACGCTGGCCGCCGGGGCGCTGACGTACGGGCTGATCCGGGCCGGCGAGCACAGCTGGCTCGAGGCGGCGACGCTCGGGCCGATCGCGGTGAGCGCCGTGGCCGCCGTCGTCTTCGTGCTGATCGAGCTGCGCACAGCCCATCCGATGCTCGACCTCTCGCTGTTCCGCAACCGGTCCTTCACCGCGATCATGATCGGCGGAGTGCTGCTGGCCCTCGCCGCGTACTCCTGCCTCGCGTACCTGTCGCTGTGGCTGCAGTCCGTACGCGGCATGGGGCCCGTCGCCGCCGGTCTCGCCCTGGTGCCGATGAGTGTGGCCGCGTTCACCGCCTCCGCGCTCACCGGGCGCTTCCTGCACGGCGTTTCGCCCCGGCTCACCATCGGCGGCGGCCTGCTGCTCGTCGGCGCCGGCGCGCTGCTGCAGTCGCTCCTGGGCGCCGACTCGACATGGATCACGCTGCTGCCGGGCCTCGCCGTCACCGGGATCGGCGTCGGCCTCGCCACCCCCGTGATGGCGTCCGCCGCGATGGCCCAGGTGGCGTGGCAGCGCGCCGGAATGGCGGGCGGAGCCCTCAACACGGGCCGGCAGCTGGGCAACGCGCTGGGCATCGCCCTGCTCGGCGCGATCTTCCAGGCCGGTATGGAGCAGGTCCTGCGCGACGGCAGCGCCCTGCCCGACCCGGAGCGGGCGGCCGCCGCGGTGAGCGGCGGGCGGGCCCAGAGCGTGATCGCCGGCGCCCCACCGCAGGCGCGGGCCGCCGTCGCCCACGACGTGCATGCGGCCTTCGCCGCGGGGCTGCAGAACGCCCTGCTGCTCGCCGCGTTCGCAGGTCTGCTGGGCGGCGGGATCGTACTGGCGCTGATGCGCCGCCCGGATCCCGCGTCCGACAGCGAGGGCCGGCGCTCCGCGGCGGAACCGGCGGCGGCAGCCCCGGCGGCCGGTGCGAGCTGAGCGCACGCGGAGGGGGCCCCTGGTCATGGGCCCCCTCCGGTCGTACGCAGCCGGGGCCTTCCGATCCCGGCCGCAAGCACGTCACTTGACCAGCTTGCCGTCCGCCCGCACGGTGAACCACGTGCCGCCGACGCCCTGGCCGCTGGTGTCGCCGGGGTTCTGGTCGCCGGTGTACCAGTAGAGCAGCCAGCAGTCGAGCGCGAGCTGCTTGGTGCCGTCGGGACGGGTGTAGGTGCTGATCAGCTTGGACTTGATGCCCTTGATGTTCTTCACGTCCACCGGCCCCGCGGGCTTCCAGAGCTTCAGGCAGTCGCCGACGCAGTTGGACTTCATGGGCCAGGCGGTGTCCTTGGTGAAGCGGTAGAGCGTACGGCCCTTGCCGTCCCGGACGATCTCGCCGAGCTCCGGGTCGTTCACCGTGGACAGCGCGGGCAGGTTCTCCTGCGCGGCCTGCGCCTTCGTCGCCTTCTTGCCGTCGGGTGCCGCGGCGAACCAGGTGCCGCCCACACCCTGGCCGTTCGTCTGCCGGGGCTCCGTGTCCTGCACGTAGCGGTACAGCGGCCAGCCGGCCAGTGTGAGCTGCTTGGTGCCGTCGGCGCGGGTCACCGAGCCGAGCAGTGCGGAGTCGACGCCCTGGCCCGCCGACGCCCCGTCCGCCAGGACCGGCGGCCAGGTGGCGGCGCAGTCGCCCGAGCAGTTGGAGACGGGCGGCGACGCCGTGTCCTTGTCGAACCGGTAGAGGGTGAAGCCCGCGCCGTCGGTCACGACCGGGCCCAGTTCGGCGCTCTCCCAGACGCTCAGCCGGCCCGCCTGCGAGGGCTGCGCCCCGGCGTCTGCTGCGGCGGCGGGTGTCGCGGAGGCCGTGGCCGGGCTCGCGGCCGCGGCGGGCGCGGCCGCGTCCTGTGCACCGCACGCGGCCGTCGTCATGATCGCCGCCACCGTCAACGCGACCGGAACCAAGGTGATTTTGCGCATGGCTGGGCCTCTCTCTGGCTTCGTTGGATTCGTCTTTCGGGCTGCTGCGCCGGCGCTTTCGCATTCCGCCGGACAGGTCCGCCCCGGCTGCCGGGGAGGAGGTCGACCGGCTGCCGGGGCGGAGATCAGGTCCCGGATTCCTTTCCCCCGGTTCATCGGGGGCCTGGGAGTCGCCCTCAGGGCCGGTCACTGTGAAAACGGCCTCAGCGACAGGGCGGTTCAGTTCCGGGGCGGGTTTTTCAGTTCTTGCGTCGGACGGCTGGTTCTCCGCGGGTCACACGCGGCCGGTTCCCGCGCCCGTCAGCGTCTGCGTGGGCACGACCACCTGGAGGCCCAGCACACCGAGGTCCACGTTGCCGTCGGACTCGGCGTACCACCGCCAGTGCGCCCCGGGGACGTCGCCGACCGTGAGCACGATCCAGCCGCCGCCCTCGGGCGACGTGAGGTCCGCCAGGGTCCGCGCCTCCTCCGCGGTAGGCGGCTCGAGGAGCACGATGAAGCCGGTGACCTCACCCGTCCGGGCGGCGCCCCGCACCAGCCCGACGCCCAGCTCCTCGGCGGCGTTCAGCACCTCGTCGGGGGCCTTGCCCTGCACGTCGGCCACCGTGCGGACCCGTACCAGGCTGTTGAGTCCGGGCAGGGCGGTCGCGGTCGGGTCCACGGAGACCACCACGGTGCGCTGCCGGGGGAGTTCCATCAGGCCGCGGACCAGCGACGCCACGGTGTCCTGGGCGACGGTGAGGTCGCCGGAGACGCTCAGCGCGCCGTTGATCTGGCCGAGGTCGACCATGACCTGCGCTCCGCGCTCGCTCACGCCGACCCGGGCGAGGTGCGGCAGGGCCAGGCCCGCGTCGGCCGCGGGGTCGCCCTCGATGACCGAGGGCAGGTTCGTGCGCTCCCAGCGGGTCGGGGCGAGCGCGGTCCACGGCGCCGGGGCCTCGTGCGCGGCCGAGACCGAGGCGAGCAGCTTGGTGGGCTCGGCGAGCACGCTGTAGACGCGGACCGGACGGGCCGTCTCCGACGCCTCGGCCGGGACCAGTTCGCGCAGAGCCTGGCGGACCACCACCGGAGTACGGGTGTCCGCCGCCAGCCGCCTGGCCAGCGCGCCCCGGCGACGGCGGCGCAGAGCGAGCGCCATGCCCCGGGGCAGCCGCGGGCGAAGCGTCCGGCCGGCCTTGGCGACACCGCCGCCGGTGGCGCGCGCGGCACGTCCGAGCGGGCGTCGCGCGACGATCCCCACGGTCAGCGCGGTGACGCCGGCGATACCGCCGATCAGTACGGGGAGCGGAACCCCGTTGAGGCCGGCGAGGGGATTGGACGCCTGGCCGGCCGCCGCCCCGGCCGCCGGTGACGCGCTGGGCGTGGCAGGCGAGGCGCTCTGCTGGGACCGCTCGGGCGTGGTCGTCTTCGCCTGGGGCAGGACGCCGACCTGGACGTCGGAGCCCTTGGCGTCCTCGGGGAGGATCAGGGCGAAGCCGGGCATCAGCTGGTCCGGGCTGACGAACACCGATCCGTCCGGGAGCACGCGCCCGCTGTTCAGTACGAGGATCTCCTCGAAGCGGTTGCCGTCGCCGAGGGTGCGCTGCGCGATGTCGAACAGCGTGTCCTGCTTACCGCCGTTGTCCTGCGGTGACTTGACGACGTAAAACTTCGTGAGCTCCTCGGCCAGGAGCACCTGGCCCGGCCGCTCGCCGGCCGATTCCGCGCCGAGCGCGTGGGCGGGGGCGGGCATCGACATCCAGGTGATGAGCGCGATCGCGCAGGCCGCCATCACCTGTGCCGTTCTGCGCTGACGGTCCGTCTGCCGCGGGTGCGTGGTCGTGGTTGGGGCGTCTCGCATCTTTCTCGTCCTCCTCCGTACAGGGCCGTTGACGCGCACTGCCGGGGCGCGTCGGCCGTCACACGGGCGATGCGGACGGTCGGTTCAACCCGCTGAACCGTTCCGGTGCGACGGCCGTGGACAGGGCGCCGAGCGAACGAGAAGCGGGGAGGCGCTGGAGATGGCACGACGGCACAGCACGGGCTGGGAGGTCCTGGGGTTCACGAGCGACCCCACACCCGGCGATCCGGAGGCGATCCGGACGCTGGCCAGTACCTACCAGGAACTCGGCGACGGGGCGGGTGAGGCGTTCGATCTGCTCCGTGGCGACGGGGCGATACGCCAGGGCAAGGGCAAGACGATGGACGCCCTGAAGGAGAAGATCAACAAAGATCTGCCCGGTCTCCTCGAGAAGACCAGGGACTCCTTCCACAAGGCTTCGGAGGCGTACAACAAGTACGCGGACACCCTGACGAACGCCCAGGACATGCTGGACCGGGCGATCGACGAGGGGCAGGAGGTGGCCGCGACCGCGAAGACGGACGTGCCGGCCCTGGCCCCGGACGCCACACCGGACCAGGTCGACGCGCACACCACGCAGCAGAACGCGGTCAACGCGGCGAAGGACAGGCTGTCGGCCGCCGAGGCGCTGGGACGCGATGCGCAACGGCTGCGCGAGGACGGCTCCCGTACGGCGTCGGTCATCCTGGACGAGGCGGCGGGAGAAGCCATCCCGGAGCGGGGTTTCTTCAAGAAGGTCGGCGACTTCCTCGCGGACAACCCGCTCATCGAGATCATCGCCGGCATCGTCGTCGGCATCATCGCGGTCTTCCTGCCGGTCGTCGGCGTCCTGCTGGGCGCGCTCCTGCTCGGCGCGTCGATCATCCGGATGGTGTCGCAGGGCAAGATCGACGTCGGTGATCTCATCATCGGCGTGCTGACGCTGGTGCCGGGCGGTGTGCTGCTGGGCGCGCTGGGCAAGGTCGGCGGATCGATAGCCAAGTTCGCGAAGCTCGCACCGCTCCTGTCCAAGCTGGGCAAGGGCGCGGGGACGATCTCGGGAGCCCTGGCAAAGATCATCAAGAGCTCGACGTTCGTCCGGAAGATCATCAATCCGCTCGGCAAGGGTCTTGTGGGCCTGTCGGTGAAGCCGGGTGTCGCACTGGCCGGCAAGGTTCTGGTCGACGTGGGTACCGAGTTCTCGCTGGGTTTCCTGGCGACCGGGATCACGGCGCTGGCAGACGGCAAGAAGTTCGACCTGGGGCCCGCGGCCCTGGGCTCCCTGATCGGCGCCCTGTCAGGTGGTGTGCTCTCCGCGTTCGGCGGTACGAAGTTCGCCAACAGCATCAAGGACGCCTTCACCACCAAGGGCAAGTTCAAGAGCAACATCGACAAGGCGTTCTCCAAGGCGAGCCTCGGCATCGTCGACGGCAAGTTCAAGCCGAGCAGCATCCTGCACGTGGACGGCAAGGGACAGGCCCAGAAGAACGGGTTCCACGGCATCAACAGCTCGACCTCGTCCGATCCGTCCGATGGTGTGCTCAAGACCAAGGTCACCACGCCGGACGGTACGAAGACCGAAGCGAAGGTCACGCCGCCCGCCAACAATCCCGACAAAGCACCGCCCGCCGACGACCTGCCCTTCTCACCGCCGGAGAATCCCGTCACGTCGACCAAGACGACGACGCCGGACGGCTTCACCTCGGAGACGAAGGACGGCACGAACACCATCAAGTCCCCGGCCGGGGACAAGGTCACGTCGAACGGCAACACGACCAAGATCGAGACTCCCCTGGGCGGCAAGGGCGCCGGGGAGAAGACCGTCGACGTACTCGGAGGCGATTTCGCCGGGGACATCAAGGACGGTTTCGGGGCGTTCAAGGAGAAGCTGGGATTCGGTGGCAACAAGCCCACGCCCACGCTCAACACCGAGCTGACGCCCGGCGGCGGGTTCAAGACCTCCGGCTCGTTCGGTGACGTCAACCATCAGCCGGGTGGCGGCACGACGTTCAGCACGCCGAACGCCGACGGCAGCGGCAACACGCCGCAGTTCAACGTGAACGGCAACGACATCTCCACGCCGGGCGGCCTCACCGTGACCGACGGCCCGGACTTCAAGACGGTCAGCGGCGGCGGGATCTCCGTCAACAACCAGAACGACACCACCTCGGTGTTCAACACCCCGAACCCCGGGAACAACGTCCCACCCGTGGTCACCCACGACCCGGGCAACGGAAACATCGACGTCAACCTGGGCAACAACACGACGATCACCGGGGACGCGAACAACATCGGCAACGGCGTGACGCTGCCGAGCGGCACCCATACGTCGGTCGACAACGCAGGCAACATCCACGTCAGCAACGGCGGCGCGGGCGGCCAGAACGTCGACGTGGCTCCGATCAACGCAGGCGGCAACGTCACCATCACCGACGGAAACACCACGACCCACATCCCGACGACCGGCGGGGCGACGATCAACACGCCGGGCGGGCCCACTACCACGCTGGACCACAACGGCTTCACGGTGAACACCGGGGGCGCGAACTCCGACACCATCCAGTTCAACGGCAACAACGGAACGCTCGACGTGACCCCGCCCGGCGGGCACCCGCCGGTGACGGTGAGCCCGAACGGCGACGTCAACGTCGGCGGGATCACGACCAACCACACCGGCGGGGGCTCCGTCACGGACGGCACCCACTCGGTGGACTTCTCACCGGGCGACATCAAGTTCAACAAGCCGGACGGGTCCTCGTTCAACGTCAACCCCAACGGCACTTTCGCCGTCGACGGGATCCACAAGACCCCGGACGGGACGATCAACTCGGGCGCGACCACGGTGAACCCGGACGGCTCCGCGACCATCTCGCACGGCGGCCAGGACTTCAACGTCAATCCCAACGGCCAGATCACGGTCACACCCACCGGCGGCAAGCCGGGCATCGAGGGCGCACCGCAGCCGACCCCCGGCAACCCGGTCAACCTGGGCAACAGCACCATCAGCGTGGACGGCGCCGGCCATCACACGATCACCGTCACCGGCAACAACGGCAGCACGGTGACGGTGTCGCCCCACAACGGCACCACGACGGTGAACTCGGGCCCGTTCCAGGTGCACCACGGTCCGAACGGCATCAACGGCGGCACCACGGGCGCCAACCCGATCCAGGTCAGCCACGGCACGGACGGCATCACCAAGGTCAGCAACGGCGGCACCACGGTGAGCACCGGCCCGAACGCTCCGACCACGGTCGGCAACCCGGGCGGCGGCCAGCCCGCGGTCACCGTCCACCCGTCGAACGGGGACACGCCGACGCAGGTCGACACCGGCGGCAACAGCACCACCACGCTGACGGACAACGGCGCCCAGACCGACGTGGGCAACAAGAACGTCGCGAACGGCAACGTCGACAACAACGGTTCCATCACCACAAACGCCCCGGCGGGCGACAACACCACGGTCACCAACACCCCGCAGGGCACCACCGCCACGGACACGGGCGGCAATTTCAGCGTCGACAACAACGGAAACGTCAACGACGGCGGGATCACCGTCAAGCCGAACACCGACGACCACAACCGCCCCGTCGCCGACATCACCAACAACGCAGACGGTGGCGGCAAGGCGACCCTCACGAACGACAAGATCGACTCCGGCGGGATCACCACCAAGGTGGACACGAACGGCGACGTGACCTTCACCCATCAGCCGGCGGGCGGCGGGCCGGGCACGACCGCCACCTCGTCCCCCAACGGCGCGATCACGACACAGGGGCCCGACGGCACGAATGTCGAGCTCGACGGGCACTCCACTCAACTCCCCGGCGGCGGCATCGCGCCCAACAACAACCCCGAGACGAAGATCACCAGCCCGAACGGCGACGTCATCACCTCGAACGGGCAGACCATCACCCACTCCAACGACGGATTCACCACCACCATCGACAACGGCCCGAACGGCCAGACGACCACCACCGTCCACAACGACTCCGGCGTCGGCCACACCATCGACCCGAACGGTCAGGCGACGGTCAACAACTCGCCGAGCGGCGCCGACATCAGCGGCACCAACACCCAGGTCACGGTGAACACCCCGCAGCAGGAGGGCCCGGGCCTGTTCGGCTCGCCGAACCAGACGGGCGGCCAGAACACACTGTCCAACGGCCCGGACGGTCCCACCATCACCACCCACGGCGCCGACCCGATCCACGAACCGGGCAGTACGGTCACGCACAACACCGACCCCGGTCACGAGGGCGAGTTCACGACCACGTACGGACCGGCCGAGGGAACCTTCGGGCCCGGTGGCGTCACCGAACTCGGCCCGAGCAACAAGCACTTCGACCCCGACACGCTGAACCCCATCGACACCGGTCGCAACCCGATCGGCAACGGCCCGGGCGAGACCTCGATCAGCACCGTGCACGGCGACGGCAACAGCGGCATCAACGTGAACACGCCGGGTAACGGACCCACCCTGCACCACGACGGTTTCTTCGGCGGCACCACCAGCGTGGACACCGGCAACGTCAGCATCATCAAGACCCCGGGCACACAGGAGAACGCGGGTACCGCCGGCCAGAAGTCCGGCGTCGTCGACGGCCCGCTCAACCCGCTCGACCCCGCGCCCGCGCCGACGCCGGAGAGCTTCAACGTGGGAGGGAACAACGGCGGACCCAATGTGGAGGTCCCGGTCGGGGGCAAGGGCGGATCCACCGTCCACGGCCCCTTCGATGTGAAGTCGACGGGCAACGGCACGTTCGAGGTCTCACCGCCCGGCGGCGGCAACGGCCCGAACGACAAGGTCACCATCAACAACGACGGCACGCTCAACGGGCCCGGCGTCACCACACCGCCGGCGCTTCCCCCGGGCCAGCAGGGACCGGTACAGCCCCCGCACGCCACGCTCAGCAACGGCACGACGGTCTACGGCCCCGGAGGAGGCGCGGCTCCCACCGTCAACCCGCCCGGCGGCGTCGGCCCGACCACCACGTTCAACAACGGCACGGCGACCACGACCGACGTCGGCAGCGGCGTGACGATCACTCAGCACCCCAACGGCAGCGCCACCTTCAACAGCAACACCGGAGGCGAGCACACCGTCGTCAACGTCAACAACGGCGGTGTGGACGGCACCGTCGTCAAGAACGACGGGAATGGTTTGTCCACGTTCGACGTCAACGTGGGCGACAGCGGCGCCGTCAAGGTCAAGGACGGAAGCGGCAACACCGTCTCCGAACTGGACCCGGCGGGCGGCTTCAACGAACAGCACTCCCCGGTCCACGAGTACTACTCGCACACCAGCGGCCCCACCGCGGTCACCGACCTGCACGAATACGGCTACGAGGCCCTCACCAGCGTCCTCAAGGGCGTCTTCAACCAGGGCATCAGCGCCGCCTACCAGATCGGCGTCAACGGAGCCGACCCCCTGACCACCCTGGAGAACGCGGGCATCAGGCTCGGCAACGGCATCGGCAACTCGCTGGGCAGCAAGAAGATCGAGAACGACTACGTCTTCAAGACCAAGGGCCCCGAGGTTCCGCTCGCCACCATTCCCACAAAGACCATCGGCAATCTGAACAACAACGCCGACATCGATCTGGCGCACCCGAAGGAAGAACAGCCCATCAAGGTGGAACTGCCCACCCAGGCGTGAACCACTTCGGTACGCCCTACGTGTGTAAGGCGCCGGACCGAGAAATCGACTCACGAACTCACGAACTCACGAACTCGCCGATAAGCGAAATCACGAACGGGAGATATTCCGATGGCTGACTACCTCGTCAACGATGAGAAGACCGCCGCGACCGCCTCGACGACCATGAACGAGTACGACATCGCGAAGGCCCAGCTGACGAAGATCAAGGGCGACCTGGACGCTCTGACGGCGGACGGCTACAACACGCCCTCCGCGAAGGACAAGTTCCAGCCGTTCGTCGAGGAGTTCATGAACAGCTACAACCAGGTCACGGACGGCCTGACGGGCATCTCCGACTACGTCAGGAAGTACGGCGAGGCCATCGCCCAGCTCGACAGCGACATGGGCAACAGCCTCAGCAAGTAAGCCGCAACCCCCGACACCACTCCCCTCACCCCCCACCCGCCGGTCGGGTCGGGCCTTCCCCCGGCCCGGCCCGGCCGGCTTTCCCGCCCTCACGCACGTCGTCTTTCCCCCCGCCCCTCTTGTGTGCCCAAGGAGCACCGACCATGCGTCTGACCGTCACCGCCGTCGACCCGGAGCAGGGCCAGACCGCGGACATCATGATCGAGGCCGATCCCGAGGTTCCGGTCGGCGAACTCGCCGAGGAACTGCACCGGCGGCTGCGCGGCGGTGCACCGGACGCGCAGCCGGTCCTGTTCCACGGGGCCACGCCGCTGCCCTCCGACCAGCCGGTGGGCGTCGCGGCCCTGCGGGCGGGAAGCCTGCTGGCCCTGGACGCGCCGGCACCGGAAGCCGGCCAGGAGCCGGACGGTGTCGTGGAGCTCCGGGGGGTCGCCGGTGCCGACGCCGGCGTCGTGTTCCGGCTGCCGCCCGGCGACTACGAGATCGGCGCCGGGGCCCTGTGCCGCATCCGGCTGACGGCTGACGGGCTCGCGAAGACGGCCGCCCGCCTGAAGATCCTCGCCGACGGCACCGCCACCGTGCAGGCAGTGGACCAGAAGGAGATCAGGCTCGACGACAGCGCGGTCGACGACTGGACGCCATGGCCGGTCGGCGGTGTGCTCACGGTCGGCCCGACCCTGCTGGAGCTGGCCGCCCCCTCGGTTCCCGATGCCGCCCTGCAGCCCTCGGACGACGGCGTCGGCCTGGACTACAACCGCCCGCCGCGGCTGCTGCCCCCGCCCGTGCAGAACCGGTTCAAGCTGCCCATGCCGCCCGGCAAGCCGGCCCCCCGCAAGCTGCAGCTCACCATCATCTTCACGCCGCTGCTGATGTCAGGCGTGTCCGTGCTGATCTACCACAACCCCAGATTCCTCGTCCTCGGCCTGCTGTCCCCCATCATCGCCCTGATCACGCAGCTCTCCGGCAAGCGCCGCGGCAAGGAGAGCTACGAGCAGATGCTCAAGGAGCACGAGAAGAAGAAGGCCGATCTGGAACGGGAGGTGGCCGAGGCCGTGCTCGCCGAGCAGCAGGCCCGCCGGGCGGCCTGCCCCGACCCGGCGAGTGCGCTGCTGATCGCCGCAGGCCCGCGACAGCGGCTGTGGGAACGCCGCTGGCGCGACGACGACTTCCTGCTGATGCGCGTCGGCGTGGCCGACCGGCCGGCGCTGGTGGAACTCGAGGACCCGGCCGAGCCTGAGCACCGCCGCAGGATCAACCGGACCACCCATGCGGTGCCGGTGACCGTGCCGCTGCGGCAGGCCGGCGTCATGGGGATCGCCGGGGGTGCCGCCGCCGAGCCGCTGGTGCGCTGGCTGATCGCCCAGGCCGCCGTCCTGCACAGCCCCTCCGACCTGCGGATCTGCGTACTGTCGGGCACCGGTGGCGCGGACCGCTGGTCCTGGGTGCACTGGCTGCCGCAGTGCGCGCCGCTGGGCGAGGACACGGTCAGCCTGGTCGGCACCACCGCCGAGTCGGTGGGCCGCCGCATCGCCGAACTGTCCGCCCTGATCGCCGCCCGGCACGCTTCGGGCGACCGTGCGGCGCGCGGGGGAGCGGTCGGCGAGCCCGATGTGCTGGTCGTCCTCGACGGCGCCCGCAGGCTGCGCTCGCTGCCCGGCGTCATCCAGATCCTGCGCGAGGGACCGGCCGTCGGCGTGTACGCGCTGTGCGTGGACGACGAGGCGCGGCTGCTGCCCGAGGAGTGCCAGGCCGTCGCGGTGGCCGGACCGGAGTGGCTGAGGGTCGAGCGGGCGAAGGCCGACCCGGTCGACGAGGTACGGATGGACGCGCCGGGCCGGCCCTGGTGCCTGGGCGTGGCCAGGGCGCTCGCCCCGATCCGCGACGTGGGCGACGACGCCCAGGAGAGCCTGCTGCCCGGGTCCGTCCGGCTGCTCGACGTACTCGCCCTGGAGCCGCCGGGGCCGGACGGGGTCGCCGCGGGCTGGGCGGTCGGCGGCCGCAGCACCCGCGCGATCCTGGGCGAGGGCCTGGACGGGCCGTTCTCCATCGACCTGGCGGCCGACGGCCCGCACGGCCTCATCGCGGGCACCACCGGCTCCGGCAAGTCCGAGCTGCTGCAGACCCTGGTGGCCAGCCTCGCCGTCGCCAACCGCCCGGACGAGCTCAACTTCGTCCTCATCGACTACAAGGGCGGCAGCGCGTTCGCCGAGTGCGAGGACCTGCCGCACACCGTCGGCATGGTCACCGACCTGGACACCCACCTCGTCGAACGGGCGCTGGTGTCCCTCGGCGCCGAACTGAGGCGGCGCGAGCACATCCTCGCCGAGGCCGGGGCCAAGGACATCGACGACTACATCGACAAGCGCACCCGGCGCCCCGAACTCGGGCCCATGCCCCGGCTGGTGCTCGTCATCGACGAGTTCGCCTCCATGGTCCGCGAACTGCCGGACTTCGTCTCCGGCCTGGTCAACATCGCACAGCGGGGCCGCTCGCTCGGCATCCACCTGATCCTGGCCACCCAGCGGCCGTCGGGCGCGGTGACCGCCGACATCCGGGCCAACACCAACCTGCGTATCGCACTGCGCACCACCGACATCAGCGAGAGCCGGGACATCATCGACGCCCCCGACTCCGGTCAGCTCTCGCCCCGCACACCTGGCCGGGCCTACGCACGGCTCGGGCACGCCGCGCTGCTTCCGTTCCAGACCGGCCGGATCGGCGGTCGCCGCCTTGACCAGGCAGCGTCCGACAAGGACCGCCCGGCCCCGGTGCTCACCGAACTGCACTGGGAGGAAATGGGCGACCCGCTGCCCCGCCCGGTGGCCCAGGAGCACGCTTTCCAGCCGGTGACGGACCTGTCGGTGCTGGTCGAGGCCGTGCGCGGTGCGGCCGACCAGCTCGCCGTGCCCCCCGCACGCCGACCGTGGCTGCCTCCGCTTCCCGAGTCGCTGACCCTGGACGACCTGTCACCGGCCCCCGGCGCGGAGGCGGCCGGGACCGGACGCCTCACCCCCGTGGCGTACGGCCTGATGGACGTGCCCAAGGAGCAGGCGCAGCGCGAAGTCGCCTTCGATCTCGACGAGATGGGGCACCTGCACATCATCGGCTCGCCGCGCGGCGGCCGCTCGCAGACGCTGCGCACGGTGGCCGCGGCACTGGCCGGGGCGCACAGCTGCGCCGATGTCCACATCTACGGTGTGGACTGCGGCAACGGCGCTCTCCAGGCCCTCACCGGACTGCCGCACTGCGGCGCGGTGGCGGACCGTGGCCAGGTCGAGCGGGTGGCACGACTGCTGTCCCGGCTGGTCGCAGAGGTCAGCCGGCGGCGTGCGCTGCTCGGCCGGCAGGGTGCCGCGGACCTCACCGAGCTGCGCCGGCTGCTGCCCGAGGAGGAGCGGCCCGCGCACATCGTGCTGCTGGTCGACCGGTTCGAGGCGTTCGACCGCGACTTCGCGGGCTACGACCAGGGCAGCGTGATGGACGCGATGACCCTGCTGATGCGCGAGGGCGCCAGCGTCGGGGTGCACCTGGTGCTGGCGGGCGACCGGGTGCTGAGCCAGGGCCGGTTCTCCTCCACCACCGAGGACAAGATCGTCCTGCGGCTAAACGACCGTACCGACTACTCCATGGTGGGTCTGAGCGCCCGCAACATTCCCGAGGACCTTCCCGCGGGACGCGGCGTCCAGCTCAGGGACTCCAACAACGTGCAGATCGCGCTGCTCGCCGGCGCCGACTCCAGCGGCGGCGGCCAGGCCCAGGCGCTGGGCGTGCTCGCGGAACGCACCCGCGAACGGGACGCCGAAGTGGCCGATGAACACCGGCCGTTCCGGGTGGACGTACTGCCCGACAAGCTCAGCTTCGAGGAGGCACTGGAGCGCAGGCCCCAGGGCAGCTCCCCGCTGTGGGCGATGGTGGGCGTCGGCGGCGACGAACTGGCCGCCCTGGGTACGGACATGTCGGTGGTTCCGTCCTTCGTCATCGCCGGGCCGCCGCGCTCCGGCCGCAGCACCGTACTGCTCACGATGGCCCGGTCGCTGACCGCCCTGGGCACGAAGATCGTCGTGGTGGCACCGCGCAACTCGCCCATGCGGCAGCTGGCCGGACAGCCCGGCGTCGTCGAGGTCTTCACGGACTCGGACGTCGCGGTGGCCGACTTCCGCGCCGCGCTCGGCAGGGTGGACACGCAGGCCGGGGCCATCTTCGTCGACGACGCCGAGCTGATGTTCAACTCGGAGCTCGACGGCGACTTCATCGCGCTTGCGCGCGGCAGCGCGGGCGACGGCTGGGGGCTGGTCGTGGCCGGCAACAACGAGGCGCTCGGCAGCGGGTTGTCCGGGTGGCAGGCGGTCGTCCGGCGCAACCGGTGCGGGGCGCTGCTCGCGCCGCGGATGTCCAGCGACGGTGAGCTGGTGGGGGCCCGCCTGCCGCGCGGCATGATGGGCCAGGACAGCGAGCCGGGCCGTGCCTATCTGCAGCGCGGGGACGGGCGGTTCGTCACCGTCCGGGTGCCGGAGACGACTGTCGTCTGACGGTTCGCGTCCCTGTTCGCCCCTCGGCCGCCGGCCGGGGGGCGAACAGGCGCGTGCCCCGGCTCGGCCCGGCGCCTTACCCCCTGCCGGGGTGCGGGTACGACGCGAGGGCGCCGTACGTCGTGGGTTGTGCCCACCCTCCCCCAGCCCTGCGGAACGATTTGCCCACAACGGTAGCGGCGATGGTCGCCCCCACCCGGCCGGTAGTCGCCCGCGTGCCCAAGGGGACGTGGCGGGATGTGCGCCCGCTGGGGGTACCTCCCAGGCCCTTAAGGCACTGGGGGAGGCTGGCGCAAACGTACGGCTCGCTCCAAGAACAACGGCTCGGCGCCAGACCGAGGACGTACATGCCGGCGCGGCCCCGACCCAGCCACCGGCAGGTGGCGCACAAGCCGACCACCGGCACCGGCATCGGCACGCGAAAGGGCCCCGGCCGTCCGAAGACGGCCGGGGCCCTACCAGAACGACGTGCTCGTCAGCGCGCCGCGCCGACCGCGACCGGTGCCTCCTCGCCGAAGGCGAACGTCGAGGTGATGGCGTCGAACAGGTCGTAGAGCTGCTCGGCCAGCGGAATGTTCGGGCTGAAGCACGTGACGATGAGGACGCGCTTGCTGTCGGGGACCGGGATGATGGTGTGCATCACCACCAGCTTGTAGGAGACCCCCTCGGCGACCTCGCTCTCCTCGACGCCCACCAGCCGGCCGACCTGCCCGGCTCCGGGAAGCGTCTCCGTGGTGAAGGTCCGCGTCGTGCCCTCGCCCCGCCGGTCCCCGGTCGCGGAGAACTGCTTCGCCAGAGCCTGCGCCGAGAAGTCCTCCCCGGGCGGCGGCGTCACGCTGAAGATCATGAGCCCGGCCATCAGCAGGCCGTCCTCGTACATGGTCGTGGTGCCCGCGGCATACACGGCACCGCGCCGACGGGCCCCGTCCATGATCCGCCGCGCGTTCCGGAAGGCCTGGTTGACGATGTCCCGGGTCGGCTTGTCCGGCGTCTGCTGCAGCATTTCGGCCCTGCGCTCGGCCAGTGAGTCGCCGCTCAGGTCGTACTCGATCCAGTTGTCCGGGATGCCGATCCCGAAGGTCTGCGAACCGCTGGTCATGGGGACCGCGCTCCTTAGCTAGTTCAGCCGTTGCCGTTGTCTCAGCCGTTGCCGTCTTTTTTGTCGCCGTCGAGTGACTGGCCCATCTGCGTGTCGGCGTCCGCGAACGCCTTCACGATGGCCTCGCAGGCGTCCTTGAGGTCCTTGCTGTTCCGCTTGAGCTGCGTACGCCCGTCTTTCCACTTGTCGTCGAAGTGACTGCCGGAGCGCACCATGGGCGCTCCGACATCGTTGGCGTTGAAGCCGGTCGGCTTGGTCTCGACGAGCTGGACCACCCGTCCCAGGAGCGTGCCCAGGCGCTCCACCTCGTCTCCGGGCATTTCGATCTCGGCCATGGACCCCTCCCTGAGTGCGTCATCCCACGGGCGCTTCCCGTCCCGCTCCAGGAACGCGCCAGGAGGCGAGGCGGTTCAAAGGCGTTCGCCGTGGCCTCGCCGATATCCGGGCTCTCCGGCTCTCCGGCTCTCTGCTTCTCCGGCCCACCTGCGGAATCGAAACCGAATCCAGAAATGCAGGCGGCACGCGGGGCGTTGACCAGCGCCCGCGTGCCACTGTTCCCTGAAAGCCCTAACCGCCGACGAGTCGGTCCGCGGCCGTCACGCGCCCTTGCGGATGAGCTTGCCGTCCGCTCCGACCACGAACCACTGCCCGTCCAGGCCCTGGCCGTTGACGTCACCCGGTGCGGCGTCACCGACGTAGTAGTACAGCGGCCAGTCCCCGTACCTGACCTGCACGGCACCACCGGACTTCTTGGCTTCCTTGATCAGCGACGACTTGGCGCCCTGGCCGGCGGAGGCCTTGGAGGCGCTGGTCAACGCGGGCCACACGGCGATGCACTTGGCGTCGCAGTTGCTTGTGCCGGCCTTGTCCTTGGTGAAGGCGTACAGGGTCCGGCCCTGGCCGTCGACCAGGATGGAGCCGAGACCGGAGTTCGCAACGGAGACGGCGGTGGCCTTGCCGTCGGATCCGGATCCCTTCGCCGTGCCGCCGGCGTCGTTTCCCCCGCCGCAAGCGGCCAGCCCCAGAGCCAGCAGCGGTACCGCGATCAGAGCTGTGCGTGCGCGCATTGTGGTGACCTCTCTCAGCTGTCGACAGATACGACGACGTCGTACGTCGTGAATTCCAAAGGGGGGCATCGCGGTGGTATCCCGGTGGCATCCCCGCGACCCACACGTGCCGAAGGGCCTCCGGGTTCAGTCCGCGCGCTTCTTCTTTCACCGGCCCGCGAAATCCCGGTATTGAGCGGGCCGAAATCCATTCGGCCGAACCGGCATTGAACCGGCCGGGCCATCCGCTCGTGAGTCGGGCTGCAAACGGGACAGAATCTCGGAAGGACGAAAAAGATGCGCAAGAGCAGGCTCACTCTCGCGGTGTCGGCCGCCGTTCTCGCTGCCGGTCTGGTCGCGGCGTCCCCGGCACTGGCTGACGGCGGGTCCGGTCATGGCGGCCAGATGGCCGGTATGGCCGGCATGAGCGGCACCTCCCATACCGGCAGTGGTTCCGACGACTCGGACGCCCCGCTGACCGCCGTATCGCCCAAGGAGAAGGCCGTCTCCCTGGTCGCCCGGCTCTCCGGCGACCAGGAGGTTCCCGTCCAGGGCGGTCCCGCCGTGGGCGACCCCGACGGCAACGCCGTGGCCCTGGTCAAGGTCAAGGGCGACCGCGTCACGTTCGCTTTCACCTGGAACGGCATCACCGCGCCGACCCTGGGCCACATCCACGAGGGTGCGGCGGGCGTCAACGGCGCTGTGAAGGTGCCCCTGTTCACCACCCCGATGCCGGACACCGTGCAGTCCGCCGCCGGCCAGACCGCGGTGACCGACGCCGCGCTCGCCGAGCAGCTCCGCACCGACCCCACCAAGTTCTATGTGAACCTGCACACCAAGGAGTTCCCCGGCGGCGCCGTGCGCGGTCAGCTGCGGCCGCTCGCCAAGGCCATCAACCCGCTCAGCATCATCCGGGGCGGCAAGCTGCGGGCCCTCGCGGACGGAGGCCAGGAGGTGCCGACCGGTGACCCGAAGCGGGTCGGCGACCCGGACGGGCACAGCATCACGTTCCTGTACCCGGAGAACGGCCGGGTCGGCTACTCCCTGGCGTGGGTGAACATTGGCGCCCCGCTGGCCGGCCACATCCACCAGGGCACGCTGGGCCACAACGGCGATGTGAAGATCCCGCTGTTCGTCTCCGCCGTCCCGAAGAACATCTTCGCGATCTCCGGCACCGTCAGCGTCGCGGACCAGTCGGTGGTCTCGCAGATCAAGAGGAACCCGACCGGCTTCTACTCCAACCTGCACACCGAGGAGTTCCCCGACGGAGCCGTGCGCGGCCAGCTGTTCCGCTGACCGTCCGCGGCGGCGCCGCGATCTTCACGACTGTGCCGGCCGCGTGGCTCGGATGACGAGCCCGCGGCCGGCACTCAACAGCAAAGTGGCACATGGGTAAGTAAACGGTCGAGAATCCGTCATGGTTCAAAAGCGAACTTGAATGGTCTGGACATTACTGGGACGCTGCTCCCGTGTGGATCCGACGCTTCCGCTCAAGAGCCCGCCTGGCACGGGTCGTTCTGCCCGTCACCCTCGGTGTGTCCGTGGTCCTGGGAGTGGGGATCTTCACGGTCGACGGTACGACCACGGCGCTGGCGGCGCCCGCGTCCGACCGGTACGTCGGCATCGCCTCGGTCGCCCGTGTCGTGTCGCCGGCCGCCGGTCCTGACGCCTCCACCGGGACGTTCACCGAGGACTGCGGCCGTAACGAGAACGGGCACCGCAACGCCGACAACCTCGTCATCTCGCCAGGTGTGACGGGCTCGGCCCACCACACGCACGACTACGTGGGCAACGTGTCGACCAACGCCCTGTCGAGCAACGAGAGCCTGGCCGAGGCCCCGACCACGTGTGTGGGCGGCGATCGCTCCACCTACTACTGGCCGGTGGTGCGGCGGCTGGACAGGACCGGGACGGACGCCCACGCCGTGGGCGGCGGAATGGACGGCAACAGCGGCGAGATCCTCACGCCGTCATCGCTCCGGATCGAGTTCCGCGGCAACCCGGTGAGCAAGGTGGTCGCCATGCCCCGGTTCCTGAGGCTCGTCACCGGAGACGCGGTGGCCGTGATCACGGGAGATGCCCGGGTGCGCGCCCAGTGGGGCTGCACC
This sequence comes from Streptomyces sp. NPDC002577, assembly GCF_053594815.1. NCBI lineage: Bacteria > Bacillati > Actinomycetota > Actinomycetes > Kitasatosporales > Streptomycetaceae > Streptomyces > Streptomyces sp. NPDC002577. The sequence goes on along the minus strand of NZ_JBSFWK010000005.1, from coordinate 155,714 downwards.
GGCTACCCGGACCGCTTCACGACGAAGTACACGCTGTGCCCGCAGGGCAGCGGACCCACCCGTACGCTCGACTTCCCGAGCTGCTGGAACGGTCTGGCGACCGACAGTCCCGACCACCGCACCCACGTGGTGTTCCCCGCGGCCGGCGGCGTCTGCCCGCACGCCACGTTCCCCGTGCCCCAACTGCGCATCACCATCGCGTACAAGCTTCCGTACGGCACGCGCTACGCCGTCGACTCGTTCCCCGAGCAGAAGCGCGACCCGAAGACCGACCACTCCATGTTCATCAACGTGATGACGGACCGTCAGATGGCGGAGCTGGTGCGGTGCGTCAACGAAGGCCGCCACTGCCGGCCTGAGTGACGCGAATCACATTGAACCGAGAGCGGCCGCTGCTCGTGTTCAGCGCGTCAGCTCAGGAGAGGACGGGAGTAAGTGGATGGCGGCGCTGTGGTCCCGCGCTCGGGAGAAGCAGAGAACAAGCGACGAGGTACTGATCCGTTCCTTGTACGAGGAACACGGCAGAGCCCTCCTCGCATACGCGCAGCGGCTGACCGGTGACCACGCCGCCGCGGAGGACGTGGTCCAGGAGACGCTGATCCGGGCCTGGAAGCATCCGGACGCGCTGGTGAACGGCAAGGGTTCCGTGCGCGGTTGGCTGCTCACCGTGGCCCGCAACATCATCACGGACCGGTACCGGGCCAAGGCCGCGCGTCCGACCGAGGTCGCCGAGTCCGTGGGCAGCACACCGGTGGAGCAGGACCACGCGGACGCCGTGGTGAACTCGATGCTCGTCATGGAGGCCCTCGACCGGCTGTCGCCGGACCACCGGGACGTCCTGAACGAGATCTACTTCCAGGGCAGGAGTGTCGCCGAGGCCGCGCAGAGTCTCGGGATACCGCCCGGGACCGTGAAATCGCGGTCACACTATGCCCTGAAGCAATTGCGGGACATGTACAGAGACAAACCGAAGACAGCGAAGCTCGTCGCATTGAAGGAGGTGGCCGTATGAGCATTCAGCAGCATGACAGCGCACTGCTCGGCGCCTACGTCCTCGGCGCGCTGGACGATCAGGAGGTGCGGGCCGTCGAGGAACATGTGGCGGCGTGCGAGAGATGCCGCGAAGAACTGGACGGATTGCGGGAGATGGAAGCGGCCCTTGGTGAGGTGCCGCCGGAGGCGTTCCTCGACGGTCCGCCGGAGGGCGGCGATCTGCTGCTGCAGCGCACGCTCCGGCGGGTGCGCAGCGAGCGTGACGGTGTGGAGCGCCGGCGGCGGACGGTCCTGGTCGCGGTCGCCGCGGTCGCGGCTGCGGCCGTGCTGGGCGGTGGCGTGGTGATCGGCCGGGGCATCGGCGGAGAGACGGCGCAGGTCGCGGACCCGCCGGCGACCTCGACCTCGGCTCCGGTCACTCCGGTCCCCGGCGAGAAGGTGGCCTCGGGCACCAACCCCGCGACGGGCACCGAGATGACGGTGCGGGTCACCCCGGCCGCCCAGTGGGTCCGGGTCAACGCCTCGGTCAAGGGAATCCCGGCGGGTGAGCGGTGCCGCCTGATCGTGGTGTCCTCCGACGGCAGCCGCGAGGTGGCCGGCAGCTGGCTCGTCGCGAACGAGGAGAAGGGCGCCAACCTCGACGGATCGGCGGCCGTGCCGGTCGACAAGGTGTCCCAGGTCGTGGTGCAGAACGACAAGGGCAAGGAGTACGTGGCCCTGAAGATCTGACAACGCCGGGATCCCGACGCGGATCCCGGCGGACGGCTCCACCGGCCGGGCTCGGCCGCACACACAGGGGATGTGCGGCCGGGCCTTTGTCATGTGTGGCGGCCGCGGCCGCCGTGCACCGTTCCGAGCGGTCCTGCACAGTCCCCCACGCCACACAAAAAACTTCTGAACCATCCTGCCCTCGCGTACGTGTGCCAGGTGCCAGAGCCCACGAGGCCCCCCACATCCGTGCGGCTCCGAAGAGCGCCAAGCGCTGTTGTCGCGAAGCGAAGGATGAATTGTCATGTCTGATTCATCATCTTTTCCCCCGCCCCTGGCTGACGCCGAGGGAACCCGTCTGCCGCTGACCGCTGCCCAGGTCGGCATCTGGTCGGGCCAGCAAATGGAGGCCGGTAACCCTGCCTACACCGTCGCCGGTTACGTCGAGATCCACGGACCGGTCGATCCACTCGTATTCGAAAGGGCTCTGCGCCGGACCGTCGCCGAGACCGAGGCCCTGCACATCCGGTTCGCCGAGGAGGGCGGCGACCCCTGTCAGTACCTGGGGCGGCCCTCCGAAGACCGCCCGATGATTTTCGTCGACGTCGGTGACGAGGACGACCCGATGGCGGCGGCGGAAGCATGGATGGCCGCGGAGGCGGCGCGGCCGATGGACCCGTTACAGGGGCCCCTCTTCACCGAAGCCCTGCTGCGCGTGACCCCCGAGCTGTTCCTGTGGTTCCAGCGCTGCCACCACCTGGTGATGGACGGCTTCGGCGTCCAGCTCATCGCCCGGCGGGTGGCCGAGCTCTACACGGCCGCGGTGGGCGATGCCCCCGCCCCGCCCGCCGCCTTCGGCTCCTTGCTCCGCTGCCACGCCGAGGAGTCGGCGTACCGTGCGTCGGAGCGTTTCGCCGAGGACCTGCGCCACTGGACCGGGCGGCTGGCCGACTGGCCCGAGGCGGCCGGCCTCGCCGGACGGCAGGCGCCGGCCTCGCACAGCACGCTGCGCCGCACCGCCCACCTGGCGGCCCCGGAGATCGAAGGGCTGGGGGCCGCGGCCGCTCGCGCCGGGACGACCTGGCCCGCCGTCGTGGCCGCCGTGACGGCCGCGTACCTGCACCGCCTGACAGGGGCGGAGGAGGTGACGCTCGGCTTCCCGACGGCGGGTCGCTGGGGGCGGACAGCGAAGCGCACCCCCGGGATGATGACCTCCCAGCTGCCGCTGCGGCTGCCGGTCTCCCCGGAGCTGCCGTTCGACGAACTCGTCCGGCGGGCGGGCCAGGAGATCCGGTCGGCGTTGCGTCACCAGCGCTGCCCGGTCGAGGAACTGCGCGGCGCCCCGGGGGCGCCCGGCGGAGGCCGGCTCTTCGCCACCTCGCTCAACATCCTGCCGTTCCACGGCGAGCTGTTCTTCGGACCGCACCAGGCCGTGCTCCATACCCTGGTGAGCGGGCCGGTGGACGATCTCGCCATCACCTTCCACGGCTGGAGCAGAGACGGCCGACTGCGCGTGGACCTCGAGGCGAATCCCGCTCTCCACACCCCCGATGAACTCACCTTCCATCAGGAGCGTTTCGTCCGGCTGCTGTCGGACATCCGCACCGACGGCGGCCTGCGCGTCGGCGATCTGGACGTGCTCCGCCCCGCCGAACGCCGTCAGCTGCTGCGGGAGTGGAACGCCACCTGGCATCCCGTGCCGCCGGGCACCGCGGGCGAGTCGATCCAGGACCGGGCCGCACGGACCCCGGACGCGACCGCGGTCGTGTGCGGGGACAGCGCCGTGACCTACGCCGAGCTCAACGCGCGCGCCAACCGGCTGGCCCGGCTGCTGATCAGCCGCGGAGCAGGCCCCGGCACGGTGGTGGGACTCGCACTGCCCCGGTCACCGGACCTCATGGTGGCCCTGCTGGCCGTTCTCAAGTCCGGCGCCGCCTACCTGCCGCTCGACCCCGGCCACCCGCCCGCCCGCAACGAGTTCGTCGCCCGGGACGCGGAGCCGGCGCTGTGCGTCACCACGCAGGCCCTCGACGACCGGCTCCCCGAACAGCTGTGGCCGCGCGTCGTGCTGGACGCGCCCGAGACCGTCCGCCTCCTCGGGGAGCACGCGGACACCGACCCGGCGGACGTCGACCGCATCCGGCCGCTGACGGCCGAGCACCCCGCCTACCTGATCTACACCTCCGGCTCGACCGGTACCCCCAAGGGCGTCGAGGTCACCCACGCCGGACTGGTCAACCTGTTGTCCTGGGCGTGCGCGGAACTCCCCCTCGGCCCTGAGGACCGGGTGCTCGCGACGACGACGCTGGGTTTCGACATCGCGGCTCTGGAGCTCTTCGCGCCGCTCGTCGCGGGTGGCGCCGTAATCATGGTGGAACGGCACGTCGTGCAGGACCCGTTCGCGTTGTGCGGTGTCATCCGCTCCAGCGGCGCGACGGTCGCGCAGGGCACCCCGACGCTCTGGGCGAGCGTGGTGGCCGAGGACCCCGAATGCCTGGCGGGCGTCCGGCTGCTGTGCGGGGGAGAAGCGCTCACCGCGGGCCTGGCCTCCTTGCTGAAACGTCACGCCCGTCAGGTGGTCAACCTCTACGGGCCCACGGAGACCACCATCTGGTCCACGGTGTCCGTCCTGACCGGGGAGGGCGCCCACGACGACCGGAGCGGTCCTCCGCCCATCGGCCGCCCTCTGTGGAACACCCGGGTCTACGTGCTGGACGGCGACCGGCGGCTGCTGCCGGTGGGCGCCGTCGGCGAGCTCCACATCGGCGGGGCCGGGGTGGCCCGGGGGTACTGGAGACGCCCGGAACTGACGACCGAGCGGTTCGTGCCCGATCCCTTCGGGCCGCCCGGCGGACGGCTGTACCGGACCGGTGATCTGGTGCGCTGGCTGCCCAGCGGCGAACTGGAGTTCATCGGCCGAGCCGACCTGCAGCTGAAGATCCGCGGCCACCGGGTGGAGCTCGGCGAGATCGAGTCCGCGCTCCTCAGCCGTCCCGAGGTGGCCGCGGCGGCGGTGACCGGCATGGCCGACGGAATCGGAGGCACCCGGCTGGTCGCCTATGTCGTCACCTCCGACGGCAGTGCTCCCGATCCGGTGCGGCTGCGAGGACATCTCGCCGAGACGCTGCCCGACGCGATGCTGCCGGACGTCTTCGTCGCCCTAGACCGGCTGCCCACCACCCCCAGCGGCAAGACCGACCGCCGGGCCCTGCCCGCCCCCGCACCGGCCGCCGTGGCCGCGGGCCGGGCGCCCCGCACCCAGCGGGAGGTGGTCCTGTGCGCGCTCTTCGCCGAACTCCTCGACGTCACCTGGGTGGGCACGGACCAGAGCTTCTTCGATCTGGGCGGGCACTCCCTGCTGGCCGCCCGACTGACGTCCCGCATCCGCTCGGTGTTCGGCGTCGCGCTTGACGTCCGTACGGTCTTCGAGACACCCACCCCCGCCGGGCTCGCCGCGCGGCTCGACAGCGCAGACGCCGACGGAGCGGGCGAAGCGGACGCGGCCGGGGGCAGCTCCCTGGACGTGCTGCTGCCGCTGCGGGGCCAAGGGGAGGGGCCACCCCTGTTCGTCGTCCATCCGGCGAGCGGGCTGAGCTGGTGCTACTCGACCATGCTGCGTCACATACCCCCCGACCGGCCCGTCCACGGACTCCAGTCCCGGGGTCTCACCCTGCCCGAGCCGCCTGCCGTGTCCGTGGCGGAGATGGCCAGGGACTACGCCGAGCAGATCCGCAAGGCGCAGCCCGAGGGCCCCTACCAGCTGCTGGGCTGGTCCATCGGCGGCGGCATCGCCCACGCCGTCGCCACCGAACTCCAGGCCATGGGCGAGCAGATCGCCCTGCTGGCGCTGCTCGACGCCCACCCGGCGGACCCGGAGCTGCACGGCTGGGCGGACCGCCAGGTCGTGGAGGTCGTCCTCGGGGACTTCGGCTACGACCCGGCGATCCTGGACGGCGAACCGCTGGACCAGGACCGGATCCTGGAGCTCGTACGCGGTGCGGGCGGCGCGCTGTCCGATTGGTCCGACGAACGGATCGCGGCCGTCATCCGCGTCACCGGCAACAACATGACCGCCTACCAGGCCTGGGAGCCGCGCCCCTTCCACGGAGACGTGCACTTCTTCACCGCCACCGGCACCGAGCGCGAGCCCGGACAGCACGCGGCGGCCTGGCAGCGTCACGTCCGGGGCCGGATCGAGAACCACGAGATCCCCTGCCGGCACGAGCTGATGATGCGCCCGGAGAACGTGGCCGGGATCGGCCGGAATCTCGCCGGCCTGCTCGAGACCGCCGAGCCCGACCGGAGGAGCCGGTGACCACGAACCGGACGGAGTTCGCCATCGCCGCGGACGACCTCGTCAAGACCTATCCAGGTGGCGTCCAGGCACTGGACGGGCTCTCGCTCGCCGTGCAACCCGGCGAGATCTTCGGACTCCTCGGCCCCAACGGCGCCGGGAAGTCCACCACCATGAAGATCCTCACGACCCTGGCCCGCCCCGACTCGGGCGCGGCCCACGTCGCCGGCCATGACGTGCTGCTCCACCCCGAGCGCGTCCGCCGCGCGATCGGCGTCGTGGCCCAGCGCTCCGGCGCGGATCCGGTGGCCACCGGACGGGACAACCTCGTCCTCCAGGCGAGGCTGTACGGCCTGCGCGGCAGCGCCCTCAGGCGCCGCGTCGACACCCTGCTCGAGCGATTCGGCCTGACCGGTGCCGCCGGGCGGCCCGTACGCACCTACTCCGGCGGCATGCAGCGCCGCCTCGACATCGCGCTGAGCCTCGTGCACACCCCCGACGTGCTGTTCCTGGACGAGCCGACGACCGGTCTCGACCCGCAGGCGCGTACCGCGATGTGGGTCGCGATCGAGCAGCTCGCGGCCGAGGAGGGCATGGCCGTCCTGCTCACCACCCACCATCTGGAGGAGGCGGACCGGCTCACGGCCCGGCTGGCCATCGTGGACCGGGGCCGGATCGTCGTCAGCGGCGACGCGGACGAACTCAAGGGCGCGCTGCGCGGGGACACCGTGTACATCGGCCTCGACGGGGGCCCCGGCCTGCCGGACGCGGATCTCGTGTGCAAGGTGCTCGGGACGGTGCCGGGGCTGCGGGAGATCTCCGTCTCCGGCAACCAGGTCGGCGCACGCGCCGACGACGGGGCGGCCACCCTGCCACGCGCCCTGACGGCGCTGGACCGGATCGGCCTGCGGGCCGCCACCGTGGCTGTCAGCCGTCCGTCGCTGGACGACGTGTACCTCCACCACACCGGCCACCGTCTGCCCCTCTCCGGGAGCCTGTCGGGGGGTGAGCAAGAATGACCGCCTTCGCCCTGCAGAGCTGGTGGCTGGCGCAGCGCCGGATCGAGGTGATGCTGCGTCAGCCCGGGTACCTGCTGGTCGCGCTGATCCAGCCGGTGATCTGGCTGTTCGGCTTCGGCAGCCTCTTCAGGCGAGTCGTCGAGCTGCCGGGATTCGGCACCTCCTCGTACCTCGACTACCTGGTGCCCGGCGTAGTGGTGATGAGCGCCCTGTCCACCACCATGTGGTCAGGACTGAACATCCTGGAGGAGATGGAACGCGGCACGCTCAACCGGTTCCTCGTGGCCCCGATCCGCCGGAGCGCCATCGTCAGCGGCGTCTTCACCGAGCAGGCGCTCAGTACGGCGCTCCAGTCGCTCCTCATCGTGCTGCTGGGCTGGGCGGGCGGTGCCCGCTACCCGGGAGGACTCGGCGGCGTGGCGGTCCTGACCGCCGCGGCGGTGCTGCTCGGTGTCATGGTCAGCGCGCTGTCCACCGCCCTCGGGCTGATGGTCCGCCAGCGCGAGACCCTCATCGCGTTGAACACCTTTCTGCTGCTGCCGCTCACCTTTCTGTCGTCCGCCTTCATGGCCCGTGACCTGATGCCCCCGTGGATCGGCCGGGCGGCGGCGCTCAACCCGGTGAACTGGGCCCTCGACGCCGGGCGCGCGGCGCTCGGCGACCGCCCCGACTGGTGGACGCAGGTCCTGGTCCCCGGCGGCCGGCTCTTCGTGCTCACCGGGCTCGCGGTCGGCCTGTCCCTGCGGACGTTCCGCTCCTACCAGAAGTCGGTCTGACAGGACTTCTCTCTCCAACCAGAAGCCGGTCTGACACGTCGGCCTGAAAGGCCTGTCCCGGCTGATCCCTACCCGTATGAATCGTGAGGTCGAACCATGAGCACTCGTGGAGCCGTCCGCCCGGATCCGGGCGGTGGACAGTACATCGATCCCGCCTGCTCCCGACACATCCCGGTCACCGTCCTGCTCGACTCCGACTCGCTTCCCCTGCGCCGCACCGAGGACGGGGTGCTGGTGGCCACTTCTCGGGAGAGCCCCGACGCGTCGCTGCTGGGCGAGTGGTTTCCCGGTGAGCGGCTGCTCTTCGAACGAGCCGAGCGCCACACCGTTCAGAACCTGATCATCGAGCTGCGCGAGGAGGACGTCGCCGACGAGATGGCGAACGCGTTCACCCGCAGCCATCCGGCGTTCGCCGCCCGGACCGGGATCCGGCCGTGGCAGAAGGCGGCGGCGTGCGCGATCGCCGCCGGAGCAGTCGCACTGCTTGCCGGAGGCGGGGCGGCTCTCCTGCTGCTCCTCCTCGGTGCCGTTCTCGCCTCCGGATTCCTGTTCAAGGTGGCGCTGGGCCTGGCATCGGCCCGGAGAACACCGGCACAGGCGACGGCCCCGCAGCCCGCCGACAGCGAGCTGCCCGGCTATACGGTGCTCATCCCCGCCTACCACGAGGCCGCGGTGATCGGTGACACCGTGCGCTGCATCGCCGGCCTGGACTACCCCGAGGACAAGCTGGAGGTGCTGGTCCTGGTCGAGCGCCCGGACGAGGCGACCGCACGCGCCGTCCGTGAGGTCGATCCACCTGATTTCGTTCGTATCGTTCCCGTTCCTCCGGGACTCCCGCAGACCAAGCCCCGCACCTGCAACCTCGGGCTGATGGCGGCCCGCGGCGAGCTGCTGGTGATCTTCGACGCGGAGGACCGCCCGGAGCGCGACCAACTGCGCAAGATCGCGGCGAAGTTCGCGGCGGCGGACGACAAACTGGCCTGCATCCAGGCCAAGCTGAACTTCTACAACGCGCGTCGTAACCCGCTGACCCGGCTGTTCAGCCTGGAGTTCGCCTTCTGGTTCGACCTGATGCTCGCCGGTCTGGCACGGCTGCGACTGCCTGTGCCGCTGGGCGGAACGAGCAACCACTTCCGGACGGACGTCCTGAGGTCGCTGGGCGGCTGGGACGCGTGGAACGTCACGGAGGACGCGGACCTCGGCCTCCGCCTCGCCTCCATGGGCTACCGCGTCGAGGTGGCCGACTCCACAACCTGGGAGGAGTGCCCATCGCGGCCCTGGGCGTGGATCAGGCAGCGCACCCGCTGGCTCATGGGCTACATGCTCACCGTGCTCGTGCACACCCGCCAGCCGGTCGCCGCGGTCAAGCGGTTCGGCTTGGCCGGCATGGTGTCGCTGTACGGTCTCGTGTGGCTGACGCCGGTCGTCTCCATGCTCTGGCCCCTGGCCTTCGTCCTGCCGTTCGTGCCGGAGGTGCCGTTTCAGGCGGGCGGGGTCACCGTGGATGCCGCCGCCGTCGTCGGCTCGATGATGTGGATCACCGCCGGCCTGATGGCCGTCTCGGTGAGCGTGGCGGCACGCCGGAGGCGCCTGGGCTGGGCCATGGCCGTCTGCTTCCCCCTCTACTGGCTTCTGCACGCCTTCGCGGGCTGGCGGGGTCTGCTGCAGCTCGTCAGGGACCCGTACAGGTGGGAGAAGACGAGCCACGGGCCGTCCGCCGCCGACCCCGCGGACCGCGCCGATCCCGTCGAGCCGGAGGACGAGCACGGCCGGCTCCGGCCCTCGGGCGCACACGGGCGGGGATGACCTCGCCGGTACCCCTGCCGACGGTGCATGCCGCGCTACCGCACCCCGCGCGGTATGCGCCGTTCGGCGTCCGCCTGCTCGTTGCGCTGTCCAGGGCTGTCACCGTCTCAGCGGCCTCAGGCGGCGGTGCCCGGGGACGTGCCCGTCCCGGCGGGGCGGGCCTTCGGCGTCGCGCGGTGGCGGCCACGCATGAGGCGTACGCGGGTCGTGGGCCGGTCCGTCTCGTACGGTGCCCGCTCGGTCGCCCTGGTCCGGGCGAAGGCGAGGGCGAGTTCGGCGGCGCGGACCACCGCGTTGCCTTCCGCCCGTACGGCCTGGCCGAGTTCGCGCGCCGCCTGGATCATCCGGGGGTCGTGCAGGCGCCACATCGCGGAGCGCAGGCGGTCCGTGTCGAGGCGGTGCAGCGGCACGTGCACGCCCACGCCCTGGCGCTGGACGAGCTCGCCCCACATCGGCTGGTCGAGCATCCCGGAGGCCACCAGCGCGGGCACGCCCGCCCGGATCACCGACCCGGTGGTGCCCGATCCGCCGTGGTGCACCGCGAAGCGGCAACGGGGGAGCAGCGCCGTGAGGTCCGCGCTCTCCACCACCCGGATCCGGGACGGGTCGCTGACCGCGTCCGCGGGCAGCCCGGCCCAGCCGGCGGTCACCACGGCGCGCAGCCCCATGTCCCCGGTTGCGCGCTCGATCATCGCCATCATCGCTGCCGGATCGGCGACGGGCATGCTGCCGAAGCCGAAGTAGGCGGGGGCGTCGCCCTCTTCGAGCCAGCTCTCCAGATCCGCGTCCAGGCCGTGCTCGGCGGCCAGCGCCCGGTCCTCGCCCTCCAGTTCAAGCCAGCCGGCGAACGGGCGGTGAGCGGGCCACTTGATGCCGGGCACCAGGAGCGAGCTGTAGCCCTGGATCTCGAGCGCGCCGAGCATGCGGGCGCGCAGCGGGGTCGAGAGCTCCGTCGGCGTCAGCCCGAAGGCCTGCCGCAGCCGGTTGATGCCCTCGCTGCGCATCTCCCACGAGGCGTGCTCGTAGTCGGTGTGGGTCTTCCAGTTGGCGCCCGGGATCGTGGACGGCTTGCTGGTCACGAACGGGTTCGGCACCACGTGGTTCGGCCGTACCGGGAAGAGCTGCAGCAGGGCCAGCGGGATCTTCCGGGCCTCGGCGATCACCGTCGCCATGTCCTCGGTCAGCGAACCGGAGACGATGAGGTCGGCGCCCTCACACACCTGGTACAGGGTCCGGGCGATGTCGGCCGCGTGGGCCGCCATCACCGTACGCAGCCCGGCGAGGAACTCCTCGCTGTCGCTGGATGTGACCCAACTCCGGTCCGGTGACGGCGAACCGAGGAATTCACGCCAGTTCACCGGCAGGGGCTCCAGCGGCAGCCCGGCGGCGCGCACCATGTCGGCGAATCCGGTCGGGACCGCGAGCACGGGCTTGTGCCCGCGCCGTACGAACTCCCGGCCCAGGGCGACGAGCGGCTGGACGTCGCCGCGAGTGCCGTGGGTCATCAAGACGATGCGCAGAGCCTTCATGTTCCAGCCACCTTTCGTACGTGTGAATGTGACCGGAACACGGCCTGGGGACGCGTAGTGGTTCGGTGTCGCCAGGTGGTATAGACCACACCGCCTGGAGGGAACCAGGGGCCGGTGTTCAGCGTCGCGGCCCCGCGGACCCCCGGGCACCGCGCGTTCTCCGTGCCGGCCGGATGGCGGCTGCGTGTCGCCCGTATTGCCGGCTGTGTGCGCGGGCTGTATTGCCTGCCGCGCGCATGGGCCGTATCGACTGCTGCTTCTGGCAGCGTACGGCGGCTGTCGCCGGCGTGAACCCGGTTACGGAAATGGTCGCCCAATAGTCATTCGGCCGAAAATTTTTGGCGAGAAATGCTCTGGGAATTCATACGCCTGAAGCAAAGCGACTCTTCGGTGTCGACTCGAAGGGTCGCTTCGGTGAGGCACGGCGGGGGCATAGCCAGGGCATAGCCGGGGCATGGCAAAGGACCGCTCCACCCCCAGGGGGGAAGGTGGGGGCGGAGCGGCCCTTTCTGGATGCCGCCATGTTCGGGCGGCTTCACATGCAGGAACGGCCCGGTGGCGGGCCTGGTTCGAAGGCTGTGCGAATTTTTTGGGTGAGGTCGATGAAGTCTGCACTGACCTGCGGTTATGTGTTCGGTGACCCTCCTGGAAGATATCCGAAATCAAGAGAAAAATTGGGGCAGAAGGTTGGAGTCGGACACTCCGGTTGTCGTTGACAATGGACTGGACCAGCCGTAGTTTCTTGAACGCGCAAACACCGCTTGGGTGACTCTCCCCGGTGTGACCGGTCTTTTGGTGTTCCCCTTTACAGGACGGCCCAATGACGCTCGGAATATCGCAGCGCAATTCAGTGCTCTCTGCCCTGCGGCACCTCTATGAAACCCAGCCGGAAAAGCTTCTCTTCACCTTCGTCGACGACCACGGCGAGGACGCGGAGACGCTCCGGGCCGGCGAGCTCGCCGAGGCGGTCGACGACGTCGCGAGCTCCCTGCGTTTAGCGGGACTCACTCCCGGTGACCGCGCGGTGCTCGTCTATCCGCCCTCGCTGGACTTTGTGAAGGCGTTCATGGGCTGCCTGGCGGCCGGCGTCCTGCCGGTGCCCGTCTACCCCCCGAACCCGTTCCGGCTCAAACGCGATCTCGTCGGCTTCAACGCGATCGTGGAGAGCTCCGGTTCGAAGGTCGCACTCACCAACGGCCTCTTCGACCGCTCCCGCAGGGCCGGTTCGGTCGGCCGGCTGCTCGGGCGGTCGGAGCACAGCTGGCCCCGTATCCCGTGGCACCGCACCGACCGGCGATCCGGCCGACGAGGCGGGGCCGTGTGCGACCCCGATACGTGGTACGAGCCCGCCGATCCGGGCGAGACCGCGTTCCTGCAGTACACATCGGGATCCACCGGAGTCCCCAAGGGCGTGATGGTCACGCACGGGAATCTCGTCCACGAGATCGCCGCCAACGTGGTCGACCTGAGGCTCAACCCGGATACCGTGGGCGTGTTCTGGCTCCCTCAGTACCACGACATGGGCCTGATCAACGTGCTCCTCAGCACGGCCCTCGGCAACTCGACGACGCACATCATGTCGCCGATCACCTTCCTCCAGCGGCCCTGGGTCTGGCTCGACGTCATGTCCCGGGTCAAGGCCACGATCACCTCGGCGCCGAACTTCGCGTACGAGCTCGCGGTCCGCAAGACGACGCCCGAGATGCGCGCCGGATGGGACCTCAGCTCCCTGGAGATGGCCATCACCGCGGCCGAACCGATCCGCACCAGAACCATCCGCACCTTCCTCGACGCGTTCGCCGTCTCCCGGATCCGCCCCGACGTGTTCTACGGCGCCTACGGCCTCGCGGAGAACACGGCGAGCGTCACGAACCGCGGCCAGGGCGTGCTGCGGCTCGAGAAGAAGGCGCTCGAGGAGGGCGACGTCGTACCGGTGGACCAGCCCTCCGGCGCCTCCGAGGTGCTGGACGCCGAGCGCCATGTCGAGTACTACGGCTGCGGCTTCTCCAGCAAGCCGGGGGACCGTATACGCATCGTCGACCCCGAGACGGGAGTGCCGTGCCCGCCCGCGCGGGTCGGTGAGATCTGGGTGCGGTCGTCGACGACCGCGGCCGGCTACTACGGACGCCCGGAGACGACCCGCGAGGTCTTCCACGCCACCGTGACGGGCGACGACGACCCGACCGAGTACCTGCGCACCGGCGACCTCGGATTCCTGCACGAGGGCCAGCTGTTCATGACCGGCCGGATCAAGGACCTGATCATCATCCGCGGCCGCAACGTGTACCCCTCCGACATCGAGGACAGCGTCCGCGAGTGCCACCCGTCCATCCGGCCCGGCGGCATCGTCGCCTTCGCGCTCGGACCGGACGAGACCTTCCCCGGCGACACCACGAACGGCGCGGACGGCGGGGACGGCAGCGAGCGGCTGGTCGTGTTCGCCGAGACCGGCGAGAAGCGGATCGACGCCGATCTCGCCGCCGAGATCTGCGCGATGGTGCGCAAGTTCGTCTACGCCGACCACCAGTTGTCCTGCCACGCCGTCGTGCTGGGCAAGCCGGGTCTGGTGCGCAAGACCACCAGTGGCAAGGTCCGCCGCAGGGTGTGCAAGGAGGCCCTCCTGAGCGGCGAGATCGACCGTGAGGCCACCACGCTGCTGGTGTCGGTCAGCAGAAACGAGCCCCCCACCCGCGACGAGCTCATCGAAGGGCCACGTCCATGAACGCAAGCAAGACCGCCGGCAACGGCCTGATACTCGCCGCGGGTCCCCGGGATCCCCGCATGTACGACGTCGACGACGACTTCCGGCGGGTCCTCATCGACATGTCCGCGCTGACCGTGGCGTCCGCGACGCGCCGGGACCGCTTCTTCCACGCGACGTCGACGGCGGCCCGCGGTGTGCTGACGGTGCTCGACGCACCCCTGCTGCCCGCCCACGGGTTCCTCCGGCCCGGCCGCCGCTTCCCGGTCGTCGTCCGCTACAGCAACTCGGTCGGCACCGACGACGTCAAGCCGACCGTCCGGGGCCTCACGCTCCGGCTGCTCGACGCCGAACCCGGCACGGCGACCGGCTTCGAACCCGGGCTGCTCGACCTGACCTTCAACACCGGCCCGACCTTCTTCGCCTCGACCGCCGAGATCTTCCGGCGCAGCTTCGGCACCCCCGAGGAGCGGGCGCAGAACATCAGCGAGAAGCCGGAAGTCCGGTCGATCATCTGGAACAACATCAGGACCGCGGGCTCCTACGTCACCTACGACTTCTACTCCCAGGTGCCGCAGGGCTTCGTCGCCGAGGACGGGCGGCAGTGGCTGATCCGCTTCCGCGTCCACCCGGTCGACGAGCCGCTCGTACGCGGCGACTTCGACCACGGCGACCTGTGGTGGCCGCCGGACGCGCCGAACGAGATCCCGCGGCCGGAGGGCGACACCCGCGACCCCGAGTTCCTCCGCGAGGACCTGCGCCACCGTATCCGCACCACCGGCGTCCGCAACGTCCTCCAGGCCCAGCTCCACCCCCTGGACGGCACGCCCGAGGGCACCGAGAGCGCCCTCGACCCGGCGCGCCCCTGGCCGGAGCACCTCTGCCCCTGGTTCGACCTCGGCGACCTGCACCTGGACACCCTCGCCGACGACGACGCGGTCAACCAGATCGCGTTCGACCCCGGTCTCGCCCCGGCGGACCTGGGCATCGCCCTCGCCCGGTCGCCGCACTCCACCGCGTCCCTGAACCATCTGCGGGCGCTGATCTACCAGGCCGCGTCCTACGCCCGGCTCGGTGAGCGGCAGCCGCCCCAACTCACCGCGCTGCTGCGGCCCAGCAGGAACATCACGACGGCGACCACGACGAGCAGCACGGCGGTCACGGCCCCGCCCGCCGCCGGATCCCCCGACACCGCGGGCCTCCCCCGCAGCGTGGTCGTCATCGGCGCCGGACCGAGCGGACTCACCATCGCCCGCGAACTGGAGCGCGCGGGACACCGGGTGACCGTCCTGGAGGCCCGCGAGGCGGTGGCCGGAAAGTGCGAGACCGTCGAGATCGACGGCCGGGCCTACGACCTCGGCGGCCACATCTGCACCAACCAGTACGAGCGGGTCGCCGAGCTGGCGACGGAGCTGGGCGTGGCGACGGAGGCCACGACGCCGTACCGGATCCTCGATGTCGAGCAGGGCGCCGCGACGCCGCAGGACGGGTCCTTCTTCCGTAGAGAAACGTATCTGCGCTATCAGGAGCTCCGCGAGCGCGAGTTCCCCCGTATCGGCGAACCCGGCCTCGCGCACTCCGCGAAGGCACTCGCCGCCCCCGTGGCGCAGTGGCTCGCCGAGCACGGCCTCGAGTCCATGGCCGCGTCCTTCGGCACCGGCTACACGGCGGCCGGCTACGGCTACCTCGACGACGACGTCCCCGCGCTGTACTTCGTCAAGTACGCCGAGATGACCGGGCTGCTGTCCAACAAGCCCGAACTCCTCGGCCACCCCGGCGCCTTCACCATCGCCGGAGGCTTCGCCACCCTGTGGCGCCGGGTCGCCGAAGAGCTCGGCGACCTGCGGCTCGGGGTGCGCGTCGAGTCGGTCGAGCGGCACGCGGACGGCGTACGGGTGCACACGGACGCGGGCCTGATCGAGGCCGACGACCTGGTGCTCACCGTCGCCCTGGACCAGGTGCTGCCGGTCCTGGACAGCACCGAGGAGGAGCGCGAACTCGCCGCGCGCATCCGCGGCAACGCCTACCACACCACCGTCGCCACGGTGTCCGGGCTGCCGGGCTCGGCCTTCTACTTCCTCAAGCAGTACAACGACACCCGCGAGGCGACCGGCCACTGCGTCGCGTACCACCACCGCTACCCCGACAGCGACGTCCAGACCTTCTACTCCTACGGCCGCCCCGAGGACATCACCCCGAAACTGCGGGACGACGTCGCCGGCCTGGGCGGGGAGCTTCAGGAGGTGCATCTCCAGCGCGAGTGGGCGTTCATGCCGCACTTCGGCACCGGCGACCTGGAGAACGGCGTCCTGGACGGGCTCGAAGCCATGCAGGGCCAGCACCGTACGTACTACGCGGGCAGCCTGCCCTCCTTCGAGCTGGTCGAGTGCACCGTCGCCTACGCACAGGACTTGGCCCGCCGTCATTTCCCGTCCACGGACGGGGCGCTGACGCGCACCGTGTCCGCCACCACCGGAACGGCCGTGACTGCTCCCGCACTCGGCGCCGGGCTGACGGTGGACGCCGTACGCGACTGGCTGGTCACCAACATCGCCGCCGAGCTGCGCCTGCCCGCGACCGAGGTCGACACGGCCCGGCCGCTGGAGGAGTACGCGCTGGAGTCGCTGTCCGTGGCGGCTCTGCAGTCCCGGCTCTCCGACTGGCTGGGGTACCGCATCCCCCACACCTTGTTCATGGAGCTGCCCACCATCGACGAGGCAGCCCGGTTCCTCGCGGAGCCCGACGAGGCGGCATCCGCCTCCGACTCCGGCACGGAGGAAGCGCCGCCCGCGCCGCGCCATCTGATCCCCCTCAACACGCCCCGCCCCTTCTTCTGCGTCGGCGGTATCGGCGGCTCCGCGCTCTATCTGACCTCGCTGGCCCGCGCGCTCGGCGACGGACGGCCCTGCTACGCCTTCGAGGTGCCCGGCCTCGACGGCAAGGAGGAGCCCCTCGACGACACGGTGGACCTCGCCGCCCTCTTCGCCGACGAGGTCCAGCGGATACAGCCGCACGGCCCGTACCTCCTCGGCGGCCATTCCTTCGGAGGGATGATCGCCTACGAGGCGGCACGGCAACTGCGGGAACGCGGCGAGAAGGTCCACAGGGTCGTCCTGTTCGACACCTACGTCCCGCTGCCCGGCCGTGGCGCGCCCGCCGACGACGATCTGCGGGCCGTCGAGGAACTCCTCGCGCTGCGTCACATGGCCTGCCTCGTGGTGGACAGTTGCAGCTGCGGTGTCGACCGCTCCAAACCCCTCGAGGAGCAGGGAGAGGAGATCGCCCGGGCCCTCGGAGCGGCCGACCCGGAGTCGTACGAGTCCCACCTCGTCAACGTGGTCGGCACCTACCAGGCGGGCCTGCGGGCCTTCGCGCTCTACCAGCCGGAGCCCTCCGACCTGTCGGTGGTCCTGGTCAAACCGGAGGCCGGATGGGCGCCGCTGGCCCCGGAGGACCACCGCGTACAGATGCACTTCGACCCACCCAACGGCTGGGACACCGTCGAACTGGGCGACCTGACGGTCATTCCGGTGACCGGCAACCACTTCAACATTTTCACGCGTCCGCATCTGGCGGCCGTCGCCGAGGCGACGCGTACCAGCCTGGCGGGTGCGAGATGACCACCTCGCAGGCGATACCGAACGCGGTACCGCACTACGACCCGACCGATCCGGCCGTCCAGGCCGACCCGTACCCGCTCTACCACGCCCTGCGCGAGGCCGACCCGCTGCACTGGAACCCACCGGGCTTCTGGTTCCTCACCCGTTACGAGGACGTACGGAACCTGCTGCGCGACCCGCGGCTCGGTGCGGACAACGGTGGCAACACCGGAAGCATGGGCGGCACCGGGAGCGGCGGCGAAGGGCACACCGAGCGCATGGCCGGCGGTGACACACCGTCCATGATCCTGATGGACCCGCCCGGCCACACCCGCCTGCGCGCGCTGGTCAACAAGGTGTTCACCCCTCGCTCCATCGCGTATCTGCACGAGCGGATCGAGCGGATCGTCGAACGCCTGCTGGACGAGTGGGGGACGGGGGAGCGGGACTTCGTCGAGGGCTTCGCCTACCCGCTGCCCCTGGAGGTCATCTGCGAGATGCTCGGCGTGCCCGAGGCGGACCGCGACGACGTCCGCGACTGGTCCGAGGACATGGCCTACATGGTGGACCCCGTCGTCACCCCTGACACGGTGGCCCGGGGTCTGCGCGGCCGACGGAAGATCGTCGAGTACTTCCGGGTCCTGGTCGCCGAGCGCCGGCGCGCCCCGGGCGAGGACATTCTCAGCGGGCTGATCCAGGCCGAGGCCGAGGGCGACCGGCTGACCTCGGAGGAACTGCTGTCCACCGCGGCCCTGCTGGTGGTCGCCGGACACGAGACCACGGCCAACATGATCGCCAACGGACTGCTGGCGCTGCTGCGGCACCCCGGACAGCTGGAACTGCTGCGGTCCTCGGGGCCCGGCCTGGTGCCGTCGGCCGTCGAGGAGACGCTGCGGTACGACGGGCCCGCCCAGGCGGTGGGACGGCGCGTGCTGGAGGACATCGAACTGCACGGCGTGCGCATTCCGCGAGGCGCCCGTCTGGTGCTGAGCCTGGGTGCGGCCAACCGCGACCCCGCACGGTTCCCCGACCCGGACCGGCTCGACATCACCCGCGGCGACAACCGGCACCTGGGCTTGAGCGGCGGTGCGCACTTCTGCGTCGGGGCACCGCTGGCCCGGATGGAGGCGGTCATCGCCTTCACGGCCCTGATGCGGCGGCACCCGCACCTGGAACTGGCCGCAGAGCCACGGTGGCGGGAGCGGACGGGACTCCGCGGCCTGAGTGAACTGCGGGTCCGGGGCTGAGGCCCCCGCCACCGAGAAAGGCGTGACATGAATTCCCTGCCCCTGTCTTCAACGCTGCCCCTGCCCGCAACCGCACCCGCGTCTCCGGCTGCCGCCCGCGGGGCCGGCTTCTCCCCGGCCGGCATCGTGGCGGCCGTCCGCTCGGTGCGGCAGCCGGTCCTCATCGTGCGGGACGCCGAGAGCGGCCACTTGGGGGTCGCCGGCCCTGAGGAGCCCCACGGAGGCGAGATCGTCGGGACCCTGCCGCCGCTGTACCCGGAGTGGCTGGGCGACCGGTCGTTCGGCGAGACCCACGGCACGCGGTTCGCGTACATCGCGGGTGAGATGGCCAACGGCATCGCCACCACACGTCTGGTGACCGCCATGGCAGAGGCGGAGATGCTCGGCTTCTTCGGCGCCGGAGGGCTCGCCCCCGAGCGGGTCGAGGCCGCCGTCGACGAACTCGCCACCGCCCTGCGCGGCCGCCCCAACTGGGGCGTGAACCTGATCCATTCCCCGAACGAGCCCGCCGTCGAGGAACGGGTGGCCGAGCTGCTGCTGCGGCGCGGCGTGCCCATCGTCTCCGCCTCGGCGTTCATGGACCTCACCCCGGCGGTCGTCCGCTGCTCGGCCACCGGGCTGAGTACGGATGCCACTGGGCGTATCGTCCGGCGCACCCGCCTGTTCGCCAAGGTGTCCCGGCCCGAGGTGGCCGAGAAGTTCATGTCGCCCGCTCCGGCCGGACTGCTGAACGCCCTCGTGGAGCGGGGGCAGTTGACCCCGGAGGAGGCGCGGCTCGCCGCGCGGGTGCCGGTCGCCGAGGACATCACCGCCGAGGGCGACAGCGGCGGCCACACCGACAACCGGCCGCTGGTGTCCCTGCTGCCCGCCCTGCTGGGGCTGCGCGACGAGATCACCGCCCGCCACGGCTACGACCGGACCATCCGGGTCGGCGCGGCAGGCGGCCTCGGCACCCCGGCGAGCGTCGCCGCGGCATTCGCGTCGGGCGCGGCCTACGTCGTCACCGGCACCGTCAACCAGATCGCCGACGAGGCGGGGATCTCCGACGACGCGAAGGCGATGCTCGCCCAGGCCGACCTCGCCGACGTGACCATGGCGCCCGCCGCGGACATGTTCGAGCTGGGCGCGAAGGTGCAGGTCTTGCGCCGCGGCACGATGTTCGCCAACCGCGGCAGCCGCCTGTACGAGATCTACCGCACGTACCCGTCGCTGGAGGCGCTGCCGCCCGAGGAGCGCAACCGGCTGGAGCGGCAGGTGCTCGGTGCCTCCGTCGACGACGTCTGGGCCGAGGTGCTGCGCTTCTGGCAGCGCCGCGACCCCGCCGAGATCACCCGCGCTGAGCAGGACCCCAAGCACCGCATGGCCCTCGTCTTCCGCTGGTATCTCGGCCTCTCCAGCCGCTGGGCGATCGACGGTGACGCCTCCCGCCGGGCCGACTACCAGGTGTGGTGCGGCCCCGCCATGGGCGCCTTCAACCGCTGGGCCGCGGGAAGCTTCCTCGCCGGTCCCGGCGGCCGCCCGGCCGTCCAGATCGCCCGCAACCTGCTGGAGGGCGCCGCGGTGATCACCAGGGCGCACCAGCTGCGCACGTACGGGGTGCCGGTGCCCCCGGGCGCGCTCGCCTTCGCGCCGCGCCCGCTGTCCTGACGCGGCGTCGGCGCTCCCTCTTCATCGCTCTCCTTTCTCTCACCCCTGCCCTCTGCGCTTTTGCCATGCCTCAAGACACCGAGGTGGAAACGATGTCCGAACCCCATCGCCCCCAGCAGGTGCCCATCGCGATCGTCGGTGCCGGCGCGCTCATGCCCGGCTCGGCCGACGTCGGCGGCTTCTGGCGCACCATCGTGAACGGGCGCGACCTGATCACGGATGTACCGCCGACGCACTGGCTCGTCGAGGACTACTACGACCCCGACCCGTCGGCCCCCGACCGGACGTACGGCCGCCGCGGTGCCTTCCTCTCCCCCGTCGACTTCCCGTCCCTCACCTACGGTGTGCCGCCCAACACCCTGGAGGCGACGGACACCTCGCAGCTTCTCGCCCTGATGGTGGCCGACCAGGTGCTGAAGGACGCCACCGGCGGCGACCTGGCGAACCTCGACCGGGACCGGGTCAGCGTGATGCTGGGCACGGGCGCGCTGGAGCTGCTGTACAGCATGTCCAACCGGCTGCAGCGGCCCGTATGGCTGAAGGCGCTGCGCGAGCACGGCGTGCCCGAGCCGGACGCGCAGGAGATCTGCGAGCGCATCGCCGGTCACTACGTGCCCTGGCAGGAGGCGACCTTCCCCGGGCTGCTCAGCAATGTGGTGGCCGGGCGCATCGCCAACAAGTTCGACCTGCACGGCACCAACCACACCGCGGACGCCGCCTGCGCCAGCTCGCTCGCCGCGCTGTCGGCCGCGGTCAACGAACTCGCGCTCGGCAAGTCCGACATGGCGATCGCGGGCGGTGTCGACACGCTCAACGACATCGTCATGTACATGTGCTTCTCGAAAACGCCTGCGCTGTCCCCGACCGGCGACTGCCGCCCGTTCTCGGACGCCGCGGACGGCACCATCCTCGGCGAGGGCCTGGTCATGCTGGCCCTGAAGCGGCTGGCCGACGCCGAGCGCGACGGGGACCGGATCTACGCCGTGCTGCGCGGCATCGGCAGCGCATCGGACGGCCGCGCCACCGCCATCTACGCCCCGCTGCCGCAGGGCCAGGCCCTCGCCGTCCGGCGGGCCTACGAGTCCGCCGGGTACGGACCGGACACCGTCGAGCTCGTCGAGGCGCACGGCACCGGGACCAAGGCCGGCGACGTCGCCGAGTACACCGGGCTGCGCGGAGTCTTCGGCGAAAGCGGCCGCGACGACGGGCCCTGGTGCGCGCTCGGCTCCGTGAAGTCGCAAGTAGGCCACACCAAGTCCGCGGCGGGCGCGGCGGGGCTGCTCAAGGCGGCCCTGGCGCTGCACCACAAGGTGCTGCCGCCCACCATCAAGGTCGACCGCCCCAACGCGAACCTCGACCTCGGCAGCGGCCCGCTCTACCTCAACACCGAGGCCCGCCCGTGGGTGCGCGACGGCGCCCATCCGCGCCGCGCGTCCGTGTCCAGCTTCGGCTTCGGCGGCAGCAACTTCCACGTCACGCTGGAGGAGTACGTACCGAAGGAGGGGGCCGACGCCGAACCCGCGCCCCGGTCCCGTACCGCCCCGTCCGAACTGGTGCTGCTCGCCGCCGACTCGCCCGAAGAGCTGCTGGCGGAGGCGGAGCGGCTCGCCGCCGACGAGCGCGAACTCGCCACGGTGGCTCTGGGGACGCAGCTCGCCTTCGATCCGGCGCGGCGCTTCCGGCTTGCGATCACCGCCGAGAGCACGAGCACCGGCGGGCCCGGTTCCGACCTCTCCGGCAAGCTCGGCCAGGCAGCGGCCCTGATCCGCAGGGACCCTGAGGCGCCGTTCTCCGCGCCCTCGGGCATCCACTACGCGACCGGTGCCGGGGACCGGGGCCGTACCGCCTTCCTTTTCTCCGGACAGGGCAGCCAGTACGTCGGCATGGGCGCCGACGTGACCATGCACGTCCCGCAGGCCCAGGCCGTCTGGGACCGGGCGGCGGACCTGCCGCTCGGCGACCGGCCGCTGCACCGCGTCGTCTTCCCCGTGCCGGTCTTCGACGACGCCGACCGCGCCGCCCAGCAGGCCCTGCTGACCGAGACGGAGTGGGCGCAGCCCGCGCTCGCCGTGCAGAGCCTGGCCCTGCTGTCCGTGCTGGACGCGGTCGGCGTACGGCCGGACTGCGTCGCCGGACACAGCTTCGGCGAGCTGACCGCACTGCACGCCGCGGGCGTCTTCGACGCGGACACGCTGATCCGCATGGCGCGCAGGCGCGGCGAGCTGATGCGGGACGCCGCTGCGACACCGGGCGCGATGCTCGCGGTGGCGGCGTCGCGCGAGGAGATCGAGGCCGTACTCGGCGGCGGTCCGGACGCGGACGGGCACATGGAAGGGCTGTGGGTGGCCAACCACAACAGCCCTCGGCAGACGGTCCTGTCCGGCACCGAAGAGGCAGTCGACGCCGTCGAACCCAAGCTCACGGCAGGCGGGCTGACGGCCAGGCGACTGAAGGCCGCCACCGGCTTCCACAGCCCTCTCGTCGCGCCGGCGAGCGAGCCCTTCATGGACTTCCTGCGCGAAGTCCCCTTCGACCGGGCCCGGTTGGAGGTGTACGGCAACTCCGACGCCGCGGTCTACCCGGACGACCCTGACGAGATGCGCCGCCGCGTCGCGGATCACCTCGCGCGGCCGGTGCGGTTCGCCGACGAGATCGAGGCGATGTACCGGGACGGCGTGCGCACCTTCGTGGAGGTGGGTGCCGGCTCGGTGCTGACCCGGCTGGTCGGCGAGATCCTCGGCGAGCGCCCGCACCTCGCCGTCAGCCTCGACGGCAAGGGCCGCAACGGCGTGACCGGCCTGCACGACGCCCTCGGCCGCCTGGCCGTGCACGGGACCGCTGTGGACTTCGCGGCGCTGTGGGCCCCGTATGCCCTGCCCACGGACGACGACACGACGAACGACGACGAGACGGACGCGACGACCGGCCGGAGGCCGCAGATGACCACCCCGATCCAGGGCAGCAACCACGGCCGTCCCTACCCGCCGCCCGGCGGAGCGGGCGAACTTCCGCCGCCGAACCCGGTCGTGGACCCGAACCCGGTCGTGGACCCGGTCCCGGCCACGGCGCCGGTTCCGGTCACCGCCTCGGTTCCGGTCGCCGTCGCGGGACCGGCTCCTGTCTCGCTTCCGGCCCCTGTAGCGGTTCCGGTACCGACGCCGGCTCCGATCCCGTCGGCAGCGACCGACGCGGCCGCGGCCCAGTGGCTGCACCCCGTGGTGGTCGCTCAGCAGCAGACGGCCGAGGCGCACGCGCGGTACCAGCAGCAGGCGGCCGAGGCCCACACGACGTACCAGCGGCTCATGGCGGAGAGCCACGCTGCGTTCCTGAGGGCGTTCGAGGGCTCGTACGGCGGTACCTACGCCGAGCCGGCAGGCGTGCCGGCAGCCCTGCTCCCCGCCGCCGCCCTGACTGTCGCGGTCGCCCCGGCCGGACCGGACGCAGACACCACGCCGGCCGCGGCGCTGCACGCGGTGCCGCCGCTCGCTGTGCCGCAGCCGGCCGTGCCCGGCATCCAACAGGCACCGATCGACCTTCGACCGGTCACCGAGCCGCAACTCCCCGTCGCGGAACCGCAGTTCCCCGTGTCCGCCGCCCCGGACCCGGTCCCCGCACCTCCGGCTGCCCCGGTGGCGGTGGACCTGGAGGGTCTGTTGCTGTCGATCGTGGCGGAGAAGACGGGTTATCCGGTGGAGATGCTGGCGCCGGACATGGATCTCGAGGCGGATCTGGGGGTGGATTCGATCAAGCGGGTGCAGATTCTGTCGGCGTTGCGGTCGGAGGCGCCGGATCTGCCGGTGGTGGAGACGTCGGAGCTGGGGCGGTTGCGGACGGTGGGTGACATCGTCGGCAAGCTGCGCGAGGGCGGCGACCCCGTGCCGTCCGCCGCCCCCGCACCCGCCCCCGTGCCGGTGGCGGTGGACCTGGAGGGTCTGCTGTTGTCGATCGTGGCGGAGAAGACGGGTTATCCGGTGGAGATGCTGGCGCCGGACATGGATCTCGAGGCGGATCTGGGGGTGGATTCGATCAAGCGGGTGCAGATTCTGTCGGCGTTGCGGTCGGAGGCGCCGGATCTGCCGGTGGTGGAGACGTCGGAGCTGGGGCGGTTGCGGACGGTGGGTGACATCGTCGGCAAGCTGCGCGAGGGCGGCGACCCCGTGCCGTCGGCCGGACCGGTCACGCCGGACATCGTCGAGCCTGCCGCCCCGGGCGGACTCGTGCACCACGCGGTCCGGGCCGTCGTCGCACCCCCGTCCGGGCTGGAGATGCCCGGCCTGAGCGGCGGTCTGCTCGCCGTCACCGACGACGGCCGAGGCGTCGCCGCGTATGTCGCCGAGCGGCTGAACGCGCACGGGCTGTCGGCCGCGGTCGTCACCGAGGTCCCGCAGGACGCGTACGGGGTCGTCTTCCTGGGCGGCCTGCGCGAGACGGCGACTCCCGAGGAGGCGCTCACGGTGCACCGCGAGGCGTTCCGCGTCGCACGGGCCGTGGCGTCGCGCTTCGAAAACGGCGGCGGGGTGTTCGTCACCGTCCAGGACACCGGGGGAGACTTCGGCATCGGCGGGCGTGCGGGCGTCCGCGCATGGTCGGGCGGCATCGCCGCGCTCACCCGTACCGCTGCCCGCGAGTGGCCCGACGCCTCCGTCAAGGCCATCGACTGCGAGCGCGCGGACCGGACGCCCGAAGCCGTTGCCGAAGCGCTCGTATGCGAACTGCTCACCGGCGGAGACACCCTGGACGCCGGCCTGCGCGCCGACGGCACCCGCCTGACGGTGTGTGAGGCCGAGGTCACCGCGGAAGCCGGCGGCGACCCGGCGAACGTCGGACCCGACTCGGTGATCGTCGCGACCGGTGGTGCGCGCGGGGTCACCGCGGCCTCGCTGCTGGCCCTCGCCCGCGCCCGTCAGCCGCGTATCGCACTGCTCGGCCGCAGCCCCTTGGACGAGGAGCCCGCGGCGCTGCGCTCCGCCGCCGACGAGGCGGCGCTCAAGCGGGCCGTCATCGAGCAGGCCCGCCAGCAGAACGCGGGCCGCCCGCCCGCCCCCGCCGAGGTCGGCGCCACCGTGGCACGGGTGCTGGCCGCCCGTGAGGTGCGGGAGACCCTCGCCGCGCTGGAAGAGGCCGGTTCCAAGGTCCGCTATCTCGCCGTCGACGTACGGGACGAGGCGGCGGTCGCCGCGGCGCTGGACGAGATACGGCAGGAGTGGGGGCCGGTCACCGGCATCGTGCACGGAGCCGGCGTGCTCGCGGACAAGCGCCTCACGGACAAGACCGACGAGCAGTTCGACCGGGTCTTCGACACCAAGGCCGACGGGCTGCGGGCGCTGCTGGCCGCCACCGCGGACGACCCGCTCGAGGCGCTGAGCGTGTTCTCGTCCGTCGCCGCCCGGTACGGCAACGCGGGCCAGAGCGACTACGCCATGGCGAACGAGGTGCTGGGCCAGGTCGCGTGCGCCGAGCGAGCGGCCCGGCCGGGATGCAGGGTCAGCGCCATCGCCTGGGGACCCTGGCAGGGCGGCATGGTCGACCCCGCGCTCGAAGGGCACTTCAGGAGCCAGGGCGTCGAGCTGATCCCGGTCGAGGAAGGTGCGCGGGCCTTCGTGGAGCTGTTCACGGCTCCCGGTCCCGACACCCAGGTCGTCGTGGCGGGCCAGGGCGTGGCCGGCGCCTTCGGCGGCACGGCGCGCCGGGAGACCACCGCCGGGATTCGGCTGACCGGCGACTCCCACCCGTACCTGCGGGACCACGCCATCGGCGGCACACCCGTACTGCCCATGGCCATGGCCCTGGAGTGGCTGACCGCCGCGGCCCGCACCGGATCCGGGCTGCCGGCCGGGGCTCCCACGGCGGTGCGGAACGTGAACGTGCTGCGCCGTATCGCACTGGACGAGCTGGACGGTGCCGGACACCGCCTCGCCGTCCAGGGACGGCGCGACGGCGCGCTGACGTTCCGTCTCCTCGGCGAGGGCGGCGTACCGCACTACAGCGCCGAAGCCGTCACGACGGACGAGCCGCTCGCCCCCGGAACATGGACCGCACCGGCGGACCTGCGGCCGTCCGACCGTGCCGGGGCCGAGATCTACGACGGGCACGTCCTCTTCCACGGCCCCCGGTTCCAGGCGCTGCGCTCGATCGACGGCGTGTCTCCGGCCGGTGCGACCGGCACTCTCGCCGGCCTGCGCGAACTGGGCTGGGACGACCGGCCGTGGTGGACCGACCCGGCCCTCACGGACGGCGGCCTCCAGCTCGCCGTGGTCTGGGCGGAGCAGACGCTCGGTGGGGCGACGCTGCCGATGTCCGCTGCCGAGTACCGGGTCCACCGCACCGGTCCGGCCGCCGGAGAGGTCCGCTGCGTGGTCCGGGCGGGGGACGTCCGGGCCGAGGGCGCCACATGCGACATCGGCTTCCTCGACGAGGACGGCTCCGTACGCGCCGAACTGCTCGGCGTGTCCCTCGTACTGCGTCCCTCCTGACACGCCGCGAACGACCGGAGAGCGAGACACCACGCATGCGATTCGAACCGATCGCCGTCGTCGGGCAGGGCTGCGTACTCCCCGACGCGCTGGACCCCGGCACCCTCTGGAAGAACATCGCGGCCGGCCGGGTCAGCCTGTCCTCCACCCCCGAAGGACGGTGGCGCCTGCCCCGCTCCCTGCCCCCGGGCACCGCCGACGACGCCGCGGACCGCTCCTGGACCGGCATGGGCGGCTACGTGCGCGGCTTCGGCTCCGTCTTCGAACCGGACGCCTACCTGGTGGGCCCCGAGCGGATCACCGGCCTCGACCCGGTCTTCCAGTGGGTCCTGCACGGCGCACGCGAGGCGCTGCGCGACAGCGGGCAGCACGGCCGCCCGATGCCCCGCGCCGGTCTCGTCCTCGGCAATCTGTCGTTCCCGTCCGCCGGGATGGCGCGGTACGCCGAGCACGTGTGGCGGGACGAACAGCCAACCGAGGTCGGCGAGTTGTGGGCCGGCGCGGAAGGCCGTGAGGGCGGTCGCCCGGAAGCCCGGAACCGCTTCTCGTCGGGTCTGCCCGCGCACTTCGCGGCGCGCGCCCTGGGCCTGGGAGCGGGCGCGTACGCGGTCGACGCCGCCTGCGCCTCATCGCTGTACGCCGTCAAGCTCGCCTGCGACCGCCTGCACGACGGCACGGCCGACCTGATGCTGGCCGGGGCCGTCAACTGCGCCGACGACCTCTTCATCCACCTCGGCTTCCGCGCCCTGTCGGCGATGAGCCGCACCGGGCGCAGCCGCCCCTTCCACCGCGGCGCCGACGGGCTGGTACCGGCCGAGGGCGCGGCCTTCGTCGCACTGATGCGGCTGCAGGACGCCGTCGCCGAGGACCGGCCCGTCCTCGGGGTGATCCGCGGCGTCGGCCTGTCGAACGACGGCCGGGCCGGCGGGCTGCTCAACCCTGCCGAGGACGGCCAGGTCCGCGCGATGCGGCTGGCCTACGAGTCGGCCGGGATCGACCCGCGCACGGTGTCGCTGGCGGAGTGCCACGCCACCGGCACACAGGTGGGCGACGCGGTCGAGATCCGGTCCATGAGCCGCGTGTTCGACGGCTGCGACGGTCTGCCGGTCGGTTCGGTCAAGTCGAACCTCGGCCATCCGGTGACCGCCGCCGGGGTCGCCGGGCTCCTCAAGGTGCTCGGCGCGATGCGGGCCGGCATCCGGCCCGCCACCGCCGGAGCGGACGAGCCCACCGAGGCACTGGACGGCACGCCACTGCGTCTGCTGCGCGAGAACGAGCCGTGGGAAGGCCCGCGCCGCGCCGCGGTGAGCGCCTTCGGCTTCGGCGGCAACAACGCGCACCTCGTCGTGGACGCGTGGGAGCCCGAAGTTGTGGGCAGGCGTTCCGCAGGGCGATGGGGGTCCCCCCTGCTCGAGCGAAGCCGAGAGCTTGGGGGAGGGTGGGCACGACGAGCCCACCGGGCCGCAGACGAAACGGGGGTCCGGGGCGAAGCCCCGGTTTCGGGAAGGGGCGGGGCAGGGGAGAAGAGAGCACCCCACCGCACTCCTGCCCCCGTGGCCATCGTCGCGATAGGCGCCCGAGTCGGCGCCGGAACCGACGTACACGACCTGACGAACGCCCTCCTGACCGGCACACCGACACCGGACCCGCGCCCCACGGTGGACGTCGAGCTGACGGGCCTCCGCTTCCCGCCCCGCGACCTGGAGCGGGCCCACGCCCAGCAGCTGCTGGTCATGGAGTCCGCCCGCGAGGCGGTACGCGACGTCGCGCTTCCGAGGGAGCGGACCATGGTGCTCGTCGGCATGGGCTGCGATCCCGAGGTCGCGCGCTACCACGCCCGCTGGCGGGCCTCCGCCTGGGCGGGGGACGGCGACATCGGTGACGCGTTCGCCCCGCCACTGGACGCCGCCGGCGTACTCGGCACGATGCCCAACGTCGTCGCCAACCGCATCAACGCCCAACTGGACCTCGCCGGGCCGGGCTTCTCGGTCTCCGCCGAGGAGGCGTCCGGTCTCGTGGCCCTCGACATCGCCGCGCGTGCGCTCGCCGCGGGCGAGGCGGACGCCGCCGTCGTCGGCGCCGTGGACCTGTCGCACGAACCGGTCCACCAGGCCGCGCTCGCCGAACTCGGCCTCGACCGGGCGCCCGGAGACGCCGCCGTCGCACTGGTGCTCAAGCGCCTCACCGATGCGCGCCGCGACGGCGATCCGGTCATCGCCGTGCTCGGCGAACCAGGCCAGGAGCAGGCGGACATGACCGTCGGCGCACAGGCCGAGGAGAGCGCGGACGTACGGGACGAGGCTTCCGGGCGCCGCCCCGGCTTCGACCCCGCCGCCCTGTTCGGCACCGCCCACGCCGCCACCGGCCTGGTCGCCGTGGCCTGCGCGGCCCTCGCCCTGCACCACCGGGCCCTGCCGGGCGCCGTCGGCCGACCGGCCGCCCCGGCCCTCGGCATCCGTACGGCCGACGTGGTCGTCACGCCACTGGACGCACCGCCCGCCCGCATCCGGCTCAGCGCCGCCCACGACACGGACACGGCCGCATGGCTCGCCGGACCGCCGCCCCGGCTGCACGTCTACTCGGGCCGGGACCTGCCCGGAACCCTGGCCGCGCTGGAGGCCGGGCACGAGTCCGACACGGGACCGGCCCGGCTGGTCATCGTCGCCGCGACCGCCGGTGAACTGGCCGAACGCGCGGCCGCCGCCCGTCGCTGGCTCGGCGGTGAGAGTATCCGCCCCGACGGAGTGGCCTTCCGCGAGAAGCCACTCGACGGCGAGGTGGCCTTCGTCTACACCAACGGCTCGGCGACGTACCCGGGCATGGGGCGCGAACTCATCCTGGCGTTCCCCGATATCACCGCCGAACTGGAGTCCCGCTGCGGCCCGCTGGAGGAGACCGTCGGCTGGGCCTACCGCAACCACCCGGCGGGCGACGGCGACGACGGGCCCCGCCACGCCCACGTACTCGACCAGATCTGGGGCGCCGCCCTGCTCGCCCAGTTCCACACCGAGATCAGCCGCCATGTGCTCGGCATCGCACCGGACGCCGTCCTCGGCTACTCGTCGGGCGAGTCGGCCGCGCTCGTGTCCATGCGTGCCTGGCGCGACGTCCGCTCACTCGTCACCGACATCCGCGCCTCGGAGATCTTCACCGACGGCGTGGTCGGGAGGCTCGACGCCGTACGCAGCGCCTGGGCGAAGACCGGAATCCACGGCGACCGCTGGGCGAGCCATATCGTCAGCGCCCCCGTCGGCACCGTACGGAAGCTGCTCGAGGGAAACCCGGCCGTGCACCTGATGGCCGTCAACGCCCCCGACGTGTGCGTGGTCGGCGGCGAGGAGACCGAGTGCGAGCGCGTCCTCGCCGGCCTGCCCGCGGGGCACGCCATCCGCCTCGACTACGACATCGCCGTGCACGCACCCGAGGTCGAGGAGGTGCGCGAGGAGTGGCGGCGGCTGCACCACCGGCCCACCGAGGCGGTGCCCGGCGTACGGTTCTACACCGGCGCGACCGGCGACTGGTACACGCCGGCGCCCGACGCCGCCGCCGAAGCCGTCACCGCCCAGGCCGTCGGCACCATCAACTTCGACCGCATGGTGGAGAACGCGTACGCCGACGGGGTACGGGTCTTCGTCGAGCACGGCCCGCGCGGCCTGTGCACCGGCTGGATCGACCGCATCCTCGGCGACCGCGACCACCTCGCGGTATCGCTGGACGCGTCGGAAGGACAGGGCATCCGCCGCCTCGTCAGATCGGTCGCCGAGCTCGTCGCGGCGGGCGTGCGGGTGGACGCGGACGCGCTGTTCGACCACTTCGCGTCGATCGCCCCGGCCCGCCGGGCAGCGGACAGCCGGCTGACCTTTCCGGCCCACCCGCCGGCGGTGCGGGTACGGCCACCCGCCGGCCGGGAGGGCACGGGGGACCTGCGGCTTGGCTCCCGGACCCAAGGGGCCCAGGTGGACCCGGCGGCCACGGCCTGGCCGGCCGACGGCCAAGAGATGCTCCCGGCACCGTGGCTGCCACCGGTCGGCGCCGCGACCTCCATGGCCACGCTCACCGAGCCGGCGACCGCGGGCGTACAGGAGATGCCGCGGGCGCCGTGGCTGCCGCCGGTTTCGCCCGATGGCTCAGGCACGCCGACCCGGACGCGCCCGGGGGCCTCGATCCCACCGCAGCCGGTCGTCGGCCCGACGGTCCTGGCGCCTTCCGGTGTTGCGGTCGGGGCGCCTTCGGGCCCGCCGGAGTCCGCCGCGCCGACGATCCGGGCCGGCATCCCCGCGTACGCCGGCCCAGCCGCAGGCGGCGCGGTGCGCCTGGCACACGTGCAGGCGGCGACGGATGCGTACCAGCGGGGACTGGCCTCCGCCTTCCAGGAGTTCATGACCCAGCAGGCAAGGGTCCACCAGGATTTCCTGGCGATGCGTCAGCGGGCCGCGGCCGTTCTGCTCCACGGAGCCCCACTGGGGCGCCCGACGGTGACCCCGCCGCCCGCCCCGGTCCCAGCCTCGATCCCCGCAGCGCCCGCACCCGCCCCGACCACACCCACGCCGACCCCGCCCGGTGTGCCCCCGCGGCCGGAACGGCCAGGCCCCCAGTTCACCCGCGACCAGCTGGAGCAGCTCGCGAGCGGCCGGATCTCGGAGCTCTTCGGCCCGCTCTTCGCCGCCCAGGACGGCCTGCACCGCCAGACGCGGATGCCGCAGCCGCCCATGCTGCTCGCCGACCGCGTCACCGGCATCGACGCGGTGCCCGCGTCGATGGGCACCGGCACCATCTGGACCGAGACCGACGTACAGCCGGACAGCTGGTACCTGGACCCCGCCGGCCGTATGCCCGCAGGCCTGATGGTCGAGGCCGGGCAGGCCGATCTGCTGCTCATCAGCTGGCTCGGCGCCGACCTGCAGGGACACGGCGGCGACCGCGTGTACCGGCTGCTCGGCTGCGAACTGACCTTCCACGGCAGCCCGCCCGTCCCCGGCGAGACCCTCCGCTTCGAGATCCGTATCGACGGGCACGGCGAGCACGACGGCGTGCGGCTGTTCTTCTTCCGGTACGACTGCTACGTCGGCGACGAGCTCCGGCTGACCGTACGGGACGGGCAGGCCGGCTTCTTCACCGACGCCGAACTCGCCGGCACGGGCGGCGTGCTGTGGGACCCGGCGGCCGACGCCCCGGACAGCGCGGCCCCGCTCGCCCCGCCCGCGCTGCCGCTCCCCGCATCCCGTCGCTCCTTCGCCCGGGACGCCGTACGGGCCTTCGCCGAGGGCCGCGCGTACGACTGCTTCGGCCCCGAGTGGCGCCCGACGCGCGCCCATGTCCGCACCCCGCGTATCGCCGACGGCCGCATGCTGCTGCTCGGCGAGGTGACCGAGCTCGACGTCTCCGGCGGCCCCTGGGGGCGCGGCTATCTGCGCGCCGAGACCCCCATCCGCCCGGACGACTGGTTCTTCGCCGGTCACTTCAAGAACGACCCCTGCATGCCGGGCACGCTCATGCTGGACGGCTGCCTGCAGGCGATGGCCTTCTACCTCGCAGGACTCGGCTTCACCGCCGACCGCGACGGCTGGCGCTTCGAACCGGTGACCGACGGCGCGTACAAGATGTTGTGCCGCGGCCAGGTCACACCGGCCAGCCGCCTCCTGACGTACGAGGTGTTCGTCCGCGAGCTGTCCGACGGCGCCGACAGCGAGGCGCCCGGCGTCGGCGAACCCGTCCTCGTGGCCGACGTCCTGTGCACGGTCGACGGGGTCAAGGCGTTCCTCGCCCGCGGCCTCGCGCTGCGGCTGGTGCGGGACTGGCCGCTGGAGCACTGGCGCCTGCACGGCCCGCCCGCACGGCAGGAGACCGGCGCGCCCGTGCCGCTGCCCTCCCTCGGCGGCCTGACCGGACACCGCGAGAACACCGAGGCCGCGTACGGGTATCCGGAACTGCTGGCCAGCGCCTGGGGCCGGCCGTCGGAGGCGTTCGGGACGCTGTACGGGCCCGCGGAGGACGCCCGCCGCGTGCCCCGGCTGCCGGGTCCGCCGTACCACTTCATCAGCCGCATCGTCTCGGTCGACGGCCCGCCCGGCGCGATGAAGGCCGGCGTGACGGTCGTCGCGGAGTACGACGTCAGCGCCGCCGACTGGTACTTCGAACAGAACGACAGCCCCGTGATGCCGACGGCCGTGCTGATGGAGGTCGCCCTCCAGCCGTGCGGATGGCTCGCCTCGTACGTGGGCTGCGCGCTCGGCTCGGACAGGGACCTCCTGTTCCGCAATCTCGACGGCACGGCCACCGTCAGCGGCCACATCGGCCCGGACACGGCCACCGTGCGCACCCGCGCCGGGCTGCGGGAGATCTCCCGCAACGGCGACATGATCATCGTGTCCTTCGAGGTCGAGTGCACCGCGGACGGCCGCCCGGTCTTCCGGGCATCCACCGTCTTCGGCTTCTTCCCGCCCGAGGCCTTCGCCGACCAGGCGGGCCTGCCGCCCACGGACGCCGAACGCCGCCGCCTGGCCGAGCCGTGCGACCGGGCACCGGCGCTACGGACGAACCAGCTCGCCGGTCCCATGCTGCTCATGCTGGACCGGGTGACCGGCTACTGGTCGGGGGGCGGGGCGGCCGGACTCGGCCGGCTGCGGGCCGAGAAGGACGTCGACCCGGGGGAGTGGTTCTTCAAGGCGCACTTCCTCTCGGACCCCGTACAGCCCGGCTCGCTCGGCGTCGAGGCGATGTGCCGCCTCCTTCAGACGTATCTGATCGAGACGGGCGCGGACAGCGGCCTCCGGCGGCCCCGCTTCGAACTCCTCACCCTCGACCGCCCGCTGAGCTGGAAGTACCGCGGCCAGGTCGTGCCCGCCAACGAACGCGTCACGGTCGAGTTGGAGATCACCGAGACCGGCGAGGACGAACGCGGCCGCTACGCGGTGGCCGAGGCGTGGCTGTGGGTCGACGGCAAGCGCATCTATCACGTACGGGACCTCGGGATGCGCGTGGTCGAGGGCGACGACGCACGAGGCGGTACCGGAACCGGCATCAGCACAGGCGCCGGTACCGAGATCGTGCTCGACCCCGCGGCCGACAGCTGGCTGTCCGACCACCGCCCGACATGGACGGTGCCCGCGCTGCCCGGGATGTCCACCCTCGACCTGCTCGCGCAGGCGGCCCAGGCGCACACGGGCCGGCCCGTGACCTCCCTGCGCGATGTCCGGCTGCACCGCTGGATACGGGTCGCGGAGCCGGTCCGCCTGAGGACGGAGGTCACCCCCGCCGACGGAAGCGGCTCCCGACACGGCTCCCACGGCGGCGAACTCACCGTGACCCTCCTTGCCTGGCGTGAAGCGGCCACCGCCGCCCTGTCCCGCTTCGAACCGGTCGCGACCGCCAAGGTCCGCGTCGGCGAACGGGCCCCGGCCGACGCCCCGCCCGAGCCGTTCGCACCGCTGCCGGACGCGGCTCCCGCCGACGACCCGTACGCGTCGGGGGCGCTGTTCCACGGCCCGGCGTTCCAGTACCTGGTCTCGATGCGTGCGGCGGCCGGGGGCGCGTCCGGCGTCCTCGACGCGGGACGCGGCACGGTGCCGCGCGGCCTGCTCCACCCGGGCCTCCTGGACGCGGCCTTGCACGTCGTCCCCCACGACCGGCTCTGGCGCTGGTCACCGGAGATCGGCAGGGACGTGGCCGCGTTCCCGCACCGCATCGCCGCGTTCGACGTGTACGGCCCGGTCCCGTCCACCGGCGATGTGCACGTCGAGGCCCGGTTCGCCGGGTTCGACGACGAGGACCGGCGGCTGCCCGCCTTCGACCTCCAGCTCTCGGCCGGCGGCCGGCTGCTGGTGGCCTTCCGCCTGGTGGAGATCCTGGTCCCCAAGGGGCGGATCGCGACGGCCGACCCCGTTCTGCGCCGCACCTTCCTGCGGGACCGGCAGTACGCCGAGGGCATCGGGCTGTCCGTGACCCAGGACGGGGTGACCCGCCTTTCGGCGGAGGACGCCGACCGGTTCGACTGGCTGCCGGGCACGGTGGCGGAGGTCTACGGTCTCCCGCCGGGGACACGCGGCCGGGACCAGCTGGCCGAGATCGCGGTACGGGACCACATCGCCCGCACCGCCCGCGTGCACCCCTCGGCGGTCGTGGTGGCCGACGACCTCACCAGGGGCTGGCCGGCCGGCGGGCCCGACGCGGCCCACGTGGTCCGGGTCGACCGGGACGGCGAAGGAGTGGAGGTGCGGGACGCGGGGGCGCCGCTGCCGGATGACCGCTAGTGGTCCAGACCTATTGACCCTTGGTCCAGACCTTTCTATTCTCAGCCCACTGCGGTGAGCATGTCATGGACATGCGCGCTCGATCTTTGAGCGCGCATGTCTCTCGTGCACGCGTGCTCACGGGCGGCGCAGGCCTGGTTCGACCCCCATGAACGACCGGACCTCACCCCGAGGAGGCGCAGATGCGCTTCAGAGACAGAGCTGTGGCAGGGCTGACCACCCTGCTGCTCCCGCTCGCAGCCCTGGTCGGCCTGGCGGGCCCCGCCGAGGCCGCGACATCCGCCACGGCCACGTACACCAAGACCCAGGACTGGGGCACGGGCTTCGAAGGCAAGTGGACGATCACGAACAGCGGCACCACGAGCATCAGTTCCTGGACCGTCGAGTGGGACTTCCCCTCCGGCACCTCGGTGACCTCCGCCTGGGACGCCGACGTCACCAGCTCGGGCACCCACTGGACCGCCAAGAACAAGTCCTACAACGGGACGCTCGCCGCCGGCGCCTCCGTCTCCTTCGGCTTCAACGGGGCCGGTTCCGGCTCGCCGAGCGGCTGCAAGATCAACGGCGCGTCCTGCGACGGCGGCAGCGTCCCCGGCGACAACCCGCCCTCCGCGCCCGGCGCCCCCACCGCATCCGACATCACGAACACCTCGGTCAAGCTCAGCTGGACCGCGGCCACCGACGACAACGGCATCAAGAACTATGACGTCCTGCGCGACGGCGCCACGGTCGCGACGGTGACGGGGACCTCGTACTCCGACAGCGGCCTGACCGCCGGCACCGACTACTCCTACTCGGTGCAGGCCCGTGACAGCGCCGACCAGAGCGGCCCGGCGAGCGACGCGGTCAAGGTGCACACCACGGGCGGCACCACCGACCCGGGCCCGGCGGCGGGCGAGGTCAATCTCGGGTACTTCACCGAGTGGGGCATCTACGGCCGGAACTACAACGTCAAGAACCTCGTCACCTCCGGCTCCGCCTCGAAGATCACGCACATCAACTACGCCTTCGGCAACGTCACGGGCGGCAAGTGCGCGATCGGCGACTCGTACGCCGACTACGACAAGGCCTTCACCGCCGACCAGTCGGTCAGCGGCGTGGCCGACACCTGGGACCAGCCGCTGCGCGGCAACTTCAACCAGCTGCGCCAGCTGAAGGCCAAGTACCCGGGCATCAAGGTGCTGTGGTCGTTCGGCGGCTGGACCTGGTCCGGCGGCTTCACCGAGGCGGCCAAGGACCCGGCCGCGTTCGCCGACTCCTGCTACAGCCTGGTCGAGGACCCGCGCTGGGCCGACGTCTTCGACGGCATCGACATCGACTGGGAGTACCCGAACTCCTGCGGCCTGTCCTGCGACACCAGCGGGGCGGCGGCCTACAAGAACCTGATGGGGGCCCTTCGCGCCAAGTTCGGCTCCGGCAACCTGGTCACCTCCGCCGTCACCGCGGAC
This sequence comes from Streptomyces sp. NPDC002577, assembly GCF_053594815.1. Lineage (NCBI taxonomy): Bacteria > Bacillati > Actinomycetota > Actinomycetes > Kitasatosporales > Streptomycetaceae > Streptomyces > Streptomyces sp. NPDC002577. Next base: position 119,225 of record NZ_JBSFWK010000005.1, on the reverse strand, counting down.
GCGTCCTCCGGCGGCAAGATCGACGCCGCCGACTACGCGGGCGCGGCCCAGTACGTCGACTGGTACAACGTGATGACGTACGACTTCTTCGGCGCCTGGGACGCGGACGGCCCGACCGCCCCGCACTCCCCGCTCACCTCCTACAGCGGCATCCCGCAGGCCGGTTTCACCACGGCCGACGCGATCGCCAAGTACAAGGCGAAGGGCGTGCCCGCGAGCAAGCTGCTGATCGGCATCGGCTTCTACGGACGCGGCTGGACGGGCGTCACGCAGTCCGCTCCGGGCGGCACCGCGACCGGGCCGGCTGCGGGGACGTACGAGCAGGGCATCGAGGACTACAAGGTCCTCAAGACGTCCTGCCCGGCCACCGGCACGATCGCCGGCACGGCCTACGCGTACTGCGGCGGCAACTGGTGGAGCTACGACACCCCGTCGACGATCGCCGGAAAGATGACCTGGGCCAAGGACCAGGGCCTCGGCGGCGCGTTCTTCTGGGAGTTCAGCGGTGACACCGCGAACGGCGAGCTGGTGAGCGCCATCAGTAGCGGCCTGCAGTAGACGTGGCCTGCAGTAGACGCGGCCTGCAGTAGACACGGCCTGCAGCCGCACCCGGACGGACCCGGGGAGACGGGAACGCCCCTCGCCTCCCCGGGTCTTGCCGCCTTGACCGGGCCTTCCAGCCCGGCCGGCGATGTCCCGACCGGGATGTTGTATTCCGTTTGTGGTGAGATCGTATGGGCTCGTCGATATGATCAACCCAAGCGTGACACCACATGACGCGAAGCGTTGAACTATGGGTTGCGCCGTGAAGTGCGGTAAGCGTACAAAGGACGTGTCCAATGTCTTTGGACGGATCGTCCAATGCGATTGGACGCTAGCCTTTTCGGTGTCCGGCCGCAAGCGCATTTGCGAGAGTTTGGCCAATCGACTTGTTGGAAGGAAGAATCCACCTCGTGGCCAACGCACTGCAGGAATTGGTGAAGAGCCGGCTGGAGCAGCAGGGCTGGTCCTACGGCGACGTGGCGCGACGCGGCGGTATTCCGCGTTCCACCGTCCATCACCTGGCGACTGCGGAGCGAGTGACCCGTATGCCGCAGCAGAGCACGCTGGAGGGCCTGGCGCGCGGCCTCGAGCTGCCGCTGGACTCCGTGCGCAGGGCCGCCGCCGAGGCCTGCGGGATCCATCTGTACTTCGAGGAGCCGGCCGACACCGCCGCCGCCGACCCCGAGGTCGCCACCCTCATCGCCAGCGTTCAGCGGCTGTCCGTGGCCGACCGCCGGCACGTCACCGCGCTCATCGAATCCCTCCTGCGGAGCACCCCCGGCAACGGTCACCGCCGATAACGGTTCCCGCTAGCACGATTGACGGTGGGCGACTACTGCGGATGGACCTGGTCGCCTGATGTGCCGGTCGTCGCCCTGCGTTCTACCTCGGGTTCTCACTCATCGTTATATATCCCTGGAGATCGGCGGATTTCGGCTCCGCCACGCCCAAGCCATACCTGATCATGCATGACATGGCGAAGTATCAGATCAGACAAGAAATGGTTCGATCGAGGCTATCCTCATCCTCGCGGGGGCGGGTGAGCCGCCCGAAGCCTCCGTGAGAGGGGGGTGTACGTGCTTGTCGTTCCAGGAGCGATTGCGACCGCCGTCGTCCGTGACAGGACCGGAGAGCCTGTCGTGCTGCTCTCCGGTGAACTCCCTTCGGCCTTCACCCCGTCCAGCATGCAAGACCTTCTGAATCTGGCCGCCGCCGTGCTCAACGCGGAGGAGTTGGAGCTCTTCCGGAAGTGCCTCGCGGCACTGCGCTGCGGAGAGCAACTCGAGGAACGCCGCATCGAGGTGAGCGGAGCCGTGCTGACCGTCTATCGGGGCTGATCCCCGAACAATGACAGGGGCTCCCGGGAATCGCTTCCCGGGAGCCCCTGTCAGATGTCGAACGGCTCAGACCCGATCAGTCCGGATCAGTAGTACCGGCGGCCGTAGTTCCACCAGCAGTCCCCGTAGTTGCGGTGGTGCCTCCAGTAGCCGTTGTTCCAGTGCGACCGGTAGCCGCGGTCCCAGCGGTAACGGCAGTCGTCGTCGCACCGGTTGCGGTAGCGGTCCCAGTCGTTGGCCCTGAAACCGTAGTAGTCGCAGTCGTCGTCGTCCCAGTCGTGGTTGAGCTGCACGGCTCGGGGTGCCTGGGCCGGGGCGGCCATGGCGGTGCCCGTCAGGGGGATGACGACCGCGCTCACGGCCAGGGCCGCCGTCGCAGCGGCGCGCGCCAGATTTCTCACCAGAATTTCTCCTTGTGTTCGGTGGATTTCTGATGGCCCGTCGGACATTACTCGTAACCGCGCATCGAGTTCATTGACTCAATCGAGCCGCGAGGGCTTATCGGGTGACCCGCGACTTTTGAACATGGATCGCTGAAAACACGCCCTGAGCTCTGCTCATGCAGGTTTCCCAACTTGCGGAAACGGCGCCTACAAACACTCGCCAAGGTGATTCAACTTCGGTGTGTCGGCAGGGTGTTGCGAGTTCCGCGGTGAAATGCGAAAACCCCTTCCGTAGGTGCACCGCGTAATGCGTTGATGAATTCGTTTCCGATGTCGTTCGCCGGGGGTTGGCCTGCGGAAACGACGGGCGTCGAACGGTATTCCGCACCGTGTTCCGCGCAGCCGGTCGCCTGGTCAGCTGCGGTAAATGGTCAGCACGGCTCCGCTCACCTCGATGCGGCGTTCCTCGAGTTGCTCTCCGCAGCGCAGTGCCGCGAGGCACTTCCGGAAGAGCTCCAACTCCTTCGCGTTGAGCACGGCGGCGGCCAGGTTCAGCAGCTCGTCGAGGCCGGACTGGGTGAGGGCCGAGGGGAGTTCGCCGGAGAGCAGCACGACAGGCTCTCCCGTCCTGTCACGGACGACGGCGGTTGCGGAGGCCCCTGGAACAACAAGCACGTGCACCCCTCTCGGGGAGGTTTCGGGCGGATCCACCCGCCTTGGGCGACGAGAGAATGCCATCGAGGGCCCGGGCGCCGCTCGTCGAAGTGCGCCCGATTGGGCCGATCAGGTGAGGCTGTGAGTGGGCCGGCACCTGGTGCGACCTCGCCCTTCACCTCTCCCACCTGCTGTTTCCCGTCTATGCACGGCGTGTCCGGCGGGAAGCGAGATGTCGCGAGTCGCTTGTCCAACGTGATTGGACGGTCTACTGTCCAATCTCGTCAGACAGATCGTCCGGCATGGATGGACGCTTTTGGGATTCGGTTCCGTCCGTCCGTGCCCTTCGTGCAAAGGACCCCACCATGCTCGGCATGCGAGAGCTGGACGCAGAGGCTGCGCAGCTGCTGCCCGGCCGCGAGGCCCTGGGCCGGCTCCGGTTCGACTTCTTCCAGTCCACCGATGTGACCCGCCACGTCGCCTACGTCGGCGCCCACAACGAGTCGACCGCGGCCAACTTCTGCTCCCCGGACGCCATCGCGTCCTCCGGGGCCGGCCAGTCCATCAACGTCAGCCAGTAACCGGCGCTCCCTTCCAGAAAGGCTCCACCGTGAACATCGACCAGCTCAACGCCGAGGCCACCGCCGAACTCCTGCCCGGCCGCGAGGCCCTGGGCCGCCTGCGCTTCAACTGGCTCTCGACCCACAACGTGACCAAGCACGTCGCCTACGTCGACGCCCACAACGAGTCGACCGCGCTCAACGTGAACTCCCCGGACGCCATCGCGGCCTCCGAGGCCAACCAGACCATCAGCATCAACCAGTAGCCGGCGCTCCCCGCCGAGAAAGGGTCCACCGTGAACAACGAACAGCTCAACGCCGAGGCCGCCGCGGAACTCCTGCCCGGACGCAAGGCCCTGGGCCGGCTCCGGTTCAACTTCACCACGACGAGCCACGTGACCAAGCACGTCGCCTACGTCGACGCCCACAACACGTCGACCGCGGCCAACGTCGACTCCCCGGACGCCATCGCGGCCTCCGAGGCCACCCAGACCATCAACATCCACCAGTAACAAGCCCGGATGTGCGCGGACCGCGTCTTGGGGGCGCGGTCCGCCCCGGGAGGAAGAGCAGGACGGTGACCGACAGCCAAAGGGTTCACTACCCCGGTCCCGTGGGGGCGGCGGCCTGCGACGTGGACGAAACACTCTCCGCGTACGAATACACGGACCTCGCGTACGAATACACAGAGATACTGTTTCCCGTTCCGCGACGCAGCGCAGGACTCCAACTGCTCGGCGAATACCAGGGATCCGGCTTCACAGAGCCCAAGTACCTGGTCCGCCGGGGCGACGGACAGGTGGTCCAGCTGTCCCGGCTGCTCTATCTGGTGGCGGAGGCCGTCGACGGCGTCCGGAACACCGAGAGCATCTCGCACCGCGTCAGCGGGCGCTTCGGGCGTGAAGTCAGCGCGGACAACGTCGAGTACCTCATCGAGAACAAACTCGATCCGCTCGGCGTCACCGTGCCCTTCGGCCAGGAGGACGATCAGGTCGCCGGTCCGACCTCCGATCTCCTCCTGGCCCTGAAGGGCCATCGGGTGATCTTCCGCGAGCGGCAGGTCGCCCGTATCGCGAAGGCCCTGGCCTGGCTGCACCGGCCACTCGTGGTGGTCCTGGTGCTGGCGGCCGCCGCCTGTATGGACTTCTGGCTGTTCGCCGTGCACGGAGCCATGAAACCGGTGCTGCAGATGCTGGAGCAGCCGGTGCTCATGCTGGCCGTGTTCGTGCTGATCGTGGCATCGCTCGTCTTCCACGAGTTCGGTCACGCCTCGGCGTGCAGATACGGCGGCGCACGGCCGGGATCCATCGGGTGCGGCCTCTATCTGATCTGGCCGTCGATGTACACCGAGGTCACCGACGTCTACCGCATCGGGCGGGGCGGCCGGATCCGGACCGATCTGGGCGGGGTCTACTTCAACGTCGTCTTCGTGCTGGGGCTTGCCTGCGCGTACTTCGTCACCGGCCAGTCCTTCTTTCTCGGCGCGGTGTACCTCGTCCACTTCGAGATCCTCGAACAGCTGATGCCGGTGGTCCGGCTGGACGGCTACTACATCCTCGGCGACCTCGCCGGAATCCCCGACCTCTTCGGCAAGATCAAACCCATCCTGCTGAGCATGGTGCCGGGCCGCCCGGTGCCTGCGGAGGTGGCCGACCTCAAGCGTCATTCGCGCATCATGGTGACCGGCTGGGTGCTGACCATGGTGCCGCTGCTCATCGGCGAGCTCGCTTACGCCCTGTGGAACCTTCCGCGGCTGCTCATCACCAGCCTCCGCTCCCTGACGGACCAGCTGGGCGGGACCTGGATGGCCTTCGTCGACGGCCAGATCGCCGCCGGACTCGTCGGCATCATCGGAAGCTTCATGCTCGTCTGCCCGCTGGCCGGCGCGGTGTACCTCACCGTACGGCTGGGCGGACGGCTCGTGAGGTACACCGTCCGGGCGACGGAGGGCAGGCCCCGGATGCGCCTGGCCCTCTGCGGGGGCCTGCTGGCGGGAGCCGGCGCACTCTGCGCGGCGTGGCTGGGCGGCATGACGCCCGAGCCGCTGCCACCGCAGCCGCCCATCACCCCGATCCTTCAGCCGAACGTTCCCACGGTGCGTCCGACGCCGTCGGCATCCGTCGACGAGCAGCCGAGCCCCGCGAGCTCGGTGCCCTCCGGCCTCACCGGCTCGCCGTCCGAGGCGGGCTCGCCGACGCCGTCAGCCGACACCAGCCCGTCCGCCGAAGCCACCACCGCGAGCAGCTCCCCGTCCGCGAGCCCCGAGAAGGCCGTTCCGACGCCCGGGCCGACGAGCCCGTCTCCGACGCCGAGCCGCACCCGCACATCGGAGCCGCCGTCGCCGACGCCCAGCGTCAGCGACACGTCCGGCACGCCGAGCGCCTCGCCGTCCGAATCCCCTTCGCCCTCGGTGACCGCCTCCGAGTCGCCGAGCGCCACGGTCAGCGAGGAACCCTCCGGACCGTGACCCCCCGAGTACCTTCCAGCACGTCCAAAGGAGCACTCAGTGACGACCCACCGAAAGCCACGAACCAGTGATGCCGGCCGCAGGGCCGCGCGTCTGGGCATCCTGGCCACCGCGTGCATGGCGGGCTTCGCCACCGCGAGCCCGGCCGGCGCGACATCGACCCAGGCGAACATCGCCCACATCGGCATCGCGATCGACGAAGCCAACGCGAAGGCCACCCCCAGGCACCGTGTCGACTACGACGACGAGTTCGCGATCCGCGAGCTCGGATCGGTCATCGGCGCCGGTGCCGTCAACAGGGCGGTCGCCCGCTCCGTCGGCTGCTCGATCGACAACCCGTGCCGGTCGGTCGCCCTGTCCTTCCAGGTCGTCACCACGACCGGCACCCTGGCGCACCTCAACGCCAAGAACACCAGCCGCGCCGTCAACGACCACTGCGAGGGCTGCCAGACGTTCGCCGGCGCCTACCAGTTCGTCGTCTCCACCCCGTACTCGTTCACCCTCAGTCGTTCGACCAGGGACCAGCTGGCCGTACTCGAAGGGCGGCTGGACGAGCTGGAGCGCAGCCGCGACTCGATCGACGTCGTCAAGAGCCGTGCCGACGACCTCGCCGCCGACGTCGTGAGCCTGCTCAAGGACGCGCTGGCAGCCGCACCGCGCGGTGCGGCGGTGGAACCGCTGCAGAGCTTCCGGCCCTCCGTGACCCTGCGGCGTCACATCGACTAGGCCGCGGACACGCCTGTAGCGAACCTTCGCCCGTCTCCCGGCTCGGGGAGCTCCTCCTCTCCCCGGGCCGGGGCGGACCCTTCTCCAGTCCTCACGGAGGGATGAACAGCCATGCGTTACCCACCTGAGCTGCGCCGCCAGGCCCTCGACCTGCTCGCCGTGGGCGAGCCCGTGAAGAAGGTCGCCGTCGATCTCGGCCTCAAGGAGCGGACGATCTACCAGTGGCGGCGCCGATACCTGCCGCACCTGCGGAGGGGACGCTCCATCCCGCATGCCGGGGCAGAACTCAACGCCGCACGCAAACGCATCACCGAGCTGGAGATCGAGCTCGCCGTCCTCAGGCGCGCGACCGATCTGCTGTGTGACGCGGTGTCCCCAAAAGAAGATTCGAGGCAGTACATGTGATCGCTCAGGGCGGTCTGCCCGTGCGGATCGCCACCAGGGTCCTCGGGGTGACCGAGTCCGGGTACTTCACCTGGCGCTCCCGCCCTCCCTCCGCACGGTCCTTCCGCCACGCCTGGCTCACCGAGGTCATCACCGTCATCCACTCCGCCTCGGGCGGCACCTATGGATATCGACGCATTCACGACGAACTGACGCTGACATACGGCATCACGATCAGCCACGGAACAGTGCAACTCCTCATGCGCAGGGCCGGTCTCCAAGGCCTCTCAGGTGATCGGCGGCGCTCGTCCGACGCGTCGTGAGCCCGAACCTTCGAGCTCCGTTACGCGAACGAGAGAGTGATCGGAGCTCAGCCATGGAATTTCCGACGTTTCCCACGCCACCACTGCCCATCGCCGCGTTCCTGCGCCCTTATCTGCGCGTGGGGGAGGACCTGCCGGCGACGCAGGCGCACCAGGTGATGCTGCACTGCGCGCTGGACGCCGCGTGCATCCCCGTGCGGCTGCCCGACACCAACGCCGTCGCCCGGATCGCCGAGCTCGACTACCAGACGGTGAGCGTCGTGATCGGCTGGCTGCGGACCCTGAGGGAGCGGTGAGCGGCGGACGGCGCGGACAAGGCCCCGGTCAGTCGGAGCCGGATCCGGATCCGGCGCCCGAGCCGTTTCCGGGACCGGAGCCGGGGACGGCGTCGGCGTCGCGCAGGAGGGATTCGATGAGCGCGGTGACGTGCCGGCGGTCGGCCACGGACAGCCGCTGAACGCTGGCGATGAGGGTGGCGACCTCGGGGTCGGCGGCGGCGGTGTCGGCCGGCTCCTCGAAGTACAGATGGATCCCGCAGGCCTCGGCTGCGGCCCTGCGCACGGAGTCCAGCGGCAACTCGAGGCCGCGCGCCAGGCCCTCCAGCGTGCTCTGCTGCGGCATACGGGTCACTCGCTCCGCAGTCGCCAGGTGATGGACGGTGGAACGCGGAATACCGCCGCGTCGCGCCACGTCGCCGTAGGACCAGCCCTGCTGCTCCAGCCGGCTCTTCACCAATTCCTGCAGTGCGTTGGCCACGGACGGTTTCTTCCTCGCTAGCGATGCGTTGACGCGTACGGGTGATGCCGAGTCTATGTCGGCGGGCGGGTGGTACTTCCAGACCAATCTTGTGAAAGAGCCTGTATGCCCACTCTGACCGAAGATCTTGCCCTCCTCCTGCTCAACGAGTCCGGCCGGAGCACCGTCGACCTGGGACGCCGCCGCTGTGCGGTGGGCGGCGCGATCCTGCTGGACCTGGTGCGGGCCGACCGGATCGCCATCGAATCTCCCGCGGCCGTGTCACCCGACGTCAGGCCCGTCGTACACGACAGTGCGCCCACCGGGGACCCGGTGCTCGACAAGGCCCTCGAGACACTCGCGGGCCGGCAGACGAGGCTGGCCTGCGTGGCGGAGACGATCGGCCGCGACTGCTGGCCGCCGCTGCTGGAGCGCCTGGTCGGACGCGGGCTGCTGCGGCAGGAGGAGGGACGGCTCCTCGGTCTCGTCCGCACCCATGCCTGGCCCCTCGTCGATCACGCGTACAAGAGCGAGGCGGTAGGGCGCATCCGCGGCGCGGTCATCCAGGGCCGGCAGCAGGACGAGCCGACCCTGCTCCTTGTCATGCTGCTGCACTCGGTCGGCGCGCTCGCGGCGGTGCTGCCGGACGAGGACCGGGGGACGGTGGAGGCGAGGGCCGGGCGGCTCGTCCGCAGCACCGTGACCGACAGCCCGTGGCACGAGGTGTTCCGGGGCCTGGACACGGCCCTCTTCACGGTACTTCTGGCGAGCTGACGCCCGGGCCGGCCCGCGCGGCCGGCCAGGCGCACACGAACCCATGCTTATGCCGTCGTAAGCACATCTCCGCGCCTTTTCAGTCACGGCTGAAACGCGACAATCGCGCGGCCAAACCTGCAAGCTCGGCAGAACAGGGCTCAATGGCCGGTTTCCGGCGCCTTACGACCGCCCGTCCGCCGGGCAAGTGCCTCGTGGGCAGGCCAGTGGCGTGTCGGGTCGGCACTGGTCGCACTCGCGCAGCTTCTCCCCACTGTGTATCAGCATGTGAACAAGATGCTTACCGCATCGCACAGTTGGGATCAAAATGCAACATGTAGTGTTTCAGCCAAAGTCGACAAACGATCTTGGCTGCGATGGGTCGACTTGTGGACCATATTCCCGTCGGCAGCCAGGGGACGGGGAACCACTGCCCGACGATTGATCCCCCGTCCCACCGGACGCGGGGGAAGGCGCGCGGAGAAGGGTTGTCGTGGAACGCTACTTCACCACCGAGAGACACGAGGAGCTACGACAGCGTGTGCGTGACTTCGCCGAACGCGAAGTGCGCCGCCGAATCGAGGAGATGGAGGCCCGGCGCGGGGTCTCCCACGAACTGTCCCGGCTGATAGCACGTCAGGGCTGGATCGGCGCGACCGTGGACGAGGCCTACGGCGGAATGGGTGCCGGGCACCTGGCCAAGACCATCATCATCGAAGAGCTGTCGCGCGTCAGCGGAGCGATGGGAGCGATGGTCCAGGCGTCGCAGCTGGGCACGGCCAAGATCATCCACTTCGGCAACGCCGTCCAACGACAGACCTGGCTGCCCCGCATCGCCGCCGGCGAATGCCTGCCGACGATCGCCGTCACCGAGCCGGAATCGGGCGGCCACGTCCTGGGCATGGGCAGCACCGCGGTCCGCGACGGCGACGACTACATCCTCAACGGCCGCAAGGTCTTCGTCGGCAACTCCCACGTCGGCGACCTGCACGGTGTCGTCGTCCGCACGGGTCCCGGTTCCAAGGGGCTTTCGGCCTTCCTCGTCGAGTCCCACCGCCCCGGCTTCTCGCTCGCCGAGCACCAGCCCGCCATGGGCCTTCACGGGTTCTCGTTCGGCGAGCTGATATTCGACAACTGCCGGGTTCCGGCGGCCAACCTGCTCGGCGCGGAAGGCCAGGGCCTGGCGGTCGCCTACAGTTCGTCGATCCTCTACGGGCGCCCCAACCTCACCGCGGTCAGCCTGGGCATCCACCAGGCCATCCTCGAAGAGACGACCGCCTTCTGCATCGAGCGCGAGAGATACGGCAAGCCGCTCGGCGAGCTCGGCACCATCAAACTCAAGCTGGGCAGGATGCAGTCACGGCTGATGACGGCCCGGCTGGCGGCCTACCACGCCGTGCACTCGCTGGACCACGGGCTTCCCTGCGACCCGGAGCTGATGAATGCCAAACTCCTCAACCACGAGTACGCCATCGAGTCGGCTCGCGACGCCATGGAGATCCACGCTGCGGCGGGCCTGTTCACCAACCGCCCCATCGAGCGGTATCTGCGCGACGCTCAGCACATCTACGCCCCGGCCGGAACCTCCGACGTCCAGCTGCTGAGGCTGGGCGAACTGGCCCTCGGCACGGCCAAGGGGCAGTGGTCCGAGCGCCTGTCCGACCTGGTGCGGACAACACCGGCGGAGCACCGCCAGGAGGAGCAGCTGGCGACGGCCGGCCGTTCCGTGTGAAACGCGAGGGAGCCACGGACACAGCGCCGTGCCCGCGGCTCCCGCAGTGGGATCAGGCGCCCTCCGCACAGGAAGGCACGCCTTCCTCAGTGGCCGTCCTCGATGTCGTGGATCCGGCGGACCAGTTGCTCCGCCATCGCCTTGATCGTCTCCACACCCTCCTGGCCCCACTCCCGGGTCTCCGTGTCCACCACGCAGATCGTTCCCAGCGTGATGCCGGTCCTCGTGTCGATCAGGGGCGTACCCAGGTAGGCGCGGATGCCCAGTTTGTCGATGACCGGGTTGCCCGCGAACCGGGGATAGGCGCAGACATCGCCCAGCGGCATGGCCTTGCGGCGCGTGACGACGTGCGGGCACCAGCCGTGGTCCTTCGGCATCTCCCGGCCGACCGGCTCCTGCTGCTGCGGCAGTTCCACGCCGCCCTGGTCGGGCTCCTGTGAGTAGAGCCCGGCGAAGAACTGGCGGTCCTCGTCGATGAAGTTGACCATGGCATAGGGAGCGCCCGTTATATGGGCCAGGTGCTTGGCGAACTCGTCGAACTCCGGGACCGGGGCGTCACCGATCCCGATCTCCCGCAGCCTGGCCACACGGGCGGCCGCCTGGGGATCCTGCGGGGTTGCGAGCCGATGGCTCGGGTCATAGGGGGCGTACGGTTCAGGGCTGGTCGACATGGGAGCTCCGTTCGACTGGAGTGTTCGGCTGAGCTGAGTCGGGGGGTCAGCGCAGGTAGGGCTCCGCCGCCGGGGTCGCGGGAACGGAGCTGCTGAGCACGTGCTGTACGAGTTCGACCAGCACGCGGGTGCCCGAGCTGGAGATCCGGGCGTCGCACATCACGATGGGCACGTTGCCCCTCAGATCGAGGGCGGCGCGCACCTCGTCGGGGCTGTAGCGGTACGCGTTGTCCCACTCGTTGACCGCCACGACGAACGGTATGGAGCGGCGCTCGAAGTAGTCGACGGCGGCGAAGCACTGGTCCAGCCTGCGGGTGTCGGCGAGCACCACGGCGCCGAGGGCCCCGTTCGACAGCTCGTCCCACATGAACCAGAACCGCTCCTGGCCGGGCGTGCCGAACAGATAGAGGACGGTGTTCTCGAGGGAGATCCGGCCGAAGTCCATCGCCACGGTGGTGGTCGACTTGTCCTCGACGCCGTCAAGGTTGTCGGTCGCCGCGCTGACGGCCGTCAGCAGCTCCTCGGTGCTCAGCGGGGTGATCTCGCTGACCGCTCCGACGAAGGTGGTCTTGCCCACCCCGAAACCACCCGCGATCAGGATCTTCAGGGCTGTGGGGAAGGGGTCAGAGCCGCTTGCGAAGCCCACGCAGCACCGCCTCCAGGGTCTCTCGGTCGGTTGGGATTGCGGCCTCGATGGCATGGGGCGCCTTCGTGATGAGCGCCTTGTGCTCAGCGAGGTCGCTGATCAGGACTTTCGTGATGACGGCCGGCTGCCCGATGTGGGCGGCCAGCTCGGCCACGGAGACGGGGACGGCACGGCACAGGTCGAGGATCTGGTCATGGTCGGGCCCGAGATACATCTTGGGCTTGCTGCCCGTGGCCACCACGAGGGTGAGAAGGTCGAAGTCCGCCGATGGCCGGGTGCGCCCGCCGCTGACGGTGTAGGGCCGTACTAACCGGCCGGCGTCTTCGTCCATCCACATCCCGTCCTGCGCGTCCGCCTCCTCAGAACCCCGCATCGAGAGGCACGTTCGTCGCTCGACGGGCGGGCGTGGCAAGGTGCGGGCGGGCCTTCTTGACCAGCATGCCCATCTCGTATCCCAGAACGTCGGGAAGGGTCTCGGGCCCCGCCAGGACGGCCAGGACGGCGCCGGACCCCGCCGAGGACACGAACAGCAGCGCGGTGTCGACCTCCACGACGACCTGGCGCACCTGGCCGCCGCCGCCGAACCGGCCCGCGACGCCCTTGCCTAGCGAAGACAGCCCGGAAGCGATGGCCGCAAGACTGTCGGCATCGTCATCGGTCAGTCCGACAGCGGCCTTCTTCAGTCCGTCGGAGGACAGCAGCAACGCGTGCCGCGTGCCTGGCACCGCGGTCAGCAGATTCTGCAGGAGCCAGTCGAGTTCCTGGCCGGTGGAACGGATATCGCTCATTGGTGACGATCTTCTCCTGTTAGTGAGGGGTGCCTGCGGCTAGCGAGAGTCGTCCGACGGAATCTCGCCCGCGTCCTCGGCACGGTGGAAGCCCCCCGTAAAAGCGGTCCAGTTGTGCAATGTGGGCTCCACGTCCTGCTCGTCCCCGGTCACAGCGGTGCCGAGATCCTCCCTGAGCTGCGGGACCAGGTGCTGCTGCGCGTGGCGCTTCGGCAGCTGCGGCCGCCCCTCCTGGGCCTCGACGTGGTACGCCGACCCGTAGTCGCGCGGCGGAGGCGGCTCGGCGGCCCGCGAGTGCTGCTGCGGTACGTGCGCCGACATGGTCACGGGCCGCACCTCGGGCAGCGGCTGCGCCATCGTCGCCGGGGGAGCGGGCAGCGGGTACGCCGCAGGCGCCGCCTGGACGGCGGAACGGTGGACGGGAACCGCCGCGGCGGGGCGGGGCACGTCGGCCGGCGCCTGACGCGGCGCCTCGTGCCGCTCGGGGGACTCGTCACCGAGCAGCCGGTGCGGGATCACGACGACGGCCTGGACGCCGCCGTAGATGTTCCGCCGCAGCTGTACCGCGATGCCGTGCCGGCGGGCCAGTTCGGCGACCACGAACAAGCCGATGCGGCCGTCCGCGAGAAGCTTGCTGATGTCGAACTCGTGAGGGTTGGCGAGCAGCGCGTTGAACCGAATCTGGTCCTCCTGCTGCATGCCGAGGCCACGGTCCTCGACCTCCACCGCCAGTCCGGCCGCGACCTTCTGGGAGCTCAGGAGAACGTTCGTGTGCGGCTTGGAGAACACCGTGGCGTTCTCGACGAGTTCGGCCAGCAGGTGGATGACGTCGGCGACGGCGTGACCGTGGACGGTTCCCTCGATCTCCGGCACGAGCTTGACCCGGGAGTACTGCTCGACCTCGGCGATCGAGGACCTGAGCACCTCCATGACGCTCACCGGCTTGCTCCACTGGCGGCGGGAGACGGCGCCGCCGAGCACCGCGAGGTTCTCCGCGTAGCGCCGGTTGCGGGTCAGCAGGTGGTCGACCTGGAACAGGCGCTTGAGCAGCTCGGGGTCCTCGACCTCGTGCTCGAGCTCGTCGATCTCGCCGATCGCGCGATGGACGAGGGACTGCAGCCGTCGGGCGAGATTGGCGAAGACCTCGGCCCTCTCCTTGCCCTCGTTCTCCGAGTGGAGCGCGGGGGGCTGCGCCACCTGTATGAGAGCCGCCGCGGCGTGTCCACGGAGGAGGGCGATCTCGTGCGCGAGACGGTCGACCGCGCTCGCTTCGGAGGAGGTGGGATGGGGGTAAGGAGGCTGCTCGGGCCGCTCACCGTGCTCCAGGCGGCGCACCATGTCCTGGAGGTCCGCCTGGCCACGGGCGGCGGACTGCTGCAGGGCCGCGTACCGGCGCGACGTGGCGCGGGTCTCGGCATTGGCGGCGACCACGGCGCCGGCCAGGCAGCTGCAGCCGAGCACGACGGCGGCGGCCAGCACGCCCCAGGTGGCGGCGTCGGCGGTTCCCTCCTGCAATCGCAGGACGATGACGACGACGGCGATGGAGACCACCGCGAGGGCGGCCACGGGGAGAACGGCAAGGCGAAGGAGACGGGAGCGGGTGGCGGGATCCAGCCCCGGGTCCTGGGCCGGAGACCTGCTGTGTCTCTTGCGTTGCCGTGCCGCGGCCGCGCCCGCCGGCTGACCGGCGGCCGGGCGTGCTGCATAGGTCGGTTCAGGCATCGGAGTCCTCTCGATCAGCCAGTACGGACACACACCGACGCACCGCAGGCTGCCCACCAATAGACGTACGTGGTGGGGCAGTTAAATGCGTCGATACCCTACGCCACTCTCATTCAGGTGGCGTAATCGCACCGACGTACCAGGTGCTTCGGAAATGCGCCGAACAACTGACTAAGCGAGTGCCCGCCGTTGTGTGTCACTGCATACGCAATAACGACCTGCGAGACAAGGTCTCCGGCAGCCTCAGAGGGGCTCGGGCAGCGGTGCCCGGCCGGCGCCGGAATGGATCTGTTGGATGAGGGTGGCGTAGGCGGCGATCATCCTGGTCCGGCTGAACCGCTCCCGGCTGAGGGCCAGGGCGGGGGCGAAGCGGCCGCCGTGCGCTGCCGCTTCGCCCCAGGCCAGGGCGATGGCGTCGGGGTCGGACGGGGTGAGGTACCCGTGCCCGGCCACGAGCGCGGCGCAGTCGCCGACATCGGTCGCGACCGGGACGGCGCCGCACATCATGCCCTCGATAAGACTCAGCGGTGCCGCCTCGCCGGAGGAGGAGGTCAGGGTCACCACGTCGGCGGCGGCGTACACGGCCTCCATGTCGCACCGCACCCCGAGCAGGGACATCCGCTCGGCCAGCCTCGGCTCGTCGCCGAAGGCGGCCGCGATGTCGGTACGCAGGCCGGGGTTGGCCGCGGTCATGCCCGCACCGCACATCAGGACGCGCCCGTCGGGCTCCCGCCGCAGCCAGGACCGGGCCGCACGCAGGAACAGCGGGACGTTCTTCATGGCGGCGTAGCGTGCCGCGAAGACGACGACGGGGGCGTCATCCGATATCCCGAGCGCCGCCCGCAGCCCGGCCCGGCGGTCCGGGTCCGGGCGGAAGCGCAGCAGGTCCACGCCGTTGGGTATGACATGCAGTAGCCCCGCCGGGACGCCTGCGGCCTCGTATGCCGCACGGGTCGACTCCGCGCAGCAGATCGCGGCGGCGATCCTGCCGTCGGCGACCGCCCGCCTGAGTTCGTCGAGGGCCGGCCCCTGGTTCTCCGGGTCGGAGCGGTGCAGGCACACCACGACGGGCCTGCGCGGCAGCCCCGCCTGGTTGAGCAGTTCGAGCGGCTGCTCCTTCAACGACAGGATGACGTCGGCGCCCGCCGTGGCCCTGGCCGTCGCGGCCAGCTCGGGCCCGGTGAACGCCCCCGGGCCGGCGCCGAGGCCCCGCCCCAGCGTGCCGACCTGCACTCCGGCCGCCGTCAGCGACCGATAGCAGGCGTCGTCCTGCATCCGCTGAGTGGTCGCCTCGCGGTGCATTTCGCCGTTGATACTCAGCACCGTATGGCGCTGCCCGCTCTCGTGGAGCCCCATCACGACATCGCTGTGGACGATCCGGGCTCCTCCGGAGAAGAAGCCTTCGTAGACCGACAGCACACGGAGTTCTTCCATCGCGTGCACCTTTTGCCTGTCCCGCATCACGGGAGCTGTTTTACGCCCGTGATCTGCGGGTTGCCCGCTATGAGGAGCCATGAAGCTTGCGCGTTTGTGAACTCGAAGTTTCGATTTCCGGCACGCGCGGTTACGTGACTCGGGGGTAGGCCCGCGTTACCGGGCGCCAGCCCCCAGGGGGTGCCGGCCTCAGCTCACCGGTCCGCGATCAAGCAAAGCGAAAGGGCGTCCTCGGAAACCGAGAACGCCCAGGTCAGCGACCTAATCGCTAGTGCGCCGCCAGGGACTCGAACCCCGGACCCGCTGATTAAGAGTCAGCTGCTCTAACCAACTGAGCTAGCGGCGCTTGCTGACGAAGAAAATACTACCTGGTCCCGAGGGGTGCTCATGACCACCCGCGGCGACGGAGAGCGCGGGCCTTCGGCAGGCCCGGCGCTCTCTTACCCCGACCCCTGGATCGCCGACTAGAGCGCCAGTGACAGCACCACCGGCGCCGCCTCCCGGTTGAGCGTGTCCGCCGCATGGCGCAAGCGGTAGGCGTGCTCGATCGGGAGGGAGAGCGCGAGGCAGCCGACGGCGGAGCCGGCCGTGACCGGGACGGCCGCGCAGACCGTGCCCACGGCGTATTCCTGCAGGTCGAGCACCGGCACCGTGGGCGGCTGGGCGTCGAGCCTGTTGAGCAGGACGCGCTCGTTGGTGATCGTCCGGGAGGTCAGCCGGGCCATCTTGTGACGGGACAGGTGATCGCGGCGGCCGTTCAGGTCGAGCTGGCCGAGCAGACTCTTGCCGATCGCGCTGGCGTGCGCGGCGGAGCGGAAGTCCACCCACTCGTTGACCTTGGGGGTGCGCGGGCCGTCGGCGTACTGCGTGATGCGGATCTCGCCGTCGACGTACCGGCTGAAGTAGACCGCCGCGCCGACGGAGTCGCGCAGCTTGTCCAGGGTGTTCTGGAGCTTGTCACGCAGGGCCTGGTCGCGGCCCTGTGCGGAGCTCAGCCTGGTCAGGGCGTCGCCCGCGGTGTACGCGCCGTCGGCCAGCCGCTCGATGTACCCTTCGCGGCGCAGCATTCGCAGCATCGGGGCGAGCCGCTCGGTGGGCAGCCCCGTGTCCCGTGCGAGCTCGGCGGTGGTCACTCCGCCGCCTCGCCGGGAGATGATCTCCAGGAGACGCAAGGTGTGCTGCACCGAGTGGTGCGGCACGGTCGGTTCGTGCTTCAGCGCCACGGCTTCCCCCTGCTATGGGCCGGTTCCGGACAGCTGGGCCGCATACCACGATAGCCGTCAAAGGGCCCTCGCGGACCGTTTGTTGACGAGATAGGTGGCGCGTTCCATGCCTCTCAGCAGGAACGCGCCACCCTGGCATATGCCAGGGTCATTCCCCGGCGCCACTGCCTCGGAGATTGCCGTTCGCGATCATGAAGCGTCAGAGGACCGCGCTGAGAAATTCCCTCGTCCTCTCCTGCTCCGGATCACCGAAGATCTTTTCGGGTGCCCCGGATTCGACGACTCGCCCGGAGTCGAACATCAACACCTGGTCCGATATATCCCGCGCGAAGTTCATCTCGTGGGTGACGCAGAGCATGGTGATGTCCGTGGTGCGCGCGATGTCGCGCAGGACGTCCAGAACTCCGGCGACGAGCTCCGGGTCGAGGGCGGAGGTCACCTCGTCCAGAAGCAGGATCTCCGGGCGCATCGCCAGGGCGCGGGCGATCGCCACCCGCTGCTGCTGGCCGCCGGAGAGCTGCGTCGGATGCGCGGTGATCTTCTCCTGCAGTCCGACCAGTTCCAGGAGTTCTGTGGCGCGGTCCTCGGCCTCGGCGCGGTCAAGCCCGAGGACGTTGACCGGCGCCTCGGTGATGTTCTGCAGCACGTTCATGTTGGGGAACAGGTTGAACTGCTGGAAGACCATTCCGATCTTCTTGCGGATCTCACGCTGGTACTTCTCGTTGGCGGGCTTGAGCGTGCCGTCCTGGGTGACCATGTGGGAGAGCGGCTGACCGGCCACCCGGATGACGCCCTCACTGGCCTTCTCCAGCGTCATCAGCAGACGCAGGATGGTGGTCTTGCCGGAGCCGCTGGGGCCGATCAGGGTGACGTGCCGTCCGCGCTGCACGGTGAAGTCGAGGTGGTCAAGGACGACGTGGTCGCCGTATCGCTTGACCACCTGGTCGAACTCCACCAGGTGCCCCGGCGGCGCGACGGCCGGGCTCACGCCCGCCGCGCTGTCCTCGGGATTCGTCTTCTGCAGGGGGTCAGTGGCCAAGGCGCTTCTCCAGCTTTCTCATCAGAAGCGAGGTCGGGTAGCTCGCCAGCAGGAAGATCAGGCCCGCGAGCGTGAATGTCTCGGCGTACGCGAAGTGGAACGCTCCGTACTCCCGGGCCTGGGCGACCATCTCCATGACCGTGATGACGGCCAGGAACGGGGTCTCCTTGAACATGGAAATCGCGTAGTTGCCCAGTGCGGGCAGTACATTGCGCACCGCCTGCGGCAGGATCACGGCCCCCCACGTCCGTCGCTGCGACATGGACAGCGCCCGGCATGCCTCCCACTGGCCCTTCGGTACGGCGTCGATGCCCGCCCGGTACACCTCTGCGAGGTACGAGGCGTAGTGGATGCCCAGCACGGCGATGCCGATGGTGAGGGGACTGAATGAGGGGAACACGGCGTAGGCGCCGACGAGCTGCACCAGCATCGGTGTCGACCGTACGAACTCGGTGACCGCCCGCACCGGCATGGTCACCAGCGGGGTCGGTGCACGTCCGGTCATCGCGACGACCAGTCCGAGCACGGCGGCCACCAGGGTGCCGAGAACCGTCGCCAGCAGGGTCGTCCGGAAGCCGTCCCACAGCAGTGGCAGCGACTCGCGGACGGCGTCCCAGTTCCAGTCGTAGTTCATCGGGTGCCTCCGGCCATCTCGGACCGCTGCGCTGTCTCGGCGCTGCGGCTGCGCAGCAGGCTGCGGGCGCCCTCGTGTCGGCCGAGCCGCGACTTGGTGTGGCGTTCCAGCGCGTTCATCAGCAGGGTCAGTGCGTAGGCGAGCACGAAGTACATGAGCAGCAGGGTCAGGTACGCGGCTGACGACGAGCCCGTGCGGTCACGCATCTGCTGGATCACCGTCGTCAGGTCGGCCGCCGAGATCAGCCACAGCAGCGGCGTGCACTTGAGCAGCTGGATCAGCAGATTCGTGAAGGGCGGGATCATCTGCACCCAGGCCTGGGGAAGGATCACCCGGCGCATTCGCTGTAGCGGCGTCATGTTCAGCGCGACGGCCGCCTCCCACTGCGCCCTCGGTACGGCGTTCAGGGCGCCGCGCACGATCTCGGAGCCGTACGCGCCGTAGTTCAGGCCGAACGCAACCACACCGCAGAACAGTGGGGTCAGCTGGTAGCCGGTCATCAGCGGGAACGCGTAGTAGAGCCAGAACAGCTGGACGTACAGCGAGGTGCCGCGGAAGAACTCCACGATCACCCGCGACGCCCCCCGCACGAGCACGGGCCGGCTGTTCGCCATGAAGCCGAACACAAAGGACAGGGCGAGGGCGACGGCCGAACCGAGGAGTGTGGCCGTGAGCGTCACCCCGAGCCCCGACCAGACCTGTGACAGATGGTTGATGAAATAGGAGAAGAAATCACCCATGCGGAGGCGTCCCCGTCAGCCCTTGCACAGGTCGGCGGTCTTCAGGTCCGCCGGCGGGAGCTCGGACTTGCCGAAGCCGTACTTACCGATGAGCTGCACGTAGCGGTCCGGGTCCGAGGTGATCTTCTTCAGCTCCTTGTCGAAGGCGTCCACCAGCTCCTCGTCGCCCTTGCGGAAGACGGCGCCGCCCGGGCTGTACTGCTTCTTGCCGTCGATCACGGGCACGAACGGCTCGGTGACCTCCACACCGGTGTTGGTCTTGGCGAGCCACTTCAGCGAGATGCCGGTCAGCAGGAAGGCCTCGATCCGGCCGGACTTGACCGCGTCCGCGCCGTCCTGTGGCTTCTGCAGCGTCTTGATCTTGCTGCCGGATACCCCGGCTGCGGTGGCGTAGCTCTTCTCCACGGCGCCTGACATCACACCGATCGTGACGCCGGCCTTCATGGCCGATGCCAGGTCGGAGAGGTTCTCGGGGTTGCCCTTCTTCACCATCATCGCGGTGGGCGAGATGAACTCCGGCTCCGAGAACAGCGCGGCCTGGCAGCGCTCCGGAATGATGGCCATACCAGCGCTGATCACGTCGTACTTGCCGGCTTGCAGGCCGGGGATCAGGCCGTCCCACTCGGAGAACGTCGGACGCAGCTCGTCGACGCCCAGGGCTTTGAAGATCTCCTTGTGGAGGGTCGGGGCCTCGCCCTTGAGCTGCCCGTTCTCCTCGTACCCGTAGGGGGCTTCGTTCGCATAGGCCACCTTCACGTAGCCCTGCTTCCTCAGCTGCTGGAGCTTCCCGCCCTTGCTGTTGCTGCCACTGGCGCTCTCCGTCTTGCTGCACGCTGTGAGGAGTCCAGGGACGGTGAGCAGACTGCCGACAGCCGCAGTTCTGGTGAGGAAACCCCTGCGGGACAGGTTCGGGAACTCGGTCATGGGCGTGCAACCTCCATGTAAGCCCTGCCAGATGTAGCCAGTGGAGGCGCCTGCCCGATGTCGGTGTCCTATGCGGCCAGACCAGTTGATGTAATACAACGGTGATCTGACGGTGACCTTTTCGTTTCCCGGTTGCGGGGGAATGGGTCCCCCTGCTGCCGGGGAGTGTGGTGGCATGACCGATCGTTATCTGGAGCTCTCCCTCGCCAAGCGAGGTGTCCGATGCACCGCGAAGCTGCTCGACGACCGGGCCCCGGTCACGTGTGCGGCGGTGTGGGACGCGCTGCCGCTCGGCAGCGACGTCTACCACGCGAAGTACGCCAGGAACGAGATCTACGCCCTCTTTTCGGCCTTCGCCGCCCAGGAACCCCCACTCGAGAACCCGACGGTGACCCCCATCCCCGGCGACCTCTGCTACTTCTCCTTCTCCGGCACGGAACTGGGCACGCAGGCCTACGGGTACGAGCCCGGCGCCGGTGTCCGCCCCGGCTCGACAGTCGTCGACCTGGCTCTGTTCTACGAGCGGAACAATCTGCTGCTCAACGGGGATGTGGGGTGGGTGCCGGGGATTGTCTGGGGTCAGGTCGTGGACGGTCTGGATCGGATGGCGGAGGCGTGCAACGACTTGTGGCGGGCCGGGGCGTTGGGGGAGACGCTCAGCTTTCGGCGGGCGTAGGCCTCCACTGCAGCTCGGCCCACACCGTTTTGCGGGGGATCGGGCCTGGTGTGACGCCCCAGCGGTCGGCGAGGGCTTCGCTCGGCCGTGGGCCGTTCAACAGCGGTGGCGAATGGTCGCCCGGTCTCCGATCCCAGGCAGCTCCGTATCCTTCGTGGCGTACGCGTCGGAAAACTGAGCCCCTCTAAAAGGCGGGCCGCGCCACCCCCGCCGCCCCTGCCTCGTACAGCGCGTGCGCGGCCCGTAGGACGAGGTCGTCCCGGTGGCGGGCCGCCACCAGCTGCAGCCCCACCGGTAGCCCGGCACCGTCCAGGCCCACCGGGACCGACGCCGCGGGCTGCTGCGTCAGATTGAAGGGGTACGTGAACGGAGTCCACCCCGTCCACCGCCGGTGGCCGGACCGCGCCGGTACCTCCGCCCCCGCTTCGAAGGCGGTCAGCGGCAGCGTCGGGGTCACCAGCAGGTCGTGCGTCTCGTGGAAGCGGCCCATCCGGCGGCCCAGGTCCATCCGTACGTCCACTGCCGCCAGATAGTCGAGCGCGCTGTAGCGGGCCCCGTACCCGCAGATCTCCCGCAGCCCAGGATCCAGCAACTCCCGCTCGGCGGCGGAGAGTTTCTGTGCCACCCGTGCCGCCCCGCTGAACCACAGGGTGTGGAACGCCTCCACCGGCTCGGTGAAGTCGGGGTCCGTCTCCTCCACGTACGCCCCCAGTTCCGCGAGCCGCTCCACCGCGCGGCGTACCGCGGCCGCCACGCCCGGCTGGACCGCGACCTGGCCGCCCAGCGACGGGGAGTACGCGATGCGCAGGCCTCGCACCCCGCCGTCCAGCGCGTCCCGGAAGCCGACCGAGGCCGGCCCCAGGTGGGACCAGTCGCGCGCGTCCGGGGCGCCGATCACGTCCATCATCAGCGCCGCGTCCGCCGCGTCCCTGGTCATCGGCCCGACGTGCGACAGCGTCCCGAAGGCGCTCGCCGGGTACAGCGGCACCCGCCCGTATGTCGGCTTCAGCCCGAAGATCCCGCAGAACGCGGCGGGGATACGGACGCTGCCGCCCCCGTCCGTGCCCAGCGACAGCGGCCCCGCGCCGAGCGCCACGGCCACCGCGCTGCCGCCGCTGGAGCCGCCCGCGGTGCGCGAGGTGTCGTACGGGTTGCGGGTGACGCCGGAGAGGGGTGAGTCCGTGACGCCCTTCCAGCCGAACTCGGGGGTGGTCGTCTTGCCCAGGAAGACCGCGCCGTGCTCGCGCAGCCGTGCCACCGACGGTGCGTCCTCGTCCCACGCGCCCTCGGGGCGGACGGTTCGCGAGCCCCGAAGCGTGGGGCCGCCGCGCAGCAGCAGGATGTCCTTCACCGAGACGGGTACGCCGTCCACGAGACCGGCCGGTTCGCCGCGTCCCCAGCGCCCCGCGGACTCCTCGGCCCGTGCGAGCGCGTCGTCCGCGTCCACGCGTACGAAAGCGTTGACCGCCGGCTCCGTCTCCCCGATGCGGCGCAGTGCCGCGCGGGTGGCGTCGACGGGGCTGAATTCCCCCTTGCGGTAACCGTCGATGAGCTGTGTCGCGGTCAGTTCGGTGAGCTCGGTCATTCGCTCTCCCTGGTTGGCGCGTTGGCGACGGGCAGTGCGTGACTGGCGTGACTAGGGGCAGTGCGCGATCAAGCCGGTGCGCGTGATCAGCGCCCCGGTACATACCCACGTTTTTTGTCGACCACGTTGAGCAGCGGCCTCCCCGCCTCCCACCGCTCGTACAGCTCGACGAACTGCGCCCCGAGCTGGTCCCGCCAGCCCACCGTGTCGCCGCTCATGTGCGGCGAGACGATCAGGCCGGGGGCCTCCCACAGCGGGCTGTCCGGCGGCAGGGGCTCGTGTTCGAACACGTCGAGGGCGGCGCCCGCGATCCACCGCTTCGACAGCGCCTGCGCCAGGTCCTTCTCGACGACGAGTGCCCCGCGGCCCACGTTGATGAACCGCGCCGACGGCTGCATCACGCCGAACCGCCGCTCGTCGAACATGCCGCGCGTCTCGTCCGTGAGCGGCGCCGCGCACACCACCCAGTCGGCGCGCGCCATCAGCCGGTCCAGGTCCTCCGGGCCGTGGATACCGGTCCGCGGTGCCCGGCCCACCAGAGCCGTGATCACGCCGAGCGCCTTCAGCGTCCTCTCGATCGTCCGGCCGATCGGGCCGGAGCCGACCACGCACGCGCGCGTGCCCGCCACCCGCTGCGTCTCGCGGTGGCGCCATGTGCGCTCCCGCTGCAGGTCCCACGTCCGCGGCAGATCCTTGGCCATGGCCAGGACGAGAGCTGCCACGTACTCGGCGATCGGCTGGTCGAAGATGCCGCGCGCGTTCGTCACGACGGTGTCGGACGCGACGAGTTCCGGGCAGAGAACGTGGTCCACGCCCGCGCTCGCGGTGTGCACCCAGCGCGGCCGCGGTCCGTCGCCGGGCCAGGCGCGGCGTACCGCGTCCGATGCGAAGTCCCACACCAACAGCACGTCCGCGTCCGGAAGTTGGGCGGCCAGCGAGGCCTCGTCGGCATGGACGACCCGGGCGCGTCCCGTCAGCCGTCCCAGCCGCGGCGGTGGCTCGGCGTCCAGAACAAGAAGGGTTACTTCGGACATCGGGGGGAAACCGTTTCGCAATGCCGGTCCGCTTCTCTCGATGGATTGCCTGTGCCGGTCAGGGCGGTCAGGGCGGTCATGGCGGTCATGGCCGTGACCGGAGTCGGTCGGAGATGTGCGGTCGATGATCGGTCTGTCGTCGGAGACGTACGGTCTGAGGTGTGCGGATTGACCACGCTGGCACCCGAACCTACCGTCGTCAACACAGTCCCGACGTCCCGGCGTGCGCCGGCTCCCGCTTCTCCTCCCGGCCGACGGCCCTCGCGGCCCCCGGCCAGGCGCTTCTTCCGCACAACTGCTCACCTTCAGTGAACAGGGGCCTGGTCATGGACGTCTCCTTCCTCGGTGGACCCCACCCGCAGCGCGGTGTCGGTGTCGTCGCCCCCTTCGACTTCGCACTCGACCGCGAGCTGTGGCGCTGGGTCCCGGACGACGTCTCGCTGCATCTCACCCGCACGCCGTATGTGCCCGTCGAGGTCAGTCTCGACCTGGCGCGACTGGTCAGCGAGCACGAGACGCTCGACGAGGCGGTCCGGGCGCTGAGCGCCGCCGAGCCGGAGGTCCTTGCCTACGCCTGCACGTCGGGCAGTTTCGTGGGCGGCATCGCGGGTGAGCGTGCCATGTGCGAGGCGATGACCCGCGCCACGGCCGACGAGCGGCTCCCCGCGCTGACCACATCGGGTGCGCTGCTCGAGGCCCTGGACGAGCTGGACGCCCGGCGGATCGCCCTGGTCACCCCGTACACGGTGTCGGTCACCAGGGCCTTGGAGGAGTATCTGGCGGAAGCGGGCGTACACGTGACCGGCCGCGCCTGCCTCGGCCTGACCCGGCACATCTGGAAGGTGCCGTACCGCGACGTCGTCGCCATGGCGAGGCATGCTGTACGGGGAGCGGCGGACGCCCTCTTCATCAGCTGTACGAATCTGCCCACGTACGACGTGATCCCTCAGCTGGAGGCCGAGCTCCGGATACCGGTGATCTCGGCCAATCAGGTGACGATGTGGTCGGCGCTGCGCCGTCTGGGTACGCGGGCGGTGGGGCCGTATCAGGCGCTGATCGATCCCGGCGCGAGGCCGGGCGCGGCGCAGCTCGACCCCCCTGCCCTGCCCGACGGACCTCCCCCCTTGCCCTGACGCCAGGGGGCTTCCCAGCGAAGGAGGCTGGACGTGACCGCACTCGGATTCCTGTACCCGGGCCACTCCGCCGAGGACGACTACCCGCGCATCGAGCAGCTGCTGGGCAGCGACATCCGGCTCGCGGTGATCCACACGGACATCGGCGAGGACGCCCACCGCGTCGACGCGCTGCTTGAGATGGGGTCGCCGGAGCGGCTCGCGGCCGGGGTCGAGGAGCTGCGGCTGGCCGGCGCCGAGGCGGTGGTGTGGGCGTGCACCAGCGGCAGCTTCGTGCACGGCTGGGAGGGCGCCCAGGAACAGGTGCGGTCGCTGGCCATGGCGGCGGGCCTGCCCGCGTCCAGCACCTCGTTCGCGTTCGCCCACGCCGTACGGGAGGTGGGTGCGGGGCGCGTCGCGATCGCGGCGACGTACCCGGACGACGTGGCCGCGCTGTTCGCCGCGTTCCTGAAGGCCTCCGGCACGGAGGTCGTCTCCGTGCGGGGGAGCGGCATCATGACGGCGGCCGAGGTCGGCACGTGGGGGCGCGACGAGGTCAGGGAGCTGGCCCGGAGCGGCGACCATCCGGACGCGGAGGCCGTCCTGCTCCCCGACACGGCCCTCCACACGGCGGCCCACATCCACGACCTGGAACAGGAGCTCGGCAAGCCCCTGCTCACCGCCAACCAGGTCACGGTCTGGGAGGCCCTGCGCCTGGTCTCGCGACGCGTGAACGCGCCGCGGCTCGGCGCACTCTTCACGAAGGAGCCGATCGTGCAGGTGAAGGGGTAGGGCTGGAGGGAATAACCGGAGTCCCCCTCCTGTTGGCACATCGCGCGCAATGCGACGTACGAACCAGGAGGCACCCCCACCGTGTCAGTGGACGAACCCAACGAGGGACCCAGCACCGGACCCGACGAGATCCGCGGCAAGGCCCAGGGCACCGCAACCGTGCCCCTGTCCGTACTGGACCTGGTGACCGTCGGTGCGGGCCGCACCGCCACCGACGCCCTGCGCACCAGCGTCGAGATGTCACGCCTCGCGGAGAGCCGCGGATTCCACCGCTACTGGGTGGCCGAGCACCACTCCATGCCCGGCGTCGCCTCGTCGTCGCCCGCCGTGATCCTCGCCCATCTGGCGGCCCACACGGACCGGATCCGCCTCGGCTCGGGCGGTGTCATGCTCCCGAACCACGCGCCTCTCGTCATCGCCGAGCAGTTCGGCACGCTGGAGGCGATGGCCCCGGGCCGCATCGACCTGGGGCTCGGCCGCGCACCAGGCACGGACGGTGCGACCGCCGCCGCCTTGCGCCGCACGGACCGGCCGCACGAGGGCGCCGACGACTTCCCGCAGCAACTCGCGGAGCTGACCCGCTTCCTGGACGACGACTTCCCGGACGGCCACCGGTACACCCGTATCCACGCCGTCCCCGGGCCGGTCCAGTCGACGTCTCCCGGCGGCGTGCAGTCCCCGCACCGGCCGCCGATCTGGCTGCTCGGCTCCTCCGGGTTCAGCGCCCGGCTGGCCGGAGTCCTCGGCCTGCCGTTCGCCTTCGCGCACCACTTCTCGGCCCAGAACACCCTGCCGGCGCTCGATCTGT
Source organism: Streptomyces sp. NPDC002577 (assembly GCF_053594815.1). NCBI lineage: Bacteria > Bacillati > Actinomycetota > Actinomycetes > Kitasatosporales > Streptomycetaceae > Streptomyces > Streptomyces sp. NPDC002577. The sequence continues at coordinate 92,800 of NZ_JBSFWK010000005.1, read as the reverse complement.
ACCGCGACTCCTTCCAGCCGTCCGAGGTGCTGGACGCCCCGTACGCCCTGATCGGCGTCTCGGCGCTGGCCACGGACGACGAGAAAGAGGCCCGCCGCCAGGTGCTGGCCGCGGCCCTGAACATGGTCCGGCTGCGCACCGGCCGCCCCGGCCTGGTCCCGACCCCGGAGGAGGCCGAGTCGTACCCCTTCAACTCCCTGGAACGCGAGTTCATCGACGGCTGGAACGCGAACGTCGTCCACGGCACCGCCGACCAGGTCCGCGCCGGCCTCGACGACCTCCAGAAGCGCACGGGCGCCGACGAGCTGATGATCACGGCGAACGCGCACGGCGGCGACGTGCGGGTGCGCTCGTACGAACTGATCGCGGACGCGTACGGGATGCCGCGCGCCTGAGCGGACCCTGTGCCCACGTGGCGGGGGCGCCCGCATGGCAGGGTGCCCCCTTCGCCTGTCAGGCCCCGGCGCCGGTCAGCAGCTCCGAGATGCGGTCCGGCGTCACGGGGCGGGAGTACAGCCACCCCTGCCCCGTATCGCACCCGATACGCCGCAACCGGGTCGCCTGACCGGAGGTCTCCACGCACTCCGCGGTGACCGTCAGCCCCAGCCGGTGGGCGAGCTGCACCAGAGCCTCGACGATGACCTCGTCGGCGGGGTTGGGATGCGTCCCGTCCTCGTACCGGAACCCCCGTACGAACGAGCCGTCCAGCTTGAGCACCGACACGGGCAGCCGGCTGAGATACGCGAGGTTCGAGTACCCGGTGCCGAAGTCGTCGATGGCGATCCGCACGCCCATGTCGCTCAGGGCCTGGAGGGCCTGCAGCGGCCGCCCCGCGGAGCCCATCACGGCGGACTCGGTGAGCTCCAGCTGCAGCAGACGCGGGGCGAGGCCCGTGTCCGCGAGGATGGCCGCGACGTCGCCGACCAGGTCGGAGTCCCAGACCTGGCGCACCGCCACATTGACGCTCACGAAGACCGGCTCCACGCCCGGGTGGTCCAGCTGCCACTGCCGGGCCTGGCGGCAGGCGGTGCGCAGCACCCAACGGCCGAGCTGGACGATCGAGCCGTCCTCCTCCGCCAGTCCGATGAACCGATTCGGCGTCAACGTTCCGAACTGCGGGTGATGCCAGCGCACCAGCGCCTCGACTCCGTGCAGCCCCCCGTCCTCCATGCCCACCAACGGCTGGTACTCCAGGGCGAACTCACCGCGGTCGACGGCGGGCCGCAGCGTGGACGACAGCGCCTGGCGGGTCATCCGGTGGGCGTTGCGCTCGGGGTCGAAGAGCGTCCAGCGGGCCTTGCCGTCCGCCTTGGCCCAGTACAGCGTGGTGTCCGCGGCCTGCATCAGCCCCGTCGCGCTGGTGTCCGCGGCCCGCCGCTCGACGACACCGATGGACGCCGACACGGACAGCCGCTGCCCCGACAGGTCGAACGGCTCCTGCAGGGCCTGCAGCACGGACTCGGCCAGCTCCGCGAGCTGTTCCGTGCCCGTCGAGTCCTCCACCAGCAGCGCGAACTCGTCGCCGCCGAGCCGTGCGACGAGGGGAGTGGCGGCCCGGGTGTGACCGGCCTGGTCCGCGCAGCGCGTGAGCCGTTCCGCGACGGCCGCAAGCAGCCGGTCGCCGACCCGGTGGCCCAGTGTGTCGTTGACCGCCTTGAACCCGTCGAGGTCGAGATAGCACAGCCCGATCCGCCCGGTGCCGTCCTCGTACGGCCCCGTATCCAGGGCCGCCGCCAGGCGCTCGAAGAACAGGGTCCGGTTGGGCAGCCTGGTCACCGGGTCGTGCATCTGCAGATGGCGCAGCCGCGCCTGGAGTTCTCGGCGGACGCTGATGTCCCGGACCGAGAGCAGCACCGCGTCCTCGCCGCCGTCGTCCGGCAGCGGAGCGACCGTGATCTGGGCCCATACCGAGTGCCCGTCGGGATGTTTGAGGCGGCGGGTGCAACGCAACTTGGCCTGCCGGCCGCGCAGGACGTCGCGGTACGCATGCCAGGTGCGGGTGTCGGACGCCAGGTCCACCAGGTCCGCGGCGGTCTGCCCGGCCAGTGCCTCGGGGTCCCCGCCGTAGAGGGCGGCGAGTGCTTCGTTGGCGTAGCGGACGAGTCCCTCGCGGTCGACGACGGCCATGGCGAGCGGGGCGGCGGCGAAGGCGGTCTGCACGGCGCCGGGCTCGTCGTGCACGACGTCAGGGCCGGACCCCAGGCCGTCGCGGCCGAGCGGGGTTGCGCGACGCTCCGTGACGGCCGGCCGGATGAGATCCGCCTCGGGCGCCGGGTCTTCGGACGTTCCGCTCACCGTTCGCTCCCGCAGTGCAGTCCATCTCGGTCAGGGCCACGGGGCGCTCCCCAAGCCGTTCCTGCTGCGGGGAAAAGGCGGTCACCGACTGGGGATGGACCGCCTGAGCCCCGTCCGCGCAGGAAATCGTGCCGATCATAGAGGCCGGCCGCCGGCCCGTTCCAGCCTCGATCCGGCGATACGCCGCACCCCTGCACGACGCCAGATCGTTTTTGCCCAGGCCGGGCCAGGGTTCCTTCGACGGATGACCGCTTGTGACATTGCGTGAACATCCGGGGTGTCGTAGGGCTCACCCGAGTGGTTCAGATAAACAGGGCGAACATCAACAAATCAACCCAGTCTGGGTGGGGTCTCCTGAATTCCCACCCGGAGGTCGACTTGCCGCGTCAGCTCCCCCTCGGGGTGCTCCTGCGCCTCCCCGGGGCTCTGGCATCGGCTGCCGCCGCGGGCCCCCGGGCGCTGCGGCGCGGGGGCGACCGAGGTCGGCTGCGCAGCACCACGGCCGCCTTCACCTCGCTGACCGCCCTTGCCGCGACCTCCCTGGTGGCCGGCCCCGTGTCCGCCCAGCCCCTCGGCGGGCCGTGTGCCCTGGAGCGCACGTCGGCGCACCACTCGGAGGGGCTCGACACCTGGAACTCGTCCTATCCGCGCCCGACCGGCACCCTCGACGCGGTGATGATCTTCCTCTCCTTCCCGGACTCCAGACCCCGCGTCACCCCGGCGGCGCTGGCCGCCGACTACTTCCCCGCCACCAGCCGCTTCTTCACCCATGCCTCGTACGGCAAGTTCACGCTGCGCCCGCACCCGCAGCCCACGTGGATCGAGATGCCGCACACCTCCACCTCGTACGCCATAAAGCGCGACTGGAGCGCGTCACGGCGCAGCGCCTATCTGCGCGACGCGGTGAACGCGGCCAATCCGCATGTCGACTTCAGCAAGTACGACATCGTGTACCTGATCGCGGACCCGGATGCGCCGGGCGTCGACTCGGACGCCACGAAGGTGGTGAACTTCGAGCGCCCGCTGAGGGCCGACGGCGCGGACATCAGACGCGTGGTGACGGTCTTCGAGCACCATCCGCCGGACCGCAACGTGCTCGCCCACGAGACGGGACACGTCTTCGACCTGCCGGATCTCTACCACCGCCCGTCCGACGGCAAGGGCGACTGGGACACGTACGTCGGCGACTGGGACGTCATGGGCAGCCAGTTCGGGCTCGACCCGGACCTCTTCGGCTGGCACAAGTGGAAGCTCGGCTGGCTGGAGCCGCGGCAGGTCGCGTGCGTGCAGGGGCTCGGCATCACGCGGCTGACCCTGGAGCCGCTCGGGGAGGGACCAGAACCCAAAGGCGCGCTGCCCGGCCAGCCGTTCGGCTCCGGAGGCGGCACCAAGCTCGCGGTGGTCCGCACCGGCCGCACCAGCGCGCTCGCCTTCGAGGCCCGCGGACCGGCCGGCAACGACGAGGCGAGCTGCACCGAGGGCATCCTCGTCTACCGCGTCCGCAGCACCACGGCGTCCGGCGGCGGCCCGATCGAGGTCGTGGACGCCCATCCGCACTCGGACTCGTGCTGGGGCGACTCGGTCTATCCGGAACTGGCGGACGCGCCGGTGCGGCTGGGGGAGACGTTCACGGTGCCGGGCGCGAAGGTGCGGCTTGCGGCGGAGGGCCGGACGCCGTCGGGGGCGTGGACGGTGGAGATCGCGACGGGCTGAGGCGAGTGGCTACGGGGGTGGCCCGAGTGACCGAGGGGGCATACGTGAAAGGCCCCTCGCTCTCACGAGGGGCCTTTCACCGTCTGTGCGCCGCCAGGGACTCGAACCCCGGACCCGCTGATTAAGAGTCAGCTGCTCTAACCAACTGAGCTAGCGGCGCCTGCTGACGTCGTAGACCTTAGCACCCTGGTCGGCGGGAGGAAAAATCGATAAGCGCGGGGCCGTCCCGGGCCCCCGCCCGTCCCCCGTCGCAACCCCCGGCCGGGCCTTTTCGGGCCGCGCGGCGGTGTCGCGGGCCGCTCGAACAACGGCCCAGAGGACGACCTCCGGTCCGGGCAGCCACGGGTGCAGGGTGTCGGGCGCCACAAGCCAGCGGGAGTCGGGCCGGCCCGAGGCGGCCGGTCCGGGGACCAGCGGTGGCACGGTCACCGCGTCCCCGCGGCCGTGGCACAGCAGCGGCGGGACGGCGCGGCACCGGCCGGCCCACTCCTCCCAGGCCAGCAGCGAGGGAAGCCGCTGGGCCGTCCCCGGCGCGGCGAACAGCAGCATGCGTCCGCGGTACGCGGCGACCGGCCCCGATCCCGGCCCCTCGTCCCACAGCCGGTCCAGCATGCGGCGCCCGAAGATCGCGGGGACGTTCACGACGTCGAACCGGGTACCGCAGGGCACCACGATCGGGACACCGGCCTGCTCCCGCCACAACGCGAGGGTGCCCCGTGGATCGCTGCCCGCTGAGGCGAGCCAGGACGCTCCTTCGAAGGTGACGTCCGAGACGTCGAACTGCTCGTGGACGGACACGGCCAGAGGAAGCTGGTTGCTGCTCATGGCATATGTGTGTACCCGTAGTGAGCGTGATGTTTCGGTTAGTTGCCGGAAACCGGGCCGGGAGCGGGACGAAAGGAGTACCCTGCCCCGGGGCATATGCCGGTAGATCGTGCTCGGGCCTCTTGCCCAACCGGGCGCCCGGGCGGCGGGCTCAGGCCTCGTCGTCAGTGCCGCGCAGCAGATCGCGCCCGTACTCGACCATCTTCTTCGCGTAGTCCTCCGTCCACTCGGCGCGGGCGGCGATGTCGGCGGGCGTCAGGCGGTCGAAGCGGCGCGGGTCCGCGAGCTGCGCGGCGGCTATCGCCTGGTACTCGACGGCCCGGTCCGTCGCGGCACGGAAGGCGAGCGTCAGCTCGGTGGCTCGGGACAGCAGCTCCCGCGGATCCTCGATCGACTCCAGGTCGAAGAAGTGCTCCGGGTCGGCGGCCGCCTCCGCAGGCTCGAAGAGCAGCGGTGCGGGGCGCAGCCGCGGCTCGGTACGGGGCCGCTCGGGCTCCGCCATGGTTCTCCTCCTCGTATCCGTGGCCCATGGGGGCCACGTTCCATTGTCCCGTGCCGCGCAAGTAGGCCTGCGGCCTAGGGCGCGGGGGTCCCTCTCCTGGTGCCCCCCTAGTACGCGACGCCCCGTACGTCGCGGGCTGTGCTTACCCTCCCGAGCTACCGCTGGAAGGTGCCCCAGCCCTGCGGAACGATTGCCCACAACGGTGCGGCCGAGGCGCGCACCCCCTACGGCCGCCACGCCACCCGATGTTCGGCCAGGTGGCCCAGCACCGCATGGTTCGCCTCCCACCCGTCCGGAAACTTCACCGTCACGCCCAGCTGCACCGGCTCCGTGGACGGATGGTCGTCGAGCAGCTCGGCAACCCCCGCCCGGCACACCACGATGCACGCGTGCCGATGCCGGGAGGCCAGCACGCACAACCGGCCCGTCTCCAGATGGAACGCCGTCGCGTCCGGCCGCCCCGACAGCGGATGCAGCACGACGGTCACGTCGAACTCCCGCCCCTGCAGCCGGTTCGCGGTGTCCACGGTGACGTCCGCGACCCCCAGCTCCACGAGCGCGGAGCGCACGGCCGCCGCCTGGTCGCGGTGCGCCGTCCCGACCGCGATGCGGTCGGCCGTCAGCGGCACCGGATCGGGCGACCGCTCGGACACGGCCGCACCCCCGCGGTCCAGCAGCCGCCGCACCACCCGAGCCACGGCCCGCACCGCCTCGGGATCCGTCCGCGGCGTATGCCGGGCCGGCAGCTCCAGCAGCCCCCACCCCGCCTCGGCGGCCTCGTCGATGACCCGGTCAGGACCCGAACCGTCCGACGCCACGGCGAAGCTCAGCCGCCGGTCGCCGTGCCCGGTGCCGCTGCGGAACGACGTGTACGGATAGAAGGCGTCCGACACCAGCGGCGCCGCCGACGCGGGCAGCCGCCACGACACGGGCAGCCGGTGCTGCGGCAGCTCCGGGTTGTGCGCGAGCAACGTCGTCACGGCGGACGCCGAGGGGTCGTACGACAGACCCGCCCACTGCTCCGACCCGACGATCGCGAACGGATCCAACTGCCCCGGATCACCCACGAACAGGGCCCGCTCGAAGAGCCCGGCCACGGCGAGCAGCGCGTCGGACCGCATCTGGTACGCCTCGTCGACGATGGCGTACCGCCAGGGTTCGACGGCTTTGACGTGCGCCCACTTGGCGGCGGTCGAGATGACGACGTCGAGCCCGGCGAGGTCGGCGGCCTTGGCGGACTTGCGGACGTTCGCCAGACCGTCGAGGGCCTTGTCGTACGGATCGGCATCGCTGCTGTGCAGCCGCCCCACGGGGAGGTCGGGGTCCTTCTCGGCGAGTCGCAGCACCAGGTCGTCGACCTGGGCGTTGGTCTGGGCGACCACCATCAACGGGCGTCCTGCGGCGGCCAGTTCCAGCGCGGCCCGCACCACGAGGGTGGATTTCCCGGCACCAGGCGGAGAGTCCACGACGACACCGCGGTACGCGCCGTGCATCGTGTCCCGCAGGATCGCGTCGGTGGCCCGGGCAGCCGCGGCGGCGGGATCGGCGTGGGAGCCGGCCGGGGCCCCCACGGAGAGGCGGGCGTCGGCGGTCACAGGACATCCTCCTCGGTCACCGGATCCGGAGATTCCGCGACGGCGGCGGCGTCACCCGGCGGCCCGCCGTGCGTCCACGGCGTCTCCTCCGGCTCCGGCAGAGACGGGCCGCCCCGCTGGTCGTGCTCGAACAGCGTGAAGCACAGCCGGTCGCCCTTCTCCGGCACCGAACCGGGCTCGGGCTCCCTGCCCCGCCCCATCTTGTCGAGTATGCGGAGCACGATCGCCACTCCGCCGCCGCTGCCCACCTCGCCCTCGACCCCCTCGTCGTATCCGGCGAACTCCGCGGTCTGCGGCTTGCCGTCCAGCGAGCGGTACACCTTGGTGCGCTCGCCGAGGTGGGGGCGGTCGTCGGTCCGGACGGTGACCAGGGGCCGCGGACCGGGCCGCTTGCTCTCGCTGTACGCCATGACGACGTCCGTCACCTCGCCCGCGAAGGCCTCTCCGGCGAGCCGCCGCCCGGCCATCACGAGCGCGTCGTCGAGCGCCTCCTGCGCCTCCAGCCGGGCCTGTTCGCGCTCGCGCGCGGCCAGCTTGTTCGCGGCCGTGACCGCGTCGTCGCGCCGCGGCTGGGGCGGCTCACCGGCGGCGACCCGGTCCCGGTGGCCGGTGAAGGACCAGCGGTCGCGGGTCCAGCGGTCGGCGACATGTGCGGCCTCGGGCAGCGCACGCAGGAGGCCGACACCGCGCCACACGGCGTCCCACGTGGGCAGGGTCTGGCTCTCGACCAGGGCACGGATCTGCCGCTCGGCCCCGGTGAGTTCGCCGAGCCGGACGTCCGCCTCGATGCCGTCCTCAGCGGCGGCCAGGGCGGTACGCGCGCGGTCGTAGCGCTCCATCGCGGGGGCCAGCAGCTTGTTGTCGAACGCCGGGTCGGTGGCCGGGCCCGCGGGCGGGCACACCAGCTGCCCCTGGGTGTCCCGCGCCAGCTCGGCCCGCAGCGCGGCCTCCGCGCCGGACTCGCCCCCGGGCGGGTCGATCCAGGCGAGCAGCGCGCCGAGGTGCTGGTCCTCCAGGCTGCTCTGCCCGGTCGCCCAGTGCCGCGACAACAGCTCGGTCATGGCGGGCAGCAGCGAGGAACCCGGTACGCGGGCGCGCTCCGCGAAGTGCGTCAGCCAGCGGCCGAGCAGCGGTACGCGCGCCGGGGCCGGGTAGGGCGCCTCGGGGTCCTGCTCGGCGGTGCGCCGGAAACGCATGGAGCGCCCGAGCAGCCGTACGAAATCGACGCCCGCCCGGCTCGGCACGATCAGCTGCGGTGCGTCCGAGCACAGGTCGACCTCGACCTTGACGCGCTTTCCGGTCTCCGGGTCGGTCTCGGTGCGCTCGGCGGCCTCGACGCCGGCCGCGTACTCGTCGATGTAGGGCAGGACGATGTCGGCGAGCTCCGCGAGGAAGGCGAACCGCAGGTCGCGGTCGCGCGGCTGCGGGACGACGAGCAGGCGGGGCGCGTCGCGGTCCGTACCGACGAGCGCACCGAGCGGCGCGCCCGCCTCACCCGCGGTGGTGAGCGGCACGAGGACGAGCGGACGCTCGGACAGATGCCGGTGCCGGACGGTGGCCGCGGGCTGGGCGCGCCCGGTGCTCATGGCCTCGAGCCGGGCGAGCGTGGCGATCAGCGACACGGGGCCTCCTTGCCGGGCGGCGCCGGCCGGGCGCCTTGGACAGGCTGGGTCGTCGCCTGCCGCGGGGCTCTGTCCTGGGCGGGAGTGAGCGACGTCAGCACGGGGCACCCTCCAAGGCCTCCGCCCGCAGGGCGGCCGCTCTGCGCAGGGCTGCCACCGCCGGGTCCGCAGGGTCGCCGGCCGTGCCGTGGGCGGCTGCGAGTACGGCGTCGGCCGTGGTCAGGGCGCCCAGCTCGCCGCGCACCGACCGGCCGAGGGCCGTCACGGCACCCTCGGCGCGGGCCCGGTCGCGGCAGTGGAAGGCCAGTTCGCAGGCGGACAGGCACTCCGGTGCGTATGCCGCGGGGACGCATTCGACCGAGGAGCGCAGCTCGTCGGCGGGCCGCTCCACGTCGAAGCTCGTGCCCTCGGGCAGGGCCTCCGCGATGTCCTCGATGCGGGTGAGCCGGGTCAGCTGGCGGCGGGTCACCGACAGCTGCTTGCGGACGTCCACGGCGGACGCGGTCGGCAGGTTCGAGAAGTCCTTGGGGCAGACCAGCAGGACGCGGTGGCGCACGGGCGGCACCGGGTCCATGCGGGCGGCCACCTGCTCCAGCGCCAGCACGTACACGGCGGACTGGCGGGCGGCCGCCCCGACCTTCGCCGCGTCCGCCGAGCCGTCGACCACGGGGAACGACTTGATCTCGACGACCGTCCAGCTGCCGTCGGGGTGCACCACCACCGCGTCCGGCTCGAGGAAGGCGGGGGAGCCCGCGACGTCCAGCGCGAGCATGGGGTGGTCGAGCAGGGTCCACGCACCGGCGCCGGTCGCCTCGCGCAGCGCCAGCGACGTACGCGCCGCGCGTCCTTCCGGGCCCGCCGCCGACAGATCCGGGGTGCGCGTGCCACCCGGCTCGGGTGGCTCGGCGGAGGCGTCCAGCCGCTCGTGCACCAGGCGCAGCAGCACGGCGCCGCCGTCGGCCTTGACGCGCGCCTCGAAGGCGTTGCCCCGGACGAACGCGAATTGCGACTGCCCGAAGGAGGAGGGGGAGCCCAGGGCACTCGCCAGCGCCGCCTTGTCCACCCCCGCGCCGTCCAGCAGCGCGCGCCGCTTGCAGCCGGGGTTGGCCGCGAGCGCGGCCAGGGCGCGCGCGTCGAGCGGCTGCGGCGGCCGGGCGGGGCCGCGCAGCTCAGCGAGCCGGTGCCGGAGCGCCGTCCTCCGTGTCGGCGGGGCTGGCACTCGGCTCTCTGCTCGGCTTGCGCTGTCCGGGAATTCGCTCACCCGCCGAAGTCTGGCATCCGGCACTGACAATCGGGGAACCTGCGCCCTGGGAGGCGCCCGGGACAGCGGCCCCGACGGGCTCGCGGTACGCCCCCAGCCGGGTCCGCACGAGGCCCGCGAGCCGCATCACGGGCTGGGCGAGGAGCAGCCCGACGCCCATCACAGCCGCTCCCGCGACCGCGTCGAGCAAGTAGTGGTTCGCGGTGCCCATCACCACGAGGGTGGTGATCAGCGGATACGCCACCCCGGCCACCTTGGTGAGCCGGTTGCCGCCGTACCGCCACAGCATCACGCCGCACCACAGCGCCCATCCGACGTGCAGGCTCGGCATCGCCGCGTACTGGTTGGTCATGCCGCCCAGGCCGCGCGGCGCGCTCGCCTCGCCGCCCCACCAGCCGTACGAGCTGTAGCGGGCCATCGTGTCGACGAAGCCGTGGCCCGCCGCCAGCAGCCTTGGCGGGCAGGTCGGCAGCAGCGTGAAGCCGACGAGCCCTATGAGTGTGGAGGTCATCAGCCAGGTGCGCGCGGCGCGGTAGTGGACCGCACGGGCACGGAAGATCCACACCAGGATCGCGGGCGTGACCAGATAGTGCAGCGACGCGTACCAGAAGTCCGCGGGCACACCGAGCCAAGGCTCCGCCGTGAAGAGACGGTTGAGCGGGTGTTCGGCGTTGAGGTGCAGGGCCTTTTCGATGCGGAGTATCGCGAGGCCGTGGTCGACGGCGGTCGACACGTCACCGCGGGCGAGCAGCCGGCCCGCCGAGTACGCGCCGTACACCAGCATGATCAGGGGAAGTTCGGTCCACCAGCGTGGCCGGCTCGCGCCAGGCGTCCTCGCGCCCGGTGCGTCGGTCTGCCCCATCCGATGGTCTCCCTCCCCGCCCACAGCGGCCCACTGCAACCCGCCCACTTTACGGTGTATGTGAACCGTGTACGCGAAGGGTTGCCGACCGGGACGCTTCCTGATCTTCAAGACGCAGAGATCGCTGCGAGGGTTGCTCGCACGAGGTCCGGCCCGCTGATCCGTACCCGTGCGCGGCCGTTCGTACCTGTGCGCGATGATTGAGGGGCGGGTGGACCCTGTCCTTGTCCCGAAAAATCAGCTCAATCCGCCCGCTCTGTCCTGTTCGATCTCGGAAAGGCCCTCCATGGCACCGCGCATCCTGCTGGCCCGGCACGGACAGACCGAATGGTCACTGGCCGGGAAGCACACCGGCAGGACGGACATCCCGCTCCTGGAGGAGGGCCGACGGGGCGCCAAGCTGCTCGGCGAACGTCTGCACCGCGCCCCGCTCGACGGGCTCCCGGACGCCGAGGTGCGCACCAGCCCGCTGGTACGCGCGCGTGAGACGTGCGAACTGGCCGGCTTCGGTGACCGAGCCACCACCTGGGACGCGCTTCTGGAGTGGGACTACGGCGCGTACGAGGGCATGACGCCCGCCGAGATTCAGGCGATCAGGCCCGGCTGGCTGATCTGGCGCGACGCGGTGCCCGAGGGCGAGACCCTCGCGCAGATGACCGCCCGTGCGGACGAGGTCGTCGCGTGGGCCAGGTCGGCCGACCGTGACGTGCTGGTCTTCGCGCACGGCCACATCCTGCGATCCATCGGGGCACGATGGCTCGGCCTCGACCTCGCCTTCGCGGCACGCATCCGCCTCAATCCCACGTCGCTGTCCGTGCTGGGATGGGCGTACGGGGAACCGGCGATCGAGTCGTGGAACGACAGCGGGCACCTGGCTCTCGCGGGGGAGTGAGCCGGGACTCCGCATACTCCCGACGCCCCGACGCCCCGACGCCCCGACGCCCCGACGCCCCCGTCACGCCGAGCGCGACAGCTCGCCGTGGCGCTCCAGGAACGTCGAGACGCCCCGCGCCCTGCGATGCGGGGCGAGCACGCGAGCCGTCGTCGCGAGCATCGACAGGACGCGGGACGACTGGACCTCGTTCAGCAGGTCCAGTACGTGCAGGCCCGCCGCCGACGCCTCGTCCGGGTGGCCCGCCCGGGCCAGATCGTCGGCCAGTTCCGCCGTGTACAGCGCGGTGTTGCGGGCGAAGTGCGGGTCCTGCAGCGCGGTCGCGCGGCGTGCATGGCGGGCCGCGCGGGTCCAGTCGCCCAGCGCCGACCAGCACTGCGCCTCGAGCCCTTCCAGCTCGGCCGCGCCGTAGAAGCTCATCCACTCCGGGTCGGCGTTCGAGGGGCCGCAGTCGAACAGGGCCTGGGCACGGGCGAGCGACCGCTCGCAGCCGCTGCGGTCGCCGAGCCCCGCCCAGCCCCCCGCCTCCCGCAGCGCGAGCAGCGACAGCAGGCGCGGCGACGCCAGATTGCGGGCCACGCGCTGCGCCGCCTGAGCCGCGCGCACCGCCTCGCGGGGACGGCCCGCGTCCCGGGCGAGGAACGCCGTGTTGCAGAAGGCGTGCGCCTCCAGGGCTGCGTCGCCGGACATCCGCGCGGTCGCCAGAGCCTCCGCGTAGTGCGAGCGTGCGTCCTCGAAACGCCCGGAGTCGTGCGCCAACCAGCCGACCGAGATGGCGAGCTCGCCCGCCCCCGCCTGCAGTCGCTGTGCGGTCGCCTGCCGGGCGGTGCCCTCGTCGAGCAGGGCGTAGGCGGCGCGCAGCGGTGCCGCGGCGCGGCGGTAGAGGCCGTCGGCGCCATGCCGGTCGTCGAGCAGCCGGATCTTGCGTACGGCCTCCTCGACCGCGTTCGCCTCGGCGTGCCCGACGCTGCGGACCGGCCGGCCGGCTGCCGTGGCGGCGACGCCGTCCCTGGCGAGCCCTAAGGGTGCGAAGGTGACGGTGGCCACCGTGGCCGTACCGCCCGTCATGAATGCGCGACGCTGCACGTCGCTCTCCTTGTGGTTCTCGTTCTGGTGGTGCGGGATTTCGTCGTATGGGATGCCGCGGTGCCGGAGCTCCTCGTGCCTGCTCTTGCGGTGCTCGGCCGTGGGTGCCGCCGCCGGGGCTTCAGACCGGGCCCGCGCCCGGCCGCGTACCTCGGAGCGAGAGGCGAACCCCAGGTCCGCGAGCGAGCGGCCGGGGAACATGTGCAGGAACACCCGCTCGTAGGCGTAGTTGGGGCAGCGGATCTCGCCCGCCTCGACCCGCCCGATGTACCGCGCGTCACAGCTGACCCGCTCGCCGATCTCGCGAGCGGCTCGCCGTACGGCTGCGGCGAACTCGCCCGGTGAGCGCTGCCCCCGCAACTCGCGGAAGGCGCGATTCGGTTGGAGATCCCGTCGGGGGGACGGTGACGACGAGGTCGCGGGTGACGACTCCATGGCCGGGCCCTCTCATACGCATCGTGCCGGACTCCGGGGGGAGTTGTACTCCGGGGCCGTACGTCTGCCGCCCCTGTTGCCCCGTGTTCCGGCGGGGCAAGAACGTACCCCTTGTGACGGCACCGCCACGCACAGTTTGAGCACAAACCGGATAACTCATACGGGATCTGCCATGAACTGCCATCCTTTGCGGCGGTGTCGTGCCGTAGCCGTTGACGCCGCACGGACGTTGGACGATGCGGAGAGGGAGCTGCCCGGTCCCGGAACCGCGTGGCACCGAACCGAGTGACTCGAGCGTGGAGGGGTTCCGTGGTGGAGGCCGGAATGGAGAACAACGCACACGCACCGTGTCCGTCGCTGTCGACCGCACAGCACAGGCCGACTCCGGAGGGCAGCGCACCGGCGCGCGGGATCGAGCCCGGAGGCCCTTCCCGGGGGCCGAGGGCACGCGAAGAAGACTCCTGCGACCTGGTCACCGTGCCCGCCCGCCAGGGCCTGGAGGCGGTCGACATCCTCCGCCGCGGCGCCTCGGAGGCCGTCGGTCCCGTGCTGCACGACGGGGGCTGCGACGTGCTCGGCTTCCTAGTGCCGCCCGGCACCGCGGACGCCTGGGACGTTCCCGGCAGCGCCTGCACCCAGACCTTCGGCCGCGGCATCGCCACCGCACCCGTACCGCCCATCGAGGGCACCCGCTGGCTGCTGCCGCCCGCCGTGGCGCAGTCGGCCGATTCGGTGCATCCGGCCGACGCGGAGGTCACGGCGCAGGTCACGGACCCGGAGGTGCTCCGTGAGGCGCTGGACGAGGCGGCGCGGATGATCGCCGCGGCGGACAACTGCCGCTGAGCGCTCCGCTGGGCCGGGGCCGCTCAGCGGCACCGGTGCGCCCTCACACCCCAGGCACCCGATAATGAGCAGGTGGCGAGGGTGAAGGACAAGAAGGCGAGGGGCAGGCGGGACGCCGTGGCGGCCGTCGTGGCCGAGGTCGACGGCGGGCTCGCCGAGCTGATACCCGACCGGGAGCGCGTGCGGGCCTGGACGCTGCTCGTCGACGGGGCGCCGCAGTCGCACGTCGATCTCGACGACCCCGGGTACCTCGCCTTCGAGTACCAGCGCAGGCTCGGCCACGTCATCGATCTGGTCACGCCGCCGGGAAAGCCGGTGCAGGCCGTGCATCTCGGCGGGGGCGCCTTCACCCTCGCCCGGTACGTCGCCGCCACCCGCCCCCGCTCCACCCAGCAGATCGCCGAGCGCGACGCGGCCCTCGTGCAACTCGTCCGCCGTGAACTTCCGTTGGACCCCGGCGCCCGTATCCGTGTGCGCTCCGCCGACGCCCGCGCCGTGCTCGCCAAGATCCCCGACGGCTGGGCCGACGTGGTGATCGCAGACGTGTTCAGCGGCGCCCGAACCCCCGCGCACCTCACCAGCACCGAGTTCCTGCACGAGGTGCGCAGGGTCCTCGGACCGGGCGGCTGGTACGCCGCCAATCTCGCCGACGGCCCGCCGCTCGCCCATCTGCGCGGCCAGATCGCGACGGCCGCGGCCGTCTTCCCCGAGCTGGCACTGGTCGCCGACCCGACGGTGCTGCGCGGCAAGCGTTTCGGAAACGCCGTCCTCGTCGCCTCCGGCCTGCCCCTGCCCGTCGCCGAACTGACCCGGCGCGCCGCAGGCGACCCACACCCCGGACGGGTCGAGCACGGGCGGGCCCTGGCCGACTTCACCGGGGGAGCTGCCGCGGTGACGGACGCCAGCGCCGTCGCGTCACCTGCGCCGCCGCCGTCCGTCTTCCGCTGAGCGAAGGACGGCGCAGTCCCGCGGCAGCCCGAGGCGCCCCAGCAGGGTGGCCCCGTGCCTGGCATGAGGTGTGCGGCGCGGCGCCCCCCGACGCCGCGCCGCACTCTCCTCCCATCCCCCGGTCTGTGTACCCCCGCCGTCTCGCGGGGGTCCTGGCCTACGCTCCGGCGCCCGGCTCGGCAGGCGGCAGCGCCCCCGTCTTCGCCACCTCGCCGTACCACCGGGCGCTCGACTTCGGGGTGCGCTCCAGCGTCGTGTAGTCCACGTACACCGTGCCGAACCGCTTCTCGTAGCCGTATGCCCACTCGAAGTTGTCCATCAACGACCAGAGGTAGTAGCCGCGGACGTCGGCGCCGTCGGTGATGGCCTGGCGTACCGCGGAGAGGTGGCCGTGCAGATAGGCGATGCGCTCGGGGTCGTGGACGCGGCCGTCGGGGTCCGGCTTGTCGTCGTAGGCCGCGCCGTTCTCGGTGATGTAGATCGGCAGGCCCGGCGCCTCGCGGGTGTAGCGCATGATCAGGTCGTGCAGACCGGTGGGGTCGATGGTCCAGCCCATCTCCGTGCGGTCGCCGGGGGTCTGGTGGAACGCCACGTCGTCGGCGGCCGGCCAGGGGGAGGCCTCGCTGACGCCGTGGCCGTCCGCGCGCGGCCCGGAGGGGGCGTTCTCGGCGGCCGACACCAGGGTGGGCGTGTAGTAGTTGAGGCCGAGCGCGTCCAGCGGCTGGTGGATCGTCGCGAGGTCGCCCTGCCGGACGTACGACCAGTCCGTGAGCCGGGCCGTGTCGGCGAACAGGGTCTCCGGGTAGGCGCCGTGCAGCATCGGGCCGTGGAAGATCCCGTTGGCGAGGTTGTCGATGCGCCGCTTGGCGTCCAGGTCCTCGGGCGCGTCCGAGAACGCCCTGAGCACCGAGGAGTTGAGGCTCACCGCGACGCTGTTGCGGGCGGGCATCACGCTGCGCAGCGCGGACGTGCCCAGGCCGTGGGCCAGGTTGAGGTGGTGGGCGGCACGCAGGGAGGCAGCCGGGTCCGTGCGCCCGGGGGCGTGCACCCCGGAGCAGTAGCCGAGGAAGGCGCTGCACCACGGCTCGTTGAGCGTGATCCATTGCTCGACCCGGTCGCCGAGGGCTTCGCCCACGATCTCCGCGTACTCGGCGAAACGGTACGCCGTCTCGCGCTCAGGCCAGCCGCCCGCGTCCTCCAGCTCCTGGGGCAGGTCCCAGTGGTAGAGGGTGACGGCCGGCTTGATGCCGTGCGCGAGCAGCTCGTCGACGAGGCGCCGGTAGAAGTCCAGGCCGCGCTGGACGGCGGGACCGCGACCGGTCGGCTGCACACGCGGCCAGGACACCGAGAAGCGGTACGCGGTGAGGCCGAGCTCCGCCATGAGGGCGACGTCGTCGCGGTAGCGGTGGTAGTGGTCGACAGCGTTGTCACCGGTGTCGCCGCCGCTCACCTTGCCCGGGGTGTGGCAGAAGGTGTCCCAGATCGAGGGGGTGCGGCCGTCTTCCCGCACCGCTCCTTCGATCTGGTACGCCGAGGTGGCGGCTCCCCAGAGGAAGGCGGGCGGGAAGGACAGGTGATCAGGCATGGAAGCGCTCCCATGGGAAGGTCGTGTGAGACCGGACGGAAGGGATGGAGGAAGGGAACCGGAAGGAATCCGGGGGAGGGGGGTTCTTGGGGGTGGGGCTTGGCGGAGGAGGGGGAGGCGGAAGACAGGTGAACTGAACAACGTGAACATGGCAGGGGCGAGCGGGCCGGGGCGACGGGTGACCCGACGTCAGTGACACGGGCGCCCGTTTCGTTCGCGAGGCGGTCCGTGACGGAGGCCGGTCGTACGGGGGCCGGTCCGTGACGGAAGCCGGCCGTACGGGGGCCGGTCCGTGACGGAAGCCGGCCCCGTACGGACGTCAGCCCTTGATGGCGCCCTGCATGATGCCGCCGACGATCTGCTTGCCGAACAGGAGGAAGGCGATCAGCAGCGGCAGCGTGCCGAGCAGCGCGCCCGCCATGATCACCGCCTGGTCCGGGACGTAGCCGGTGCCGAGGGAGTTCAGCGCGACCTGCACGGTCGGGTTCTGCTGGGTGAGCGCGATGATCGGCCAGAGGAAGTCGTTCCAGGCCATCACGAAGGTCAGCAGCCCGAGGACCGCCATCGCCGGCCGTGCCGCCGGGAAGACGACGTGCCACACGACGCGCAGGCTGGTCGCGCCGTCGACGCGCGCCGCCTCGATCAGCTCCGTGGGCAGCGCCTGCAGCAGGTACTGCCGCATGAAGAACGTGCCGAAGGCGGTGCACAGCGTCGGCAGGATGACGGTCTGCAGCTGGTTGGACCAGCCGAGGTCACTCATCCACAGGTACAGCGGTACGACGGCCAACTGCGGCGGGATCATCATCGTGCCGATGGTCAGCAGCAGCAGGAGACCGGAGAACCTGAACCGCAGCTTGGCGAAGGCGAACCCGGCGAGCGTGGAGAACAGGACCGTGCCGATCGTGATGGTCCCGGCGACGATCGTGGAGTTGAGCATCGCGGTGCCGAGCGCGGCCTGGTCCCACGCGGCCTCGAGGTTCTTGAACAGGTTCCCGCCGAACCACAGCGGTGGCGGTGTCTGCGCGAGCCGCTCGTTGTTGCGCGAGGCCGCGATGGCCGTCCACACCAGCGGAGCCAGCGAGACCAGCGCGAAGACGATCAGGACGGCATAGGTGACCGGACCTGCGTGCAGCTGCTTGCCCGCGCCGAGCACCCGGCGGCGTCCGGAGCCCCGGCCCCCCTCGCCCTTCACTTTCGTCTGGGGGAGCGTCAGTTCACTTGTGGTCATTGGGACTTCCTCAGCCGTCGGGTGATCAGCAAGTTGATCGCGGCGACGATCAGCAGGATCAGGAACATCGACCAGGCGATCGCGGACGCCTTGCCGAGGTTGCCGATGATCCAGCCCTGGTCGTACATGTACAGGCCGAGCGTCTGGTACTGGTGCTCGGAGCCGCCCTTCGAGCCGCTGAGCCCGCCGAACAGGAGCACCTCACCGAACAGCTGCGTCGCGCCGATCGTGGAGACGACCACCGTGAACAGGATCGTCGGCCGGAGCATCGGGATCGTCACATGGCGGAACTGCTGCCAGCGGCCCGCGCCGTCGAGTGCCGCCGACTCGTAGAGGTCGGCGGGGATCGCCTGCATCGCCGCGAGGTAGATCAGCGCGTTGTAGCCGGTCCACCGCCAGATCACGATCGAGGAGACGGCGAACTGCGAACCCCAGGTGGACTCACGCCAGTTGACCGGGTCGACCCCGACGAAGTGGAGCAGCCAGTTGATCATGCCGCCGTCCCAGGAGTACAGCAGCGTGAAGACGAGGGTCGCCGCCGCCACCGAGGTGGCGTACGGGGTGAGCATCACGACCCGCCAGACGGTCGAGCCGCGCAGGCGGTAGTTGAGCAGGTGGGCGAGCCCGATCGCCATGAGCAGCTGGGGCACCGTCGAGATCAGGCCGATGGTGAAGGTGTTCTTCAGGGCGTTCCAGAAGAAGTCCGAGGACAACAGGTTCGTGTAGTTGTCCAGGCCCGCCCAGGTCTGGTGGTCCAGGGCGGACAGCTGCACGTTGTGCAGCGAGTACCAGGCCGTGTACAGCAGCGGTACGAGCGAGAAGGCCCCGAAGATGATGAAGAAGGGGGCGATGAACGCGTACGGCGACGCCTTCATGTCCCAGCGGTACAGCCGCCTGCGCCAGGAGTTCGGGTCCGGGGGCGGCGTACCGCGACCGTGAGCGCCCCGGGCCGCGCCCGGCTGTGTGCCGGGCGCGGCGTCGGCGCTCGACGCAGAATGCGCGAGAGCCTGATCGGAGCTGGTCACTGGCCGAGCACGTCCTTGATCTCCTTGGTGGCCGCGTCCCAGCCCTGGGCCGGGGTCTTGCCCTTCTGCTCGACCTGCAGGATGCCGACGTCGGTGAGCGCGGTGAGGATCGGCTGGTCCTTGACGCCGAAGATCTGCGTCGGGATGGTCTTCGCCGAGTCGGAGAAGATCTGGGTGAGCGGCGCGCCGGAGAAGTACGCGGTGGTGTCGGCCAGCGGCTTCAGGCTCGCGTACGCCGACGGGGTGGAGGGGAAGCTCGCCTGCTTGGCGAAGACCTTCGCCTGCTGCTCGGGCGCGGTCAGCCACTTCGCGAGCGCGATGGCCTCCTTCTGGTGCTTGCTCGCCGTCGGTACGCCGATGAACGAACCGCCCCAGTTGGACGCGGTCGGCGCCGCCGCCACGTCCCACTTGCCCTTGCCGGAGTCACCGGACTTCTGCTCGATGTTGCCGAGCATCCACGCGGGGCAGGCCAGCGTCGCGAACGTGCCGTTGGCGAGGGCCTGGTCCCACGGCTTGTCGAACTGCTTCAGCTTCGACGACATGTCGCTGGTCGCCACGTCCATGGCGGCGTCCCAGGCCTTCTTCACGCCCTTGGACTTGTCCCAGATGACGTTGCCGTCCTTGTCGTAGTACCGCTCGCTCTGGCCGCCGATCACCGCGTTGTAGATGGAGGAGGCGGAGTCGACGTACTTGGTGCCGCTCGGCGCCTTCTTCATGTACTCCTTGCCGAGGTCGACGTACTTGGACCAGTCGCCCTTCCACTGCTCGGCGAGCTTGGTGCGGTCCGTCTCCAGGCCGGCCTTCTCGAACAGGTCCTTGCGGTAGCAGATGGCCATCGGGCCGACGTCGGTGCCGAGCCCGATCGTCTTGCCGTCCTTGGTGGTGGCCTGCGCCACCTTCCAGTCCAGCCACTGGGACTTGTCGACCTCTTTGCCGAGGTCGACGAACTTGTCGGCCTGCGTCTGCACGGCCTCGGTGATGTTGCCGACCTCGATCGCCTGGACGTCGTCGGTACCCGAACCGGCCTGCAGACGGGTGAGCGTCTTGGGCCAGTACACGTCGGTGCGGGTGGTGACGTTCTCCTTGATGTTGATGTCCGGGTGCAGCTTCATGTACTCGTCGTACAGACCGGCCTGCTTGTAGCCGAAGGTGCCGAAGGTGCCGACCGTGAGCGTGATGTTGCCCTTCGCGTTGCCTCCGCTGCCTCCCGAAGAGTCCGACGAACCGTCGTCCGAGTCCTCGGCGCAGCCGGCCAGCAGCCCCGTAGCGAGTGCGGCCACGGCCGCGAGGGCCACCATTCGGTGGGACCCGCGGGTACTCGTGCGCATGTGCGTCCTCCTGTTGCCCTGACGTGTCGACCCCCCGGCCAACTGCACTGTTGGGCCCGTTAGTTCACGCTGCGGCTCGGGCGGGGAACGTGCGGGATGTGTAGGTGCTCAGTGTTGTGGGAGCGCTCCCACAAGTGATGTGTTGAAGGGTCGTCGCTCGGCGCGGGGGTGTCAAGGGACCGGACGGCGAGATATGTCTTCAGTTATCGGGCTGTTAGGTATCGGACTGCCGGGCGCCTGGGCGCCGTGAGCCGGGCGTCCGAGGCCGGGTCGCGGGCCCCTGGTCGGAGATCGTCTGCCCGGTCGCAGGCCGGGCTGTTAGATTCCTGGCCTGGCACGGTGAACGGGAGGCGGCAATGGCAGCGCACGGAGCGCGGAGCCGGGGTGGCCGGCGTCCGACTCTGGAAGAGGTCGCCGCGCGCGCGGGCGTCGGCCGCGGCACGGTCTCCCGGGTGATCAACGGGTCGCCCCGAGTCAGCGACGCGACCCGCGAGGCGGTCGAGGCCGCCGTCGCGGAGCTCGGTTATGTGCCGAACACGGCGGCACGGGCGCTCGCCGCCAACCGTACCGACGCCATCGCCCTGGTGGTGCCCGAACCCGAGACGCGGTTCTTCGCGGAGCCGTACTTCTCGGAGGTGCTGCGCGGTGTCGGCTCACAGCTCGCCGAGACCGAGATGCAGCTGCTGCTGATCTTCGCGGGCAGCGACCGGGAGCGCCGGAGGCTGGCCCAGTACCTGGCCGCGCATCGGGTGGACGGGGTGCTGCTGGTCTCCGTGCACGCCGACGACCCGCTGCCCGACATGCTGGCGCAGTTGGAGATCCCGGCCGTGATCAGCGGCCCGCGGTCCGTCGATGAGAGCCTGCCGTCGGTCGACTCGGACAACTACGCCGGGGCGCGCTCGGCCGTCGAGCACCTGCTGGCGCGCGGCCGCTCGGTGATAGGAACCATCACCGGGCCTCTCGACGTCTACGGTGCGCGGCGCCGTGTCGACGGCTATCGGGACGGACTGCGGGACGCGGGCCTCGAGGTGGACGAGGACCTGATCGTGGCGGGCGACTTCACCGAGGAGGGCGGCCGCCGCGCGATGGAGGAGCTGCTGCGGCGGCGTCCCGGCCTGGACGCGGTGTTCGCGGGCTCCGACGTGATGGCGGCCGGCGCGCGCCAGGTGCTGCGCGAGGCGGGCCGCCGCATCCCCGACGACGTGGCCCTGGTCGGCTTCGACGACTCGGCGATCGCCCGGCATATGGATCCGCCGCTGACGAGTGTGCGGCAGCCGGTCGAGGAGATGGGCCGGGCGATGATCGATCTCCTGCTCGCCGAGATCGCGGACCCCCGCCCGGCCGCGTCCCGGGGCCTGGACCGCCAGCAGGTCGTCCTGCCGACGAAGCTGGTGGAGCGGGCCTCGTCCTGAGCGGCGCGCCAGGACGGCGTGCAGGGGCGCGTGGAAGAGCAAGGTGCCCGCGCGGGTGTGCTCTTGATCAGGTGTTCGCTTTAGGCGCCGAATGGATCAACCGGAGTCTGATATGTCGGTGATCTACGGTTTTCGCCATGACTGTTCGCATCAGATTCACAAATGGCGAATGTCTTGAATACGCTGATCAGGGCGGCGGAACCTCCGCCTACTGCTACGCGACGGGCGCGAACGGCACCCTGCTGGTGTACGAGCGCAGCGGAACCGGGCGCCCGGCCAGGGAAGGCCAGCCCCTCGCCGTGTACAGCCCGTCGGCGTGGTTCAGCGTGAGCGGTGCGCCCTGGGCCGGTCTCCAGGGGACCGGGTCGCCGGGCTCGTACCTTCTGGCCCGCTGCAATGTGCTCCCGCGCTGACTCGGGCACGGGCCGATTCCGCACCGTCCTTTCCAGGGTGCGGAGCATGGGCCTGGCATGTGCTGTCGTGACGACCGTGGTCCCGGTTCTGGTTGTGGGACCGGCTGCCGTACCGGCCCAGGCGGCGCCGCTGCCCGGCGGTCTGGGCCCGTGCGTCCCGGGTGACTGCCCCGACCCGTTTCCGCCGGTCAACAACGGCCCGTTCGCGGGCCGGGACAACGGCGTCAACGTCCTCGTCGGAGACGACTTCCGGGTGCGCGGCCAGGTGGCCGAGGCGGAGGGGCGGATCGTCGTCCTGGACGACTTCGACATGGCAAAGGGTTCGGGCGGCAGCGCCACCTACAACGTCGGGATCGCGGGTGTGGGGTCCCGCGTGCCGCCCGAGGACGGCGCGGACTTCCTGGCCACCGGCGGCGACATCACCGTCGCCGCCGGACAGACGCTGCTCGCCGACGGCGGAGTCGTCCGGCACGCGGGCACGGTTACCGGTCATGTCACCGGCAGCGTCGTCAGAGACGCGAACGCCGTCACTCCGTACGTGCCGCTGCGCGACGAACTCACGAACGCCAGCCAGTGCTATGCGTGGGTGGACGGTGCACCCCGGCCGGAGACGGGCACGGTCGTCCACACATCGGCGCAGACCACCTTCATCGGGGACGGCGTGTCCTCGCTCCAGGTGTTCGACGTCGACTTCGATCTGACCGGCATCGCAGGCGCCCAGCAGGCCATTGCCTTCACAAACATCCCGGACGACGCGACGATCCTGGTGAACGTCTTCGGAGACGAGCGGACCATCAGTACCTTCAGCGGCGGCCTCGACGACACGGACCCGTGGAACGCCCTGCGCGACCGGCTGCTGTGGAACTTTCCCGACGCCGAGACCGTGAACCTGCAGGGGAACGGGAAGTTCCAGGGCAGCGTGCTGGTGGGCGAGCAGTCCTCGCTGACCACGGTCTCGATGCCCAGCATCAACGGCCGGTTCTTCGCCATGGGCTCCCTGCTCCACACCAGTGCGCCCGGCGGCGGAGGCGAGGAGTTCCACGCCTACCCGTTCAACGGGGACCTGCCGGACTGCTCGGACGTCCTGCTCACCGGAAAGGTGCGGGTACGCAAGACGGATGCCGCGACCGGCGCCCCGCTGCCCGGCGCCAGCTTCGAGCTGTGGCGCGAGACCAACGGCACCGCGGGCCTCCAGACGGGCGGGCCCACGCCGGACGAGCAGGTCGGCGACGTCTGCACCACCGACGCCACGGGCGAGTGCCGCCAGACGGTCGACTTCGGCACCTATTACTGGCGCGAGACGGCCGCGCCGGAGGGCTACACATCTGCCGGCCCCGATGTCCTCGGGCCGCTGGAGCTCACCGCGGACAACGCCGAGGACGGAGTCGAGGTGGTCGCGGAGAACACGCGTGTCCCGCAGCCGCCGCCCGTCACCGGCACGATCCGGGTGCGGAAGACGGACGCCAAGAACGGCCGCCCGCTGGCGGGCGCCGTCTTCGAGCTGTGGCGCGAGACCAACGGTGTGCGCGGGCTGCAGACCTCCGGCCGGCGCCCGGACACCCGGTTCGGGGCGGGGTGCGCCACCGACGGCGCGGGCGGCTGTTCCTTCACCGGTCTGCGGCTCGGCGCGTACTACCTGCGCGAGACCGCCGTCCCCGAGGGCTATGTGCTGCCGCGCACTCCGGTGAGCGGTCCGCACGCCCTCACCCGCCGGAACGCCGCGCAGGGCATCACGGTCCGGCTCGGCAACCGCCGGGGCGAGCCGGGCAAGGGCAAGTAGGCGGGAGGCCCATGGGCAGTACGAGACCGCACGCGGGACCAGCCGTGCGCTGGGCTCTGCCCGCTGTGTCCCGCCTGACCGTGCTCGTGGCCGCCGCGGCCCTGGCCCTGTCCACGGCCGCGGCGGCGCAGGCCGCGGCACCCGGCGCCCCACCGGCCTGTACGGCGCCGACAGGCCCGTATCAGCGCCAGCTGGAGCAGTACCTGAAGCGGCCTGTGGACGGTGTCCAGTCCCCGGCGGACTGTGCGGCGATCCGCGGGTTCCAGGCCGGGCACCGCATCAGCCCCGCCCGTGGCTACGCGGACCTGGCCACGTACCGGACGCTCCTCGCCCTCCAGGCCCGGCCCCAGCCCGACGCCGCCGGCGCCTGCCCGGTCCGCCCCTACCGGGTGACCTGTGTCGATCTGACCCGGCAGCTGCTGTGGGTGCAGGTGGCAAGGAAGGTGCGCTTCGGCCCGGTGCCCATCCGTACGGGGCGCGACAGCCAGGAGACCAGACCGGGCTGGCACCGGATCTACTGGCGCCACCGCGACCACAGATCCACGCTCTACGGCAATGCGCCCATGCCGTACTCCCAGTTCTTCGACAGGGGGCAGGCCCTGCACGGTCACCCCGGCTCCCTTTACGACGGCGGCGGGTCGGCCGGGTGCGTCAACCTCTCCCTCGCGGATGCGAAGGCCCTGTGGAACCTGCTGCGCACGGGCGACCGCATCTATGTGTGGGGCACCAAACCGGGAACCGCGGGCTGAACACGCGCCCCGGCCTGCTCGCGCACTCGCACACGAAGAAGGCCCGACCTGCTCTCGCAGGTCGGGCCTTGATCAATCAGGGTGAGTGACGGGACTCGAACCCGCGACATCCTGGACCACAACCAGGTGCTCTACCAGCTGAGCTACACCCACCACGACCGGTGGTTCTCCGTGAGGATTCCCTGACCGGCCGAGAAAAAGTGTACAGGGTTCTGAGCGGTGCTCGCGCCAGCCTTTCCCGGCGCCCTACTGCCGGGGGGTGGCAGGGGCCCCTTCGGCGGGCAGGACGTGCCGGAGCGCGATGGTCTTCGCGGTCTCCGAGTCCGGCCCGGGCTGGGGCACGAAGATCGCCTCACGGTAGTAGCGCAGCTCGGCGATGGACTCGCGGATGTCGGCGAGCGCCCGGTGGTTGCCGTTCTTCTCGGGACTGTTGAAGTACGCCCGCGGATACCAGCGGCGGGCCAGCTCCTTCACCGAGGACACGTCGACGATCCGGTAGTGGAGGTACTCCTCCACGAGCGGCATGTCCCGCAGCAGGAAGCCGCGGTCGGTGCCGACCGAGTTTCCGCACAGTGGGGCCTTCCCGGGTTCCTTGACGTGCTCACGTACGTAGGCCAGGACCTGCTCCTCGGCGTCGGCGAGCGTCGTGCCGCCCGCCAGCTCGTCGAGGAGGCCCGAGGTGGTGTGCATCTGCCGCACCACCTCGGGCATGGTCTCCAGCGCCGCGTCCGGCGGGCGGATCACGATGTCCACCCCTTCGCCGAGCACGTTCAGCTCAGAGTCGGTGACCAGGGCGGCCACCTCGATGAGCGCGTCGTTCGCCAGCGAGAGCCCGGTCATCTCGCAGTCGATCCACACCATGCGATCGTTCATGTGTCTTACCCTACGGCGCGCTCCGCGGGCCGGGCAGACTCGGGCGAGCGGATGCGTACGTATCCGAGCTGGGCTTGCCCGTCTCCGCGGGTCCCTGCTCGGCCGGTCCCAGGCCGTTCCCCGCGGCGGTGCGCCTGGTCTGCGGCGGCATCGGGGTCTCGGCAGCGGCGGAGGTCCCGGCGTCCGCGGGCTTCTCGGCCCCCGGCCTGCGGGCCCGGTACGCGGCCCGGTAGGCGGCCGGGGACGAGCCGAGCTGGCGCCGGAAGTGGCCGCGCAGCGCCACGGGCGAACGGAAGCCGCAGCGGCCCGCGACCTCGTCGACCGAGTAGTCGGAGGTCTCGAGCAGCCGCTGCGCCTGCAGCACGCGCTGGGTGATCAGCCACTGCAGGGGAGCGCTCCCGGTGAGCGAGCGGAACCTGCGGTCGAAGGTCCGACGGCTCATGTACGCGCGCGCGGCCAGGGTCTCCACGTCGAACTGCTCGTGGAGGTGCTCAAGCGCCCAGGCGACGACCTCGGCGAGCGGGTCGGCGCCGATCTCCTCCGGTAAAGACCGGTCGAGGTAGCGCTCCTGGCCGCCGCTGCGGCGCGGCGGTACGACCAGGCGGCGGGCCAGCGCGCCCGCGGCCTCGTTGCCGTGGTCCGTGCGCACGATGTGCAGGCACAGGTCGATGCCGGCCGCCGTGCCCGCGGAGGTGAGCACGTCGCCGTCGTCGACGAAGAGCTCCCGCGGGTCCACGTGGACGGACGGGTAGCGCTTGGCCAGCGTCGGCGCGTACATCCAGTGCGTCGTCGCCGGGCGGCCGTCCAGGAGGCCGGCGGCGGCCAGCACGAACGCCCCGGTGCACAGCCCGACGATGCGGGCTCCCTCCTCGTGGGCCCGGCGCAGCGCCTCCAGGGCATCCTCGGGCGGCGGCGAGGTGATCGACCTCCAGGCCGGCACCACCACGGTGCCCGCCCGCGAGATCGCCTCCAGGCCGTACGGCGCGGTGAGTTCGAGACCGCCCGTCGTGCGCAGCGGTCCCTCCTCGCCGGCGCACACCAGCAGGCGGTAGCGGGGCACTCCGGCGTCCTGGCGGTCGATCCCGAACACCGAAAGCGGAATGGAACTCTCAAAGATGGGTCCGCCGCTGAACAGCAGCACCGCGACGATCTCCTTGCGGCGGCGCCCGGAGAGCTTCCGGGCTGCACCCTCCGGTGCGGCAGTGGAGTCGTGGCTCATGCTGCTAAGCCCCCCTCGGTGGTCGCGGCTCCTTGTTCGTGTCGGGCTTGTCGCTCCTGCACGTTTCCCCTCGGTCCTGCACGTGTCCCCCGCCGTAAGACAGTCATGATCGAATCTACTGTGTCCCGTGGTGCCGGCGTGACCAGTTCTACATCCGCCGCTATGTCGACATGGCAACTTGGCGTGAAGCATTCGATCACGAAGCGTTGCATTCCGGGAGCGGGCAGGGAAGTGTGCACAGGCTCCATGGCCGGTCCCCGTAGGGTGCGGAGCCCCTCCGGGGGGCTTTCGGCCCTGGTGGAAAGGGGGTTGGGGAGTGGTTCGGCCAAGGAGGGTCGGTGTGGGCGAAGTTGGCCGAAAAGTGGTGGGGGCGCGTGCGGCTGACCGGAAGTTCACCGGCGTGTTTTGGCCTGTGTGAGGAGCGCGGTGGTGCGCCCCCTGGGCCCACCCTCCCCCATGGCGGTAGCTGGGGGAGGAACGACTCCCGCAACCAGATGGACGCCTGTCCGCCACATGACGGACAAGCGGCTGTACGGGACAGCAACCATTGCCATACGGGCGCGGCTCATGCATGCTCCGGGGAACGCCGTCGCGAGGTCGGCGTGGTCTGGGCAGGAGAGGAGTGCCGCCGTACCCTTGGGGGTATGGGGTTGGGAAGATGATTCCCGGACACAGCTCCGGCGCCAACCACCGTCCCGCCTCGCACATCCTTGACAGCCGACCCTCCCAAGAGGACTCCCTTCGCCGAGACACCCATGGCCGGTCACGAATTCTTCGATCCCGCGGACCGCAAGAGGCAGGTCGCCGATCACACGGTCGATCCCCTCGCGGCAGAGGAAACACGACACCCCTGCGATCCCGCCTTCAAGCACGGCGTCGTCGTCGGCTTCGACGGTTCGACCTCGAGCGAGCGGGCCCTTGCGTATGCGATCGGCATGGCCCGTCGCTCCGGCTCCGGCCTGATCATCGTGCACGTCGCCAACCGGCTGCCGACCACGGTGTGGGCCGGCTGCGAGCCCCCGGTCTTCGTCGACGTCCCGGACCACCGCACCGAGGTGCTCGGCCTCGAGCTCGCCTGTGCGGACTATCTCGCCGAGGTGCCCTGGATCCTCGTCGAGCGCGGCGGCGACATCTGCCACGAGCTCGAAGAGGTCGGCCAGGAGTACGAGGCGGACGCGATCGTCGTCGGCTCCACGCACGGCATCGTCGGCCGCATCTTCGGCTCCGTGGCGGGACGGCTTGCGAAGCGCGCACAGCGCCCCGTCATCGTCATTCCGTAACTTCCCTTCGTCCCAGGTGGGATGCGGCGCGAGCGGTGTCAACCTCCGCTCGTCCGCTGGGAAATCCACTCATGCGCAGAGGTGATTTGTGCCCTTGTGAAGGGTACATACCGGTCGCCGGGCCCACACCGCATCGGGCCGGCGTCACGCAGCACAACTGCACATGAAGGGAGCCCGTTGTGGACAATGACGTCTCTTCGGGAAGCAGCATCTCGACTCTCGGCCATCTCGCCCTCGGTCTCACCCTGTTGGCCTTCGGCCTCGGACATGCCGATGTGATCGACGGCGTGACGGCGTCCGACGCCGTGTCCCTGGCCACCTATGTGGGCGGCGTCGCCCTCTTCGTCGCGGGCCTGCTGGCCTTCCGCGACCGCGACGCGGCCACCGGCACGGCGTTCTCGGTCCTCGGCGCACTCTGGTTCACCTGGGGACTCACGGCAGGCGACCGGGTCTCCGACAACGCGGCGGGGCTGTTCATGCTTCTGTTCGCGCTCGTCGCGCTGAGCCTGACGCTGGGTGCCGCGGGCGGCGGCAAGCTCACCCAGGGCATGTACGGGCTGTTCTTCGTCTCCCTCCTCCTGCTCGCCATCGCGGCCTTCGCGGGCAATGACGCCCTCGCCAAGGCCGGCGGCTGGTTCGCCGTGGTGGCGGGCGCAGCCGCCTGGTACGGGGCGACGGCGGCCCTGGCCCACTGGCCCACATCGCTTCCGCGGCGCGCTGCCGGCCGGGGGGTGACGGCCACCGGCTGAGGCAGCCGTAGGCCGGGGATCGGGCAGCCCCGGCTTCCCAAAAGGAACGACCCCCTGTGTGCTGGTGGCACACACAGGGGGTCGTTTCGCGGGTACGTGACTACTCCACCGTCACCGACTTGGCGAGGTTCCGCGGCTTGTCGATGTCCCGGCCCAGCGCCAACGCCGTGTGGTACGCGAGCAGTTGGAGCGGGATGCCCATGAGGATCGGGTCGAGCTCGTCCTCGTTCTTCGGGACCACGATGGTGCGGTCGGCCTTCTCCTGCTCCTGGTGCGCGACCGCGAGGATGGGGCCGCTGCGGGCCTTGATCTCCTCCAGCGCGGCGCGGTTCTTCTCCAGCAGGTCGTCGTCGGGGACGATCGCGACGGTCGGCAGCGCGGGCTCGATGAGCGCGAGCGGGCCGTGCTTCAACTCCGAGGCGGGGTAGGCCTCGGCGTGGATGTACGAGACCTCCTTGAGCTTCAGGGAGGCCTCACGGGCCACCGGGTAGCCGCGCACACGTCCGATGAACAGCATCGACTTGGCGTCGGCGTACTCGTCGGCCAGCTTCTTGATCTCCTCCTCCTGCTCGAGGATCTCGGCGAGCTGCGCGGGCAGCTTGCGCAGGCCCGCGATGATCCGCTTGCCGTCGGCCACCGACAGGTCGCGGGTGCGGCCGAGGTGCAGGGCGAGCAGCGCGAAGGCGACCGTCGTGTTGGTGAAGCACTTGGTGGAGACGACGCAGACCTCGGGGCCCGCGTGCACGTACATGCCGCCGTCGGCCTCGCGGGCGATGGCGGAGCCGACCACGTTCACGACGCCGAGGACACGGGCGCCCTTGCGCTTGAGCTCCTGCACGGCGGCCAGCACGTCGTACGTCTCACCGGACTGGGAGACCGCGATGTACAGGGTGTCGGGGTCGACGACCGCGTTGCGGTAGCGGAACTCGGAGGCCGGCTCGGCGTCGGCGGGGATACGGGCCAGCTCCTCGATCATCTGGGCGCCGATCATGCCCGCGTGGTACGAGGTGCCGCAGCCGAGGATCTTCACGCGGCGGATCTGGCGCGCCTCGCGGGCGTCGAGGTTGAGGCCGCCGAGGTGCACGGTGGAGAACCGGTCGTCGATACGACCGCGCAGCACCCGGTCCACGGCGTCGACCTGCTCGTGGATCTCCTTGTGCATGTACGTGTCGTGGCCGCCCATGTCGTACGACTCGGCCTCCCACTCGACGGTGGTCGGCGAGGAGGTCGTGCGGGTGCCCTCGGTGGTGTACGTGCGGAAGTCGTCGGCCTTCAGCGTCGCCATCTCGCCGTCGTCGAGGGTGACGATCTGGCGGGTGTGGGCGACGAGGGCGGCGACGTCCGATGCGACGAACATCTCCTTCTCGCCGATGCCGAGCACGACCGGGGAGCCGTTGCGGGCCACCACGATGCGGTCGGAGAAGTCGGCGTGCAGCACGGCGATGCCGTACGTGCCCTCGATCAGGCGCAGGGCGTCGCGGACCTTGTCCTCGAGCTTCTCGGCCTGGGAGCGGGCGATGAGGTGCGTCACGACCTCGGTGTCGGTCTCGGAGAGGAACTCCACACCGTCGGCGGTCAGCTTGGCGCGCAGCTCGGCGGCGTTGTCGATGATGCCGTTGTGGACGACGGCGACCTTGCCCTCGGCGTCCATGTGGGGGTGCGCGTTCTCGTCGGACGGGGCGCCGTGCGTGGCCCAGCGGGTGTGGGCGATGCCGACCGTGCCCTTGAAGCGGGCCGGGACCTTGGCCTCCAGGTCGCGGACGCGGCCCTTGGCCTTGACCATCTTCAGGCCGGCGGTCCTGGGAGCCGTCACGACGATGCCCGCCGAGTCGTATCCCCGGTACTCCAGCCGCTGCAGGCCCTCGAGCAGCAGCGGCGCCACGTCACGTTTCCCGATGTATCCGACGATTCCGCACATATAAGCCGTCCCTCTGTTTCCCCGTGGTCGATGTAGTTGTCGTCCGCGCGCCGATCGTGTGACGGTGTCAGCCGTAGACGATGCGCCGCAGCTGCCGGAGCGAGAGCTCCGGCGGTGCCACCGCGCGGTACTTCAGGTCCGCCCCGATCTGTTCGAAGATCGCCGCGTTCACCAGGCCCTGTGCCTGCAGCTCACGGTGGCGGCGACGAACGTATTCCTCGGTCGTCTCGTCGAAGTAGGCGAGCACGTCCTGGACCACGCGCAGCGCCTCGCCCCGGTTGAGGGGCGTGGACCGCGTCAGATGATCAACAAGTTCGTCGTGCACCCGGTAGATCTTGGGGTACTGGGGGCGGTTTCGCAAGAATTCTGCCCGATATCGGGCAGCGACATGTTGAAACTCTCATGGGTCGCTGTTCGCGCGCTGTCCATCCTGTGTCCTGCGCCACGTTTCCTATGAAGACGATGTTCAGGCGTCATGGACATTCCTCGTATGGGAGTACCCGAGAAGCTGGCCGAGCGTATGAGCATGGCCGAGCAGTATGAGTATCTGCGCGCCAAGTTCTCGCGGCGCTCGATGATCAGGGGCGGCGCCGTCACGCTGGGTGCCGTCGCGGGCGGCGCTTTCGTACCCGGCGCCACGGCCCAGGCCGCCGTCCCGACGCAGCGCACCGCCTCCGCCACCGAGACGGTCGACGGCGCCCTCGTCGCTCCCTTCGGCCGCCACCTGGCCTACGGCAACGACCCGCGCACGGAGATCACCGTCTCCTGGCAGGTCCCGGTCGCGGTGCAGAACCCCTTCATCCGGATCGGCGCCCAGCCCTGGGACCTCTCCCGCAAGATCGAGGCCGAGGTACGCACCCTGTACACCCCGGCCGGTGTCGGCGCGAGCGCCGACCACACGCAGTACTACCTGCACGCCAAGCTCACGAACCTGCGTCCGGGCAAGACGTACTACTACGGCGTCGGCCACGCGGGCTTCGACCCGGCCGAGCCGCACCTGCTCGGCACCCTCGGCACCTTCACCACCGCCCCCGCGGGCACCGAGCCCTTCACCTTCACGGCCTTCGGCGACCAGGGCGTCAGCTACCACGGTCTCGCCAACGACAGCCTGATCCTCGGCCAGAACCCGTCCTTCCACCTGCACGCCGGCGACATCGCCTACGCCGACCCGTCAGGCGCGGGCAAGACCGCCGACACCGGCTTCGACGCGCGCGTATGGGACCAGTTCCTGTACCAGACCGAGTCGGTCGCCAAGCAGATCCCGTGGATGGTGTCGTACGGCAACCACGACATGGAGGCCTGGTACTCGCCGAACGGCTACGGCGGCGAGGAAGCCCGCTTCACGCTCCCCGACAACGGCCCCGACAAGAAGAACCTGCCGGGCGTCTACTCCTTCGTCTACGGCAACACGGCGATCATCTCGCTGGACCCCAACGACGTCTCCTTCGAGATCCCGGCCAACCTCGGCATCTCCGGCGGTACCCAGACCACGTGGTTCGAGGCCCAGCTGAAGAAGTTCCGGGCGTCGGACGACATCGACTTCATCGTCGTCTTCTTCCACCACTGCGCCTACTGCACCTCCACCGCCCACGCCTCGGAGGGCGGTGTGCGCCAGGAGTGGGTGCCGCTGTTCGAGAAGTACACCGTCGACCTGGTGATCAACGGCCACAACCACCAGTACGAGCGCACGGACGTCATCAAGGGCAACGAGGTCGCCAAGAAGCTGCCGATCGGCGGTACGGCGTACCCCGAGACCGAGGGCGTCGTGTACGTGACGGCGGGTGCGGCGGGCCGCAGCCTGTACGCCTTCACCGCCCCGGACTCGTACGAGGGCCACGAGCACGAGGTGGACTCCGTGGCCTCGTTCATCAACCTCAAGGACGGCAAGCAGAACGAGACCGTCGCCTGGTCCCGGGTGCGCTACCTCAACTACTCCTTCCTGCGCGTGGACGTCGAGCCCGCGCCGAAGGGCCGCTACGCCAAGCTGACGGTCTCCGGCATCGCCGAGACCGGTGACCGCATCGACCACTTCACGGTGGCTCGCAAGGCCAAGTAGCCCGCGCGTGCAGCCTGGATTACGCGGCACACACATCCGCAGGCGGTCCTCACAAGTTCTTGAGGACCGCCTGTTTGGCCATGGTGAACTCGTCGTCCGTCAGCACACCGCCGCGGTGCAGCTCGCCGAGCTCGCGCAGGCGGCGCAGCAGGGCGTCATGGTCGTTCTCGGGGGCGGGTACGAGCTGCCTCGGGGCTTGCGGTCCGTCCTGCCGTACATCCGGGACGGGGGCCGCTGCCCCATGCGGGAGCCGGGCCTGTACGGCCGCCGCGACCAAGGCCATCAGCGGGTCCTTCTTGAAGCCCCACAACTCCACGGCGTTGGGGTCGTACTTCGGCGGGGCCTTCGTGGGGGCGTTCTTCACGGTGAAGCGGAGGCAGCCGTTCTCCAGGCCCACCGCGGGATGCCACTCCACGGCCGCGATGTCGGCCAGTGCCAGTGAACGGGGACCCGCGGCCGACTTGGCGTCCTCCGTCTTCCAGTTCCACTCCAGCCGGACGTACTCCCCGTCGAAGCTCGCCGTGCCGTCGCCCGCGGAGACCGACAGCGGTACGGACGGGCCCGGCAGCAGATACGAGCCGACGGCTCCCGACGGCACCTGCTCCAGCAGCAGCGCGTGGCGCACCTCGTCCACGAAGTATTCGGCGACGCCGTACCGGTCGGGTTCGACAGTCAGCTGGTAGGGATCGTCCGACGCCTCCGCGAGCCTGCCGCTCGTCGCCCGCAGCAAGGGATCGGCGCCGTCGCGGAGCCGCAGCCTCAGCCGCCCGGACTTCTTGCCCTGCCCGAAGGAAATACCCGCCAACGCCTGCAGCGGTACGGCGAGTTCACCCAGCGCTCTGCGGAGGAGGCCGACGCCCTTGTCGTGTCCCGGCACCAGCCGCAGTGTCTCTCCGTCGAAGGTCCACGTCCCGTCGCGCTGGATGATTTCCGCCATGGGGCGATTCTGGCATCCGGCCCCCGGCCGACTGGTCTATACCTCTCGACGGGTGCCCCGGAGGACCGTACTCCGGGGCACCCGCCCGTTCATGGGCCGTCAGAGGCCGGATACGGGGTCCTTCAGAGGCCCGCTATGGGGTTCTTCAGGTCGCCCACGAGCTGGAGCGCGCCCGACGGATCGGCCAGGTCCACCATCTGCTTGTTGTTGCGCAGCTGGAGCCGGTTGAGGCAGGACAGCGCGAACTCCGGGGCGAACATGTCGTACTGCCGGAACCTGTCGG
Organism: Streptomyces sp. NPDC002577; assembly: GCF_053594815.1. Taxonomy (NCBI): domain Bacteria; kingdom Bacillati; phylum Actinomycetota; class Actinomycetes; order Kitasatosporales; family Streptomycetaceae; genus Streptomyces; species Streptomyces sp. NPDC002577. The sequence goes on along the minus strand of NZ_JBSFWK010000005.1, from coordinate 59,086 downwards.
CCAGCTGCGGCGCCGACTCCTGGTACTCGCGGGTGACGTCCGCGACCGTCCGCCAGAAGTCGTCCTCCTCCAGGATCCCCTCGGTGGCGAGGTTCGCCGCCAGGAAGCGGAAGAAGCAGTCGAAGACGTCCGTGAAGATCGACAGGAGCTTCTTGTCCTCCGGCACCTCGACGCGGATCCGCTGGACCTCGGGCGGCAGCACCGCGTCCGGGTCCATGACCGCGATCTCCTCGGCGATGTCCTTGTAGATCGCGCGCTGGACCACGCCGTCCTTCAGGACGAGGATCACGTTCTCGCCGTGCGGCATGAAGACCAGGTCGTGGGCGTAGAAGCTGTGCAGCAGCGGGGTGTAGTACGCCCGCAGATAGCGGCGCAGCCACTGCGTGGGAGCCAGCCCCGACTGCTCGATCAGCGCACCGGCGAAGGACGCGCCCGCGTGGTCCACGTGCACGAGCGAGGCCATGGTCGCGAGTGACTCGCCCTCCTGGAGGGACGGTACCGGGCTCTCCCGCCACAGGGCGGCGAGCATCTTGCGGTACGGCGAGTAGCGGTCCGTGGCGGCCTCGTACTCGAGGTGGCGGTAGCCGACCGCCGCCCGCTCGCGGATGATCGACAGGCCCGTCGACTTCAGCGCCGGGTCGTTCTCGATCAGCTGGGCGAGCCAGTCGTTGATCGCCGGGGTCGCCTCCATGTACGCGGCCGAGAGGCCGCGCATGAAGCCCATGTTGAGGACGGACAGGGCCGTCTTCACGTAGTGCTTCCCGGGGTGCGACGTGTTGAAGAAGGTCCGGATGGACTGCTGGGCCAGGTACTCGTCGTCGCCCTCGCCCAGGCAGACCAGGTTCCCCCGGGCGACCTCGGCGGCGAAGGTGACGGTGAGCTTGTTCCACCACTGCCAGGGGTGGACGGGTATGAACAGGTAGTCCTCCGGGGCGAGCCCCTGGTCGCGCAGGATGCCGTGGAACCGCTCGACGGTCGCCTCGCCCAGCTCCTGCCGTACGAACGACTCGTACTCGATCCCGACACCCGCCGTGAACGCCGCCCGCGAGCGGTGCGCGGCCAGCCACACCAGCCGGACCGGGCTCGCGGTCTCGGGGGCGTACGACAGGTACTCGTGGATGCCGAAGCCGAGCCGCCCGTTGTTGGCGACGAAGCAGGGGTGGCCCTCGGTCATACCGGTCTCGACGGCCTGGAAGCCGGAGCGGGCCAGCTCGGCCGACGGGATCTGCGGCTTGGTGAGCTTGTAGCAGGTGCCGGAGAGGGTGGAGGAGATCTCCTCCAGATAGACGGGCAGGATCTCGTCGCTCAGGCCCAGTGTCTTCTTCAGCTCGATGAAGAAGTCCAGGGCGGCGAGCGGGAGTTCGGTTCCATCGCGGTGGCGTGTGATGGATTCGGCATCGACCTGCCAATGGTCGAGAGCGCGCCGGACGGCGGAGAACCGATAGGAGGTGAGCCCGTCGTCACCGCGGACGACGTAACTCTCACCCTCCCGCTCGGGCGCGATCAGCCGCTCGTGCGCGAACTCGGCGATCGCCTTGCGGATCAGCAGGCGGTTGGCCTGCTCCCAGCGCTCGGGGGAGAGATGGGCCACGGCGTCGGCGAGGCTCATGCGCCCACCCCCGTGGCCGTGACGAACTGCTCTCGCGTGCAGAAGCTCAGCAACGCCTTCTTCTCCGGCTTCTGGATCTCCCGTGCGGGCACGAACCCGACGGCCTCGTTCAGGGCGTGCACGGCCTTGTTGCGCACGTCCGGCTCGACGACGACCCGGTGTGTCGCAGGGTCCTCGAAGAGACGGGCTACTACGGCCGTGATGACGGCCTTCGTGAACCCGTGCACCGGCGTGTCGGTGGCCGGGGTCAGGAAGTGCATGCCGACGTCCCCCGGCTCGGGCTCGTACAGCCCGACCAGCTCTCGGTGGGCCGGGTCGTACTTCTCCATGAGGAAGGCGGGCTCGCCGTCGTGCAGCCCGAGGAGGGCGTGGTGGTGCTCGTCGGCCGCGATCTCCATGTACGCCCGCTCGACGTCCTCCAGTTTGGCGTCCTGCATCATCCAGAAGGCCGCCTTGGGATGGGTGACCCAGCCGTGCAGCAGCTCGGCGTCCCGCAGGGGGTCGAGGGGGCGGAAGGTGAAGGCGCCTATGGCGTTGGTCGTGGTGTTCATACCGCAAACTCCTGGAAGGCGATCGTCTTCTCGACCGGGTAGTACTCGGAGCCGAGCAGCTCCCGGATGATGTACGCGTTGCGGTACGCGCCCATGCCCAGGTCAGGGCTTGTGATGCTGTGCGTGTGGACGCCCGCGTTCTGCAGGAACACGCCCCGGCCCGTGGTGTCGATCGCGTAGTTGCGGGCGACGTCGAAGTTGCCCTGCGAGTCGTGGCGCAGCCGGTCGCGGACCGGCTTCAGGAACTCCGGCTCGGCGTACTTGTAGCCGGTGGCGAGGATCAGGCCCTGGGAGCGCAGCTCGTAGTCCTTCTCCTGCTCCTCCTGGCGGAAGGCGAGCGTGTACGTGCCGTCCTCGTGGCGCGCGCTGTTCAGCGAGGAGTTGGTGAGCAGGCGGGTGGGGACCGGGCCGCCGAGGTTCTTCTGGTACAGCAGATCGAAGATCTCGTTGATCAGGTCGCCGTCGATGCCCTTGAACAGGCCCTTCTGCTGGGCCGTGAGGCGGTAGCGGGTCTGCTCCGGCAGCTCGCGGAAGTAGTCGATGTACTCCGGCGAGGTCATCTCCAGCGTGAGCTTGGTGTACTCCAGCGGGAAGAAGCGCGGGGAGCGGGTCACCCAGTTCAGCTGGTAGCCGTGGACGTCGATCTCGCTGAGCAGGTCGTAGTAGATCTCGGCGGCGGACTGGCCGCTGCCGACCAGCGTGATCGACTCCTTGCGCTGCAGTTCCTGCTTGTGCTGCAGATAGCGGGAGTTGTGGATGAAGTCGCCGCCCAGGCCCTGGCAGGACTCCGGGACGTACGGCGGGGTGCCCGTGCCGAGGACGAGACGACGACCGTAGTACGTCTCGCCGCCCGCCGTCCGTACCGCGTAGACCTCGCTCTCGTCCTCGTACACGACCTCGGTCACGGTCGTGTCGAAGCGGATGGAGGAGAGCTTCGAGGCGGCCCAGCGGCAGTAGTCGTCGTACTCGACGCGCAGCGGGTAGAAGTTCTCGCGGATGTAGAAGGAGTACAGGCGGCCCGATTCCTTCAGATAGTTCAGGAAGGAGTAGGGCGACGTCGGGTCGGCGAGGGTGACCAGGTCCGACATGAAGGGCGTCTGGAGGTGGGCGCCCTCCAGGAACATCCCCGAGTGCCACTCGAAGTCCGGCTTGGACTCCAGGAAGACGCCGTCGAGCTCGTCGATGGGCTCGGTGAGGCAGGCCAGGCCGAGGTTGAAGGGGCCGAGGCCGATCCCCACGAAGTCGTGGACGTGGGTGCTGGGCTCAGGAAGCGCGGTCAAGGGACTCTCCCAGGTACTGCTCGGCGTGGCCGGCGATCAGGTCGAGGACCGCGGCGATGTCGGCGGCCGTCGTCTCGGGGTTGAGCAGGGTGAACTTCAGGTAGTGGCGGTCGCCCACCTTGGTGCCCGCGACGATCGCGTCGCCGGAGGCGAACAGCGCCTTGCGGGCGTACAGGTTGCAGCGGTCGATCTCCGCCGGGTCGGTGACGGCCGCCGGGATGTAGCGGAAGACCAGCGTGGACAGCTGCGGCTGGACCACGACGTCGAAGCGCGGGTCGGCGGCCAGCAGTGTCCAGCCCTCGGCGGCCAGGTCGCACACCTCGTCGAAGAGCTCGCCGACACCGTCGGCGCCCATGACGCGCAGCGTCATCCACAGCTTGAGCGCGTCGAAGCGGCGGGTGGTCTGCAGGGACTTGTCGACCTGGTTGGGGATTCGTTCCTGCACCATGCGGCGCGGGTTGAGGTAGTCGGCGTGATAGGTGGCGTGGCGCAGCGTGGCCGCGTCCCGCACCAGGACGGCACTCGAACTCACGGGCTGGAAGAAGGACTTGTGGTGGTCGACGGTGACGGAGTCGGCGCGCTCGATGCCGTCGAGGAGCTCCCGGCGGGTGGGGGAGACCAGCAGGCCGCAGCCGTACGCCGCGTCGACGTGCATCCAGGTGCCGTACTGGGCGCACAGCTCGGCGATCTCGGGCAGCGGGTCGATCGAGCCGAAGTCGGTGGTGCCGGCGGTCGCGACGACCGCCATGGGGACCAGGCCGCCCTGGACGCAGCGCTCCAGCTCATGGGCGAGCGCGAGCGTGTGCATGCGCTTGTCCTGGTCGCAGGGGATCGCGACGACCGCGTCGGGGCCGAGACCGAGGAGTTTCGCGGACTTCTTCACGCTGAAGTGGCTGACCTCGGAGGCGAAGATGCGCAGCCGCGCGGTGTTGTCGGCCTTGGCCTCCTCGCGGGCGAGCAGCAGCGCCTGGAGGTTGGACTGCGTACCGCCGCTGGTGAACACGCCGTCGGCGGCCGGGCCGAGGCCGATGCGCTCGGCGGTCCAGTCGATGAGCTTCCGCTCGATGAGGGTGCCGCCCGCCGACTGGTCCCAGGTGTCGAGGGAGGAGTTGACGGCGGACAGGACGGCCTCGCCGAGCACCGCCGGGATGACGACCGGGCAGTTGAGGTGGGCGAGGTAGCGCGGGTGGTGGAAGTAGACGGCGTCCCGGAGGTAGACCTCCTCGAGCTCGTCCAGGGCCGCGGTCGTGTCGCCCAGCGGCCGGTCCAGGTCGATCCTGTCGATGCCGGGGGCGAGGGCGTCGACCGTGACGCCGGTGAACGGCCGGTCGGTGGTGGCGAGTTTCGCCGCCACCCGCTCGACTCCTTCGGTCACGGAGCGGCGGTACCGCTCCGCGGTCGTGTCATTGAGCAGGTGCGAGCGCATGGGGGGTCCTCCGGACGGCTCAGGACAAGGGGCGGGGTCGCGACGTATGACTTAGGTTAGCCTAACCTAAGTTGACGTGCGACCCCGCCCCACCTGTGGCTTTGTGGCCGATTTCCGTGCCTGGGTTGTTGATTGGCGCGATTACGCCTGCTCGCGCAGCTGTTCCTCCGTCAGGCCGCGGCGCCAGTAACCGACGAAGGTGACGCGCCTGCGGTCCATCCCGCGCTCGCGCACCAGATGGCGGCGCAGCGCCTTCACGCATCCGGACTCGCCCGCGATCCAGGCGTAGGAGGTGGTGGCGTGCGGTAGTTCGGCGGCCCTGAGGGCGTCGAGGGCCATGAGGGGCCCGTCGGCGCAGCGCTCGCGCTCGTCCCGCACAAGCCAGGTGATGCCCGCGTCGGCCAGGGTGTGCAACTCAAGGCGGTCCGCGGCGTGCTGGACCTCCAGCCAGACGCGCGCCCGGGTGCCGGGCGGCAGCGACTCCAGGATGGCCGAGGCCGCGGGGAGGGCCGTCTCGTCCGCCCACATCACGACGAGGTCGGTGTCGGCGGGCGGCCGGAAACGCACCGCCGTGTTGTCGGCGATCGCCGGGCCGAGGACCAGCACGCGGTCACCGGCCCGGGCGCCTGCCGCCCAGCGAGAGGCGGGGCCGGCCGGGGCGGCGGCCCCGGGCTCCACCCCGTGCAGCGCGAAATCGATGTCGATCTCGTCGACGCCGTCCGGGGCGCGGCGCTGGGCGCGCACCGTGTACGACCGCATCACCGCCCGCACGTCGTCGGGCAGTTCACGCCAGGCGTGCCACCAGCTGTCGCCGGCCTCCAGCGGCACGACGGGCTCGGGCTGCCCGGGGTGCGGCAGGAAGAGCGAGAGGCTCTGGTCGCGGCCACCGGAGGCGAAGGCGTGCGCATCGGGGCCGGTGAACGTGACACGGACCATGGACGGGCCGAGCCGCCTCGTCCGTACGACGTGAAGTGCGAAGAAACGGAACGGGGCGGCCACGGCTGTCGTCATCTCGGGCTCCTGGAGCGTCGATGAGGTTCTTTATGAGGTTGGACTGCGGTGGGTGGAGCGGGGGTCAGCTGACCTTCTTCGCCGTCTCGATGGCCTTCGCGAGGTTCTCGAGGATCGGCGCGCACTTGTCGTAGGACAGGATCGGCTCGGGCGTACGGGCGATGACCTGGCCGGCCTTGACGGCGGGCAGCTTCTTCCAGGTCGCCTCGGTGATGTCGGCCGGCTGGATGGCCGACGTGCGGTCGTCCATGATGATGATGTCGGCCTTGTACTTGTCGACGTTCTCCCAGCTCAGGTTCTCGAACCAGCCACCGCTGGCCTTGAGGGCCTTCGCCGACGGCTCGACGATGTTCACGCCGAGGGCCTTGAAGTACTCGAGGTCGATGGAGAGGTTCGAGCCGGAGACGTAGAAGATGTCCTGGCTCGCGGAACCGGCCAGCACCTTGATGTCGGGGTGGGCCTTGGCGGCCGTGCGCAGCCGGGCGGCCGCGTCCTCGAAGCGCTTCTTCGCCGCGGTGATCTTCTCGGACTTCACGTCGGCGCCGAGCGACTCGGCGAGCGCGAGCATGCGCTGCAGCGGCTTGTCCATCTGGCGGTCGTAGACGGAGATGCCGACGCTCGGGGCCAGCTTGAGGATCTTGTCCTTGGACTCCTCGGGGACGTACCAGAGGGTGCCCGCGTCGTCGAACATCGTGGAGATCAGCACATCGGGGGAGAGGCCCGCGTACTTCTCGATGTTGAACTCGCCCCAGGTGTTGCCGAGGATCGTGACCTTGCTGATGTCCAGGTCGCCGGCCTGGACGTCGGCCTTGCCGTCCTTGGTCTTGGTCGGGCCGAAGACGCCCTTGACCTCGACGCCGTAGTCGTGGAGGGCGGCCGCGACACCGGTGAAGGCGACGATGTTCGCCGGGGTCTTGTCCAGCTTCACGGTCGTGCCGCGGTCGTCCTTGAACGTCCAGGGGCCGGACTTCTCGGCCGCCGTCGTCGCGTCCGAGCTGCCGCTTTTCGCGTCGGTGTCGCCGCAGGCGGTCAGCAGTGCGCCGAGGCCGAGGGCACCGCCCGCGGCCAGGATGCCGCGGCGGGAGAGGTGGGAGACACGAGCGTTGGGCATGGGTCGGCTGCTTTCGTGACGGGGCGTAGCGCCCCCCGGACAAGGTCGAAGGTAGGTTAGCCTAACCTCATCACTTGTCCAGGGGGCGGGTCGCCTCCGTCTCGCGGGCCGGGTCCCGTCCCGGTGTGTCAGCCCGCGAGCCCCAGTTCGCGGGCGATCAGCATCCGCTGGACCTCGCTTGTGCCCTCGCCGATCTCGAGGATCTTGGAGTCCCGCCACATACGGGCCACCGGATACTCGTTCATGAAGCCGTAGCCGCCGTGGATCTGGGTCGCCTCGCGGGCGTTGTCCACGGCGATCGTCGACGAATAGAGCTTGGCCAGTGCCGCCTCCTTCTTGAACGGTTCGCCGCTGATCAGGCGCGATGCCGCGTCCCGCCAGGCGAGCCGGGCCGTGTGGGCCTTCATCTCCATGTCGGCGATCTTGAACTGGACGGCCTGGTTGGCACCGATCGGGCGGCCGAAGGCGTGGCGTTCCTTCGCGTACTTGACGGACTCGTCCACGCAGCCCTGCGCCAGGCCCGTCGCCAGCGCCGAGATGGCGATGCGGCCCTCGTCGAGGATCCGCAGGAACTGGGCGTAGCCGCGGCCCGGTTCACCGAGCAGGTTCGCCGCCGGGACCCTTACGTCGTCGAACGCGAGCTCCCGGGTGTCCGATGCGTTCCAGCCGACCTTCGAGTACGGCGGCGCCACCGTGAAGCCCGGGGTGCCCGACGGCACGATGATCGACGAGATCGACGGCTTGCCGTCGTCCGTGCGGCCGGTGACGGCCGTGACCGTGACCAGGCCGGTGATGTCCGTCCCCGAGTTGGTGATGAAGCACTTCGTGCCGTTGATCACCCAGTCGTCCGTCGTCTTGTCCAGGACCGCGGTGGTGCGGGTCGCGCCCGCGTCCGAGCCGCCGTCAGGCTCGGTCAGGCCGAAGGCGCCCAGGATCTCGCCCGAGCAGAGGCGGGGCAGCCACTCCTGTTTCTGCGCCTCGGTGCCGTAGCGGAAGACCGGCATCGCGCCCAGCGAGACCCCGGCCTCCAGCGTGATGGCGACGGACGAGTCCACGCGGGCGAGCTCTTCGAGCGCGATCCCGAGCGCCAGATAGTCGCCGCCCATGCCGCCGTACTCCTCCGGGAACGGCAGGCCGAACAGACCCATGCGGCCCATCTCGCGCACGATCTCGTACGGGAACTCGTGCCGCTCGTAGAAGTCGCCGATCTTCGGGGCGACGACGTCGTGTGCGAACTCCTCGACCGTGCGGCGGAGTTCCTCGTGTTCCGGCGACAGCCGGTGGTCGATCGTCATGCTGACGACTCCTTGTGGGAGAGGGCACGCACCGTGCGGGACGGGCTGGGCCGGCTGAGGTGGGCGGCCATCCACACACTGGTGGCGGTGAGACGGCCGAGGTCGACCCCGGTCTCGATGCCGAGGCCGTGCAGCATCCAGACCAGGTCCTCGGTGGCGAGGTTCCCGGTGGCGCTCTTCGCGTACGGGCAGCCGCCGAGGCCGCCCGCGGAGGCGTCGACGGTGGTGACGCCGTGCTGGAGCGCGGCCAGCGTGTTGGCGAGGGCCTGGCCGTAGGTGTCGTGGAAGTGCACGGCGATGGCGTTCGTCGGTACGCCCTCCTCGTTGAGCTCGGCGAGGAGGGTCTGCACATGGCCGGGGGTCGCGACGCCGATGGTGTCCCCGAGGCTCAGCTCCTCGCAGCCCATGTCCATCAGCGACTTGGCGACCCGGACGACCTGGTGGATGGGGACGGGGCCCTCCCACGGGTCGCCGAAGCACATGGAGAGATAGCCGCGGACATGGGCCTTCTCCGCCCGTGCCCGTTCGACCACCGGCTCGAACATGGCCAGGGACTCGTCCACCGTCCGGTTCAGATTGGCCTTGGCGAAGGACTCCGTGGCGCTGGCGAAGACGGCGACACGGCTGGCGCCGAGCGCGAGGGCCCGGTCGAGGCCGCGCGCGTTCGGCACGAGCACGGGCAGGGCGACGCCTTCCAGGTCCCGTATGAGCGGGAACAGCTGCTCGGCGTCGGCCAGCTGGGGCACCCACTTGGGGTGCACGAAGCTGGTGGCCTCGATGGTGGTGAGGCCCGACTCCGCCAGGCGGCGGATGAAGTCCGCCTTGATCTCGGTGGGCACGGCGGACTTCTCGTTCTGCAGCCCGTCGCGCGCACCCACCTCGTGGATCCGCACCCGCGCGGGCAGATCCTGGGCCGGGACGGCCATGGGCAGTCCGGCTGCGGTCATGACGCCACCTCCTCGGGTGCGGATGACTTCTCGTGCGACTCGTCCACGGGGGCCGACGTGGCGGCTGGGGGCGGCGGCTCCGCGGCCGAGGGCGATTCCTCGGCGGACGAGCCGTGATCAGGGGGCTCGTGCGGGTCGACCACCGCCAGCACCTGGTCCATGGCGACGGTCGAGCCGGGCACGACGTCCAGCTCTCTGACCGTGCCGGCGTGCGGGGCGGAGATGACGTGCTCCATCTTCATCGCCTCGACCACCAGCAGGCTCTGACCCGCGGTCACCTCGTCGCCCACGGAGACCTTCACCACCGTGACCGTGCCCGGCATGGGCGCCGTGAGCGAGTCGGCGCCCGAGAGGGCGGCGCCGGTCAGTGCGGCGGCCACCGGGTCGTGGTCCCGCACGTGCCAGGCGTCGGCGTCCCGGCCCAGCCAGTCGCCCGCCCGGTGGAAGGCGTGCCGGATGCCGTCGAGGGTGACCGTGACGCGGCCGGGCTCGACGGTGTGGGTGCCCCGCGCGACGTACTCGACGGGGTCCAGGCCCGGGAGCTGCAACCAGTGCCTGACCGGCGCCGGTTCACCGCCGAGCCGCCAGCCGCTGGGCACCGAGAAGGGGTCGGTCCAGCCCCCGCCCCGGGGTTCGAGCGCCGCCTGGCGGACCGCCGCCGCGGCCTCGTACACCTCGTCGGGCACCGACTGGTCCACGAGGGCGTCCGTCTCGCGCTCCACCAGGCCGGTGTCCAGGTCGCCCGCGACCACGGCCGGATGGGCCAGCAGCCGGCGCAGGAACCCGGCGTTCGTCTGCACGCCCAGGGTGACCGTCCCGGCCAGGGCGGCCCGCAGTCTGCGCAGTGCCGTGGCCCGGTCGGGTCCGTGCGCGACGACCTTCGACAGCATCGGGTCGTAGAGGCTGCCGACCTCCGTGCCCTCGCTGAGCCCCGAGTCGGTGCGGACCCCGTCGCCCTGGGGCTCGTGCAGCGCGAGCACCGTGCCGCCCGAGGGCAGGAACCCGCGCGCCGGGTCCTCGGCGCAGATGCGGGCCTCGACGGCGTGCCCGTCGAGCCTGATGTCCTCCTGCCCGTACGGCAGGTGTTCGCCCGCCGCGATCCGCAGCTGCCACTCGACCAGGTCCAGGCCGGTGACGAGTTCCGTCACCGGGTGCTCGACCTGGAGGCGGGTGTTCATCTCCATGAAGAAGTACGAGGAGGGGTCGCCGCCCGGGACGATGAACTCGACCGTGCCCGCGCCCTCGTAGCCGCAGGAGCGGGCCGCCTGGACGGCCGCCTCACCCATTGCCGTGCGCGTCTTGTCGTCCAGGAGGACGGACGGCGCCTCCTCGATGATCTTCTGGTGGCGGCGCTGCAGCGAGCACTCGCGCTCGCCGAGGTGGATCACATGGCCGTGCGCGTCCGCCAGGACCTGGATCTCGATGTGCCGGGGCCGGTCGATCCAGCGCTCCACGAGCAGCGTGTCGTCACCGAAGGAGGCGCGGGCCTCGCGACGGGCGGCCGCGATCTCGTCCAGCAGCGCGGACTCGACGCGGCTGAGGCGCATGCCCTTGCCGCCGCCGCCCGCCGACGGCTTGAACAGCACCGGCAGGCCGATCTCCCGGGCGGCCTCGGCGAGCTGGGCGTCGTCAAGTCCGCTGCCCGACGAGCCCGGCACGACCGGCACCCCGGCCTCCTGCACGGTCTCCTTGGCGCGGATCTTGTCGCCCATCAGCTCGATCGCGGAGGAGGGTGGTCCGATGAAGACGAGACCCGCGTCCGCGCAGGCCCGGGCGAAGGCCGCGTTCTCCGCGAGGAATCCATATCCCGGGTGCACCGCCTGGGCGCCCGTGCGACGCGCCGCGTCCAGCAGCCGCTCCACCGAGAGATAGCTCTCGGACGCGGGTGGCGGACCGATCCGTACGGCCGTGTCCGCTTCCCGTACATGCCGGGCGCCCGCGTCGGCGTCGCTGAAGACGGCCACCGAGCGCACACCGAGGGCCCGGAGCGTACGGATGACGCGGACGGCGATCTCGCCCCGGTTGGCCACAAGAACCGTGTCGAACATTCCCACCCTCACATCCGGAAGACGCCGAAGCCGGCGGCGGTCGAGTCCCTCTCGGGAAGCGGGGCGTTGGCGCAGGCGGTCAGGGCGAGGCCGAGTACCTGCCGGGTCTCCAGCGGGTCGATCACGCCGTCGTCCCACAGCCGCGCGGTCGCGTAATAGGCATTCCCCTGCGTCTCGTACTGTGCACGGATCGGGGCCTTGAAGGACTCCTCGTCCTCGGCGGGCCACTCCTCGCCGCGCGCATCCAGCTGGTCCCGCTTGACGGTCGCCAGCACGGACGCCGCCTGCTCACCGCCCATCACCGAGATCTTGGCGCCGGGCCACATCCACAGGAACCTCGGCGCATACGCCCGGCCGCACATCGAGTAGTTGCCCGCGCCGTACGACCCGCCGATCACCACGGTCAGCTTCGGGACGCGTGTGCAGGCCACAGCCGTGACCATCTTGGCGCCGTGCTTGGCGATGCCGCCCGCCTCGTAGTCCCGGCCGACCATGAAGCCCGAGATGTTCTGCAGGAAGACCAGCGGGATGCCGCGCTGGTCGCACAGCTCGATGAAGTGGGCGCCCTTCTGCGCGGACTCGGAGAACAGGATGCCGTTGTTGGCGACGATCCCCACCGGATGGCCGTGGATCCGCGCGAAGCCGGTCACCAGCGTCTGCCCGAACTCCGCCTTGAACTCGGCGAAGCGAGAGGCGTCGACCACGCGCGCGATGACCTCCCGTACGTCATAAGGGGTGCGGGAGTCCACCGGCACCGCCCCGTACAGCCCGGCCGGGTCCGCCTTCGGCTCCACGGCCGGCTCGACCGGCCAGGGGAGCTCCCCGCGCGCGGGGAGGGTCGAGACGATGGTCCGCACGATGCGCAGCGCGTGCGCGTCGTCCTCCGCCAGATGGTCCGTCACCCCGGAGACCCGTGAGTGGACCTCGCCGCCGCCCAGCTCCTCTGCCGTGACGACCTCGCCCGTCGCGGCCTTCACCAGCGGCGGGCCGCCCAGGAAGATCGTGCCCTGGTTGCGGACGATCACGGCCTCGTCGCTCATCGCGGGCACATACGCGCCGCCCGCCGTGCAGGAACCGAGCACGGCCGCGATCTGCGGGATCCCGGCGCCCGACATCCGCGCCTGGTTGTAGAAGATCCGCCCGAAGTGCTCCCGGTCCGGGAAGACCTCGTCCTGCATGGGCAGGAAGGCGCCGCCCGAATCCACCAGATAGACACAGGGCAGGCGGTTCTCCAGGGCCACCTCCTGGGCGCGCAGGTGCTTCTTCACCGTCATCGGGTAATACGTGCCGCCCTTGACCGTCGCGTCATTGGCGACGATCACGCACTCGCGGCCCGACACCCGGCCGATCCCCGCGATCACCCCCGCCGCCGGGGCGTCCCCGCCGTACATCCCGTACGCCGCGAGCGGGGCCAGCTCGAGGAACGGCGAACCCGGGTCGAGCAGCGTGTCCACGCGGTCGCGCGGCAGCAGCTTGCCGCGCGCCACATGGCGGGCGCGAGCCCGCTCGCCGCCGCCGAGCCGGGCCTCGGCCAGCCGGGAGCGCAGCTCCTCGCCGAGTGCGCGGTGCGCCGCCTCGTTGACCCGCCAGGCCTCCGAGGCGGGGTCCGCCCCGCTCGTCAGCTCCGGTGCCTCGTGCATCGCGTCGAGCCCCCTTGCCCGTACCGATGAAGCCGATGAAGCCGGTCAAGCCGTCGCGGCAGCCGAGCCTGTGCAGCTGCCGCAGCCGCGCGGCGAAGTTAATGACCGTTAACCCATTTCCCTCAGGTTAACGACCGCTAACCTCCCTGTCTAGAATTACCGCATGGTCACCAGAACCGACGCCCCCACCCGGCGCGAGCAGATCCTCAAGGAAGCCGCACGGCTCTTCGCCGAGCGCGGCTTCCATGGCGTCGGCGTCGACGAGATAGGAGCCGCCGTCGGCATCAGCGGCCCCGGTCTCTACCGCCACTTCGCCGGCAAGGACGCGATGCTCGCCGAGCTGCTCGTGGGCATCAGCGGGCAGTTGCTGACCGGCGGCAAGCGGCGGGTCGCCGAGACCGACGGGGATCCCGAGGCGCTGCTCGACTCCCTCATCGAGGGGCACATCGACTTCGCGCTCGACGACCGTCCACTGATCACCCTGCACGACCGCGAGCTGGACCGCCTCCGGGAAAGCGACCGCAAGCTGGTCCGCCAGCTGCAGCGGCAGTACGTCGAGCTGTGGGTGGAGGTCGTCCGGCAGGTCTATCCGGACCTGGCCGAACCGGCGGCGCGGGCCTCCGTGCACGCGGTGTTCGGGCTGCTGAACTCGACTCCGCATCTGAGCCGGCCGGGGGCGCTGCCCGGGCGGGCGGCCACCGCGGATCTGCTGCACCGGCTTGCACGGGGGGCGTTCGCGGCGGCGGCCGGGAGCGGGGCCGTGAACCGGTCCGACGCGAGGTCCGTTAGAGGTGATGTGCCTTAGGCGTGGCCGCGTTCGACGTGACGTGCGTCTCTGGACGGTCGCGGTAACTGGCCGGTAACCTGGGTCTGAGCAAGCGCTTAGTCCTAAGTTTGTCTGCTTGTCAGTCCGCTGGTTCCGATGGTCGCGAGCCGTAACGAAGGAGCATGTCCGTGCGCCGTACCGTTTTCAATGAGGACCACGAGGCGTTCCGGGAGACCATCCGCGCCTTCATCGAGGCCGAGGTCGTACCGGTCCACGACGAGTGGTTCGCGGCCGGCCAGGCGCCGCGCGAGTTCTACTACAAGCTCGCCGAGCTCGGCGTCTTCGGCATCCGCGTCGGCGAGGAGTACGGCGGCGCCGGCATCGACTCGTACAAGTTCGAGGCCATCATGTACGAGGAGACCGCCCGCGCGGGTGTCTCCTTCGGCGGCTCCGGCGTGCACGTGCTGCTCGGCCTGCCGTACATCAAGCTGCTCGCCACCGACGAGCAGAAGAAGCGTTACCTGCCGAAGTTCGTCTCCGGCGAGGAGATGTGGGCGATCGCGATGACCGAGCCGGGCACCGGCTCCGACCTCGCGGGCATGAAGACCACCGCCAAGCTCTCCGAGGACGGCACGCACTACGTCCTCAATGGCGCCAAGACCTTCATCACCGGCGGCGTGCACGCCGACCGCATGATCGTCTGCGCCCGCACCGCGGCGCCCACCGCCGAGGACCGCCGCCACGGCATCTCCCTCTTCGTCGTGGACACCAAGGCCGAGGGTTACTCCGTCGGCCGCAAGCTCGACAAGCTGGGCCTGAAGACCTCCGACACCGCCGAGCTGGCGTTCGTCGACGTCAAGGTGCCCGTCGAGGACCTCCTCGGCGAGGAGAACAAGGGCTTCTACTACCTCGGCCACAACCTCGCCTCCGAGCGCTGGGGCATCGCCTTCGGCGCCTACGCGCAGGCCAAGGCCGCCGTCCGGTTCGCCAAGCAGTACGTCCAGGACCGCGTCGTCTTCGGCAAGCCCGTCGCCGCCTTCCAGAACACCAAGTTCGAGCTGGCCGCCTGCCAGGCCGAGGTGGACGCGGCCGAGGCCGTCGTCGACCGTGCGACGGAGGCCCTCGACGCCGGTGAGCTGACCCCCGCCGAGGCCGCCAGCGCCAAGCTGTTCACCACCGAGGTCGCCCACCGCGTGATCGACCGCTGCCTCCAGCTGCACGGCGGCTACGGCTTCATGAACGAGTACCCGATCGCCCGCCTGTACGCGGACAACCGCGTCAACCGCATCTACGGCGGCACCAGCGAGATCATGAAGACGATCATCGCCAAGGACATGGGCCTGTAGCCCCCAGAGGGCCTCTTGATCATCAGTCGTAACACGACACCGGCAAGCTAGCTGCATGCATCAAGCACTCCAGTCCCTGCTCGATCTGCTCGACCTCGAGCAGATCGAGCAGGACATGTTCCGCGGCCAGTCCCGCCCCTCCCTGGTTCCGCGCGTCTTCGGCGGCCAGGTCGCGGCGCAGGCCCTCGTCGCCGCCGGGCGCACCGTCCCCGGGGACCGGCACGCGCACTCCCTGCACTCGTACTTCCTGCGTGCGGGGGACCCCGGCGCCCCGATCGTCTACACGGTCGACCGCATCCGCGACGGGCGCTCCTTCACCACCCGCCGCGTGGTCGCCGTCCAGCACGGGCAGCCGATCTTCCATCTGTCCGCGTCCTTCCAGACGTACGAGGAAGGGCTCGAGCACCAGGCGGACATGCCGGCCGCGCCCGATCCCGAGACGCTGCCCACGGCCGCCGAGTCACTGCCGAAGTACGCGGACGTCTTCGGCGACCCCACCGTCGCGGAACGGATGCTCGAGGCGCGGGAAGCGGTCGATCTGCGGTACGTCGACGAACCGCCGTTCGGCACGGTCGGGCAGCTCCGTGAGCCGCGCTCGCAGGTCTGGTTCCGCACCAACGGCAAGCTTGTGGACGATCCGCTGCTGCACGTCTGCCTCGCCACCTATGTCTCCGACATGACGCTGCTCGACTCCGTGCTGCTCGCGCACGGGCGCGGCGGCTGGGCCATCGGCGACGTCGTCGGGGCGTCCCTCGACCACGCGATGTGGTTCCACCGGCCGTTCCGGGCCGACGAATGGCTCCTGTACGACCAGGAGTCGCCCTCCTCGTCCGGCGGGCGGGGGCTCGGGCAGGCCCGGATCTACACGCAGGACGGGCGGCTGGCCATCACCGTCATCCAGGAAGGCGTCGTGCGGGTGCCGCGGGCGAAGTGAGCCCGGCGGCGGGCGGGGCCTCGGCCCCGCTCCGCCGCGGCCTCGCTCATGCCTTGCTCATGCCTTGCTCATGCCTCGATCAGGCCGGCCTGTGCCAGCAGGTACGCCGTCATCGGGTCGTAGTGGCGCGGGTTCGTCACGTGGTCGTCGAGGGGAACCGTGACCTGGACGGTGCCCTCGGCCTCGCCGATGAAGAGCGCCGGGTCGTTGCAGTCCGCGTAGCCGACGGAGTCGATGCCGCGCTGACCCGCGCAGCCCGCCCAGCCGTGGTCGGCGACCACCAGGTCGGGCAGCGGGCGGCCCTCCTGCTCCAGGCCGTCCAGGATCGCCGCCATCGGCTCGGGCGAATGCGTGTGCCACAGGGTCGCACCGCGCTCAAGCACCGCGACGTCCGCGAACTGCCAGACGTAGCCCCCGTCCGCCTGCAGGCCCTCCGGGATCACCATGATCTCGCACCCGGCGGCGCGCAGCGCCGCGGCCGTCGCGCGGTGCACGTCGAGCAGGCCGCCCGGGTGACCGGTCGCGAACAGTACGCGCTGCCGGCCCGCGGCCGCCTTGCGCAGCCGGGCCGCCAGGCGGTCCAGGCCGTCGACCGTGAGCTCCGGGTCGATGGTGTCCTGCCCGTGCCGGTGCTTCGGATCGTCGTTGACACCGCACCGCTCGGCCATCACCGCGAGCACGTTCTGCTCGTCTGTCCAGCGGTCGCCGAGCTCCAGGCCGAGCCAGTAGTGGCGGTCGCCGTTCGCGAGCTTGCGGTAGTGGGAGAGGTTGTTCTCGCGGGGAGTGGCGACGTCGCCCGCTATGCGGGTGCGGACGAGATGGCCGACGAGGTCGGCGCGGCTGGGTGTCCCAGATATCGGCATGAGCCCCATTCTGCCGTCGGCTGCCCGGACGGGCGGCGGTGTCCCGGACGCTGGGACGCGCCTCACGTCCGCGCGGCCGTCCTCGCGCCCAGCGTCCGGCTACTCCGACTGCCTCAAACCGAACCACAGCTCCATGCGTACGTCCGGGTCGTCCAGGTCACTGTCGAGCAGTGCCGCGCAGCGGGCGATGCGCTGGCGGACGGTGTTGCGGTGGACCGAGAGGGCGACCGCTGTGCGGTCCCAGCTTCCGTGGAGGGAGAGCCAGGTGCGCAACGTCTCGGTCAGCGCGGCGCCCTGCGGGGTGCCCGTGAGCGGGGCGAGCAGCACGCGCGCGTGGGCGTCGGCTTCGTCCGGAGGGACGAGCGCGGCGAACCCGGAGCGGTCGCTGTGCGACACGAGCGGCGTACGCGTGGCCAGGGCCCGGGTCAGGGCCCTGGCGGCCTGCGCGTCGGCGACGCCGAGTTCGCGCGGCCCGCACGGCGCGCTCATTCCGAGCGTCCAGCCGGGTTGCTCGGCGACCTGACGGCCGGCAGGGACGAGGAGCCGTACGACGTCGCCGTCCACGTCCACGAGGGCGGTGCCCAGCGCGGCGCCCAGCGCGGCGGCGCTGACGGGGGCGACGGAAGCGGGGCCCGCCGTGCCGGTTACGCCCACTGCGTCCGCTGTGCCGGCTGCGCGTGGCGTCCCCGTCGGGTCCGCCGTGCCGGTCGAATCTGCCGAGCCCGCGGTGTACGCAGCGACTGCCATGTCCGCCATGTCCGCCATGTCTGCTGTGCGGACCGAGCGGTTGCCGCCCGTATCGCCGGCGCGGTCGTTCGTGGCGCTCCCGCGTGGGCCGCCACGACCAACGGCGCGGTCCCTGTCCTCGTCGTTTCCCCCTCGGCGGCCGAGTGCGCCGGCCGCACCCGCTCCTCCTCGGCAGCCGTCCGGCCGCGCGTGGGCCACGACCCACCGTTCGCCGCCCAGCAGCGGTGCCACCTCCTCCGGGGCGGCGCCCAGCAGCAGCCGGACCAGGGCTGTCGAGCGGGCGGCCCCCGTGGTGTTCTCGTGCTCCCCGGTGAGCAGCGAGAGAAGGACCACGGCGACGCCCGCGATCGTATGGTCGCCGGGGTCGCGGCGGGCGGTGGCGATGCCGAGCGCGAAGCCCTGGCCGCCGCCGAGCGCGTACGCGGTGAGGTGTACGCCGGCCGCGGTGTCGGCCGCCGCGGACGGGCGTGCGCCGGGGCCCCGGTTCCCGGAGCCCGGTCCCGTGCCGGTATCGGTGCCCGCCGCGCCTTCCGCAGGCCGTACCACCGACGCCAGCTCGGACAGGGCGCGCAGCGCCTGGCCCACGGGCGGGCGTCCCGCGGTCGCCGCCTGCGAACCGTCCGGGCCGAACAGCACAGCCCAGCCACCCAGGCGCTGCGCCAGCTGGCGCAGGACCGCCGGTACCGGATCGGGCCGGGCCGCCGCGACCGCGAGGCCCTGCTGGGCCTCCGTCACCCGGCGCAGCTCCGCGTGCCGGGCCTGGGCCATGAGGCCCCACACGGCGCGGGCGACCGCGCTGAAGGTGGTCCGCGGCGGCACCTCGACGAGCGGCAGCCCGTAGCGGTCGCAGGCCGTGATCAGGGCGCGCGGCACGGTGTCGTGCACCGGCGCGAGGCCGAAGCCGAGCGCCGCGCCGCCCGCCTGGACGATCCGGGACACGTAGTCGTCGAAGTACGACCCCGTGCCCGCGGCCTCCGTGGCGTGCACGCCCGCCGTGAGCAGCAGTTCGCCGCCGAGGAGATACGGATAGGGGTCGGCCATCTCGGAGGTGTGGGCCCACAGGATCATCGTCGGCTTGGCCGCGGGGCCGGCGATCTGGCGCAGCCCGAGGTCATCGCGGGCCAGCAGGGCGGCCAGCGGGACGGGCGGGGTCGGTGGGGCGGCGGGGTCCGGCACGGTGGACGTTCCCTCCATTTCGTTCCGGAGGAATGGATGAAACGTACACTTCAGCGCCGCATTCCGGCCACCTAGTGTCGTGCCGTCGGTGACCGCGGGTACGGGCGGATGTCCCCGCGCTCAGTCGCCGGCCACCGGGCCCGTGAGCCGAGCGCGCTCGCCGGCCTGCCCCCACCCATCTGCACGACACGCCACCGAGGCGCGCGAAGGAGGGCCCATATGGCCGTCGACTACACCGTGATCGTGGTCTATCTGGCCGGGATGCTCGCCATGGGCTGGTGGGGCATGCGCCGCGCCAAGTCGAAGAGCGAGTTCCTGGTCGCGGGCCGCCGGCTCGGCCCTGCCATGTACTCCGGCACCATGGCCGCCATCGTCCTGGGCGGCGCGTCCACCATCGGCGGCGTCGGTCTCGGCTACCAGTACGGGCTGTCGGGCGCCTGGATGGTCTTCACCATCGGCCTCGGCCTGCTCGCCCTGTCGGTCTTCTTCTCGGCCCGTATCGCGCGGCTGAAGGTCTACACCGTCTCCGAGATGCTCGACCTGCGCTACGGCGGCCGCGCCGGCGTCATCTCCGGTGTCGTGATGTGGGCGTACACGCTCATGCTCGCGGTCACGTCCACGATCGCGTACGCGACGATCTTCGACGTCCTCTTCGACATGAACCGGACGCTCGCGATCATCCTCGGCGGCTCGATCGTCGTCGCGTACTCGACGCTCGGCGGCATGTGGTCGATCACGCTCACCGACATGGTGCAGTTCGTCGTGAAGACCATCGGTGTGCTGCTCCTGCTGCTGCCCATCGCGGTCGTCAAGGCCGGCGGCTTCAGCGAGATGAAGGCCGAGCTGCCCACCGAGTACTTCGACCCGCTGGGCATCGGCGGCGAGACGATCTTCACCTATGTCCTGATCTATACGTTCGGCATGCTCATCGGGCAGGACATCTGGCAGCGCGTCTTCACCGCGCGCAGCGACAGGACCGCCAAGTGGGGCGGCACGGTCGCGGGCACGTACTGCCTGGCGTACGCCCTCGCGGGTGCCGTCATCGGTACGGCGGCCAAGGTGCTCTACCCGAAGCTGGACAGCGCGGACGACGCCTTCGCGACCATCGTCAAGGACGAACTGCCCATGGGCGTGCGCGGTCTCGTGCTGGCCGCCGCCCTCGCCGCGGTGATGTCCACGTCCTCCGGTGCGCTGATCGCGTGTGCGACCGTCGCCAACAACGACATCTGGTCGCGGCTGCGCGGCGCGGTCTCCAAGGGGGCCGACTCGGGCGAGGCGCACGACGAGGTGAAGGGCAACCGCGCCTTCATCCTGATCATGGGTGTCGCCGTGGTCTGCATCGCGATCGCCCTCAACGACGTGGTCGAGGCGCTGACCGTCGCGTACAACCTGCTCGTCGGCGGGCTGCTCGTGCCGATCCTCGGCGGGCTGCTGTGGCGGCGCGGCACGGTGCAGGGCGCGCTCGCGTCCGTCGTGGTCGGCGGTCTCGCCGTCATCGGGCTGATGTGGGGGTACGGCATCCTCGCCAACGAGCCCGTGTACTACGGCCTGCTGTCCTCGCTCGTCGCGTATGTCGTGGTCTCCCTGGCGACGAAGCCGACCGACCCGGCGGTGCTGGCGCACTGGCGCGAGCGGCTGGCGGGGCGGGGCGGCGAGGCTCCGGCGGTGGCCGATGCGGCCGTGACAGGCGCCGCGGGCGCCTGACCGACCCGTTCCTGCGCGGCCCGCTGCTGCGGCACGCCCCCGTTGCCGGACCGGCGTCGGTGACTGTCAGTGGGCCGCGCAACACTTGGCCGAGAAGATCCGCACCACCGGATCCGCACCACCGGACCCGCACCACCCGGATCCGCACCACCGGACCCGCACCACCCGGATCCACACCCCTGGATCCGTAGCACTTGGAGGAGTTCCACCGATGAACAGCACCGACCACCCGGTTATCGGCGGCGAGGGCAGCCCCCGCGGCCCCGTCGACTCCTCCCGTGTCCCGCGGTACGCCGGGCCTGCGACGTTCGCCCGGCTGCCGCGCATCGACCAGGTCGAAGCCGCCGACGTGGCCGTCGTGGGCGTGCCGTTCGACACGGGTGTCTCGTACCGGCCGGGCGCCCGCTTCGGTGGCAACGCGATCCGGGAGGCCTCGCGCCTGCTGCGGCCGTACAACCCGGCGCAGGACGCCTCGCCCTTCGCGCTCGCGCAGGTCGCGGACGCCGGTGACATCGCGGCCAACCCCTTCGACATCAACGAGGCCGTGGAGACCATCGAGGCCGCCGCGGACGAGATCCTCGGCACCGGCGCGCGGATGATGACGCTCGGCGGCGACCACACCATCGCGCTGCCGCTGCTGCGCTCGGTCGCGAAGAAGCACGGCCCGGTGGCGCTGCTGCACTTCGACGCGCACCTCGACACGTGGGACACGTACTTCGGCGCGGAGTACACGCACGGCACGCCGTTCCGCCGGGCCGTCGAGGAGGGCATCCTCGACACCTCCGCGCTCTCCCACGTCGGCACGCGCGGCCCGCTGTACGGCAAGCAGGACCTGACCGACGACGAGAAGATGGGCTTCGGCATCGTCACGTCCGCGGACATCTACCGGCGCGGCGCGGACGAGGTCGCCGACCAGCTGCGCCAGCGCATAGGCGAACGCCCGCTGTACATCTCCATCGACATCGACTGCCTCGACCCGGCGCACGCCCCCGGCACCGGCACCCCCGAGGCCGGCGGCATGACCTCGCGCGAGCTGCTCGAGATCCTGCGGGGGCTGGCCTCCTGCAACCTGGTCTCCGCGGACGTCGTGGAGGTCGCCCCCGCCTACGACCACGCCGAGATCACCGCCGTCGCCGCCTCGCACACCGCGTACGAGCTGACGACGATCATGTCCCGGCAGATCGCGGCGGCGCGTGAGGCGGCCGGTGAGGAAGGTGTGGCCAAGTGACCCACGACCACGACCTGGAGCTGCGTCCGACCGCCGCACAGACCGAGGCCGCGCTCAACCCCCCGGCGGGCCGCAACGGCGGCGACCTCGTCATCGAGACCCTGCAGGGCCTCGGCGCCACCACCGTCTTCGGGCTGCCGGGCCAGCACGCGCTCGGCATGTTCGACGCGCTGCGCCGCTCCTCCCTGCAGTACGTGGGGCTGCGCGTCGAGAACAACGCCGGGTTCGCCGCCGACGCGTACGGCCGGGTCACCGGTGAGGCGGCGCCGCTGCTGCTGTCGACGGGCCCGGGCGCGCTGACCTCGCTGGCCGCCCTCCAGGAGGCGGCGGCGGCGAGCGCCCCCGTCCTCGCCATCAGCAGCCAGATCCCGGTCGCCGGGCTCGGCGGCGGCCGCCACGGCTATCTGCACGAGCTGCCCGACCAGCAGGCGTCGTTCCGCGGCATCGTGAAGTCGGTGCACACGGTGCGTACGCAGTCCCAGATCCCCTCGGCGATCGCCGAGGCCTGGGAGTCGGCGCTGACCGCCCCGCACGGGCCCGTCTGGGTGGAGATCCCGCAGGACGTGCTGCTCGCCGAGACGGCCCTGCCCGTCGTCACGGCGGTCGACGCGACCCCGCACGACCTCGTCCCGCGCCCCGAGCTGACCGCGGTGGCGGCCGACCTGCTCTCGCGCGCCGAGCGCCCCGCGATCATCGCGGGCGGCGGTGTCGTACGGGCCGACGCGTCCGGGAAGCTGCGCGCCCTCGCGGAGAAGATCCAGGCCCCGGTCGTGACGACGTTCGGCGGCAAGGGCGCCTTCCCCTGGGAGCATCCGCTCTCGCTCCAGTCCTGGCTGGAGGACCGGCACACGACCGACTTCCTGGAGGACGCCGACGTCCTGCTGGTGGTGGGCTCGGGCCTGGGCGAGCTGTCGTCGAACTACGGCACGTTCAAGCCGCGCGGCCGCGTCATCCAGATCGAGGCCGACCTCGGCAAGCTGGAGTCCAACTACCCGGCGCTCGGCATCCACGCGGACGCGCGCCTGGCGCTGTCGGGGCTGCTGGAGACGGTGCAGGAGCGTCCTGACCCGACCGCACCGGAGCGCGTGGCGGCGCTCCTGGCCGAGGTCCGCGACCGGATCGCCGCCCAGGACCTCACCCTGGAGCAGCAGGTGCTCGCCGCCGTGCGCGCCGCCCTGCCCGACACGGCGCTGTCCTTCTGGGACATGACGATCCTGGCGTACTGGGCCTGGTCCGCGTTCGACGCCCGCCGGCCGAACACCATGCACTCGGCGCAGGGCGCGGGCGGCCTCGGCTACGCCTTCCCGGCGGCGCTCGGAGCGGCCGTCGCCGACCCCACCCGCCCGGTCCTGGCGGTCTCGGGCGACGGCGGCGCGCTGTACTCCATCGCCGAACTGGCCACGGCCAGGCAGCACGACCTCAACGTCACCTGGCTGATCGTCGACGACGGGGGCTACGGCATCCTGCGCGAATACATGACGGACGCCTTCGGCCAGGCCACGGCCACCGAGCTGTCCCGCCCGGACTACGCGGCCCTCGCGGAGTCGTTCGGTGTGCCGGGGGTCCGGACGAGCCCGGAGACCCTGGAGTCGGACCTGGCGAAGGCCCTGGCGGCACCCGGGCCGTCGGTGGTGGTGCTCCCGGCGGTGCTACGGATGTTCGCGCCGACGCATTTGGGGGGCCCGACGAACTGAGCCGGAGAGCTGCCCGCTCGGCACCCAAGATCGCACAGGGTCTAGGACCGAGGACCGGGCAGCCCTGCGACCTTGGTCCCCTCCTGCCCCCCGAATTGTTGCGGCGGGATGAAAACCGCACCCCGTGGCGTTGTGATCGTCCGGCGGCAGAGGACGAACGGGAGGCGCCGGCGTGGCAGTGCAGAAGGGTGCGGTCGGGCAGGGGGAGGAGCCCGGCTGGGCGCGGCGGCTTGCGGGGTACGCGTGGCGGTACCCGAAGGACGTCGTGCTCGCGCTCGGCTCGTCGCTCGCCGGTATGGGCGTCATGGCGCTCGTGCCGCTGATCATCAAGGTGATCATCGACGACGTGATCGAGGACAAGACGCGGTCCATGGCCGTCTGGGCCGGCGCGCTGATCGGCGCCGCCGTCCTCGTCTACGTCTTCACCTATGTGCGCCGCTACTACGGCGGCCGTCTCGCGCTCGACGTGCAGCACGACCTGCGTACCGAGATGTACGGGACGATCACCGGACTCGACGGGCGGCGGCAGGACGAACTGTCCACCGGGCAGGTCGTCGGGCGGGCCACCAGCGATCTCCAGCTCATCCAGAGCCTGCTCTTCATGTTGCCGATGACCATCGGCAACGTCCTGCTCTTCCTGATCTCCCTGGTGATCATGGCGTGGCTGTCGCTGCCGCTCACCCTCGTCGCGCTCGCCGTCGCCCCCGCCCTCTGGTACATCGCCCGGCGCAGCCGCTCCCGGCTGCACCCCGCCACCTGGTACGCGCAGGCGCAGGCAGCGGCCGTCGCGGGCGTCGTCGACGGGGCCGTGTCGGGTGTGCGCGTCGTCAAGGGCTTCGGGCAGGAGGAGCAGGAGACCGGGAAGCTCCGCGAGGTGAGCCGGCGGCTGTTCGCGGGGCGGCTGCGCACCATCCGGCTCAACGCCAGATACACCCCGGCCCTGCAGGCCGTCCCGGCCCTCGGGCAGGTCGCGATGCTGGCGCTCGGCGGCTGGCTGGCGGTGCGCGGGCAGGTCACGCTCGGTACGTTCGTGGCCTTCTCCAGCTATCTCGCGCAGCTCGTCGGCCCGGTCCGGATGCTCGCCGTGGTGCTTACCGTCGGCCAGCAGGCACGCGCGGGCGTGGAGCGCGTCCTCGAACTCATCGACACCGAGCCGAGCCTCAAGGACGGCACCACGGAGCTGCCCGCGGACGCCCCCGCGACCGTCGAGTTCGACGACGTGTCCTTCGCGTACGCGGACGGCCGGCCCGTCCTCGAAGGGCTGTCGTTCGAGATCCGGCCCGGTGAGACCGTCGCCGTCGTCGGCGCGTCCGGCTCCGGCAAGTCCACCGTCTCGCTGCTGCTGCCGCGCTTCTACGACGTGACGCACGGCGCCGTCCTCATCGGCGGCCGCGACGTGCGCGAACTGACCCTGGACTCGCTGCGCGCGGCCATCGGACTCGTACCGGAGGACAGCTTCCTCTTCTCCGACACCGTGCGCGCCAACATCGCGTACGGAAAGCCGGACGCCACCCAGGAGGAGATCGAGGCGGCCGCCCGCGCCGCCCAGGCCGACCGGTTCGTCTCCGAGCTCCCCGACGGCTACGACACGACGGTCGGCGAGCACGGGCTCACCCTCTCCGGCGGCCAGCGCCAGCGCGTCGCGCTCGCCCGCGCCATCCTCAGCGACCCGCGCCTCCTCGTCCTCGACGACGCCACCTCCGCGGTCGACGCGCGCGTGGAGCACGAGATCCACGAGGCGCTGGCCCAGGTGATGGAGGGCCGGACGACCCTGCTCATCGCCCACCGCCGCTCGACCCTCGGCCTCGCCGACCGCATCGCGGTGCTCGACGGCGGACGGCTCGCCGACATCGGCACGCACGAGGAGCTGCAGGAGCGCTCGGCCCTCTACCGGCGGCTGCTCACCGACCCCGACGAGATGGGCGGGGTCTCGCCCGGCCACCAGCCCCCGGCAGCCGAGCCCGAGGAGGACCGTTCCCTCCGCGCGGAGCTCGACGCCGAGTTCGACGCCGAGCGTGGCATCACCCCGCGCCTGTGGACCGGCGACCGCGAGCCCAAGGACACATCCCTGTCCGGAACGCCCGCCACGCCCGAACTCCTCGCCCAGGTCGAGGCACTGCCCCCCGCCGACGAGACGCCCGGCATCGACGAGGCCCGCGCGGTCACCGCCGAGGAGTCGTACGGACTGCGCAGGCTGCTGCGCGGCTTCGGCAGGCCCCTGCTGTTCTCACTCCTCCTGGTCGCCGTCGACGCGGGCATGGGACTGCTGCTGCCGGTGCTGATCCGGCACGGCATCGACGAGGGCGTCACGCGGATGGCGCTCGGTGCGGTGTGGGCGGCGGCCGGTCTCGGCCTGGTCGCCGTGCTCGTCCAGTGGGCCGCGCAGATCGGTGAGACGCGCATGACCGGACGGACCGGCGAACGCGTCCTGTACTCGCTCCGCCTGAAGATCTTCGCGCAACTGCAGCGGCTCGGACTCGACTACTACGAACGCGAGCTGACCGGCCGCATCATGACCCGCATGACCACGGACGTGGACGCGCTGTCCACGTTCCTGCAGACGGGCCTGGTCACCGCGTTCGTCTCCGTCGTCACCTTCTTCGGCATCATGGCCGCGCTGCTGGTGATCGACTTCCAGCTCGCACTCGTGGTCTTCGCGACGCTGCCGCCGCTGATCGTCGGCACGTACTTCTTCCGCAAGCAGAGCGTGAAGGCGTACGAACTCGCCCGTGAGCGCGTGTCGGTGGTCAACGCCGACCTGCAGGAGACGGTGTCCGGGCTGCGGATCGTGCAGGCGTTCAGGCGCGAGCGGCCCAGTGGGCGGCGGTTCGCGGAGCGCAGCGACAGCTACCGCCAGGCCCGGATCCGCGGCCAGTGGCTGATCTCCGTCTACTTCCCCTTCGTGCAGATGCTGTCGTCCGTCGCCGCGGCCGCCGTGCTGATCGTGGGCGCGGGACGCGTCGACGCCGGCACGCTCACGACCGGCGCCCTGGTCGCGTACCTCCTCTACATCGACCTGTTCTTCGCGCCCGTGCAGCAGCTGTCGCAGGTCTTCGACGGTTACCAGCAGGCCACTGTCTCGCTCGGCCGCATCCAGGAGCTGCTCCAGGAGCCGACGTCCACGAAGGCCGCCGCCGAGCCGCTCGACGTGCTGTCGCTGCGCGGCGAGATCGCCTTCGAGGACGTGACCTTCGCGTACGGGGAAGCCGACGAGAACGGAGACGTCGAAGAGGCTCTCAGCGGTGTCACACTGCACATCCCGGCCGGGCAGACCGTCGCCTTCGTCGGCGAGACGGGCGCCGGCAAGTCGACGCTCGTCAAGCTCGTCGCGCGGTTCTACGACCCGACGGACGGCCGCGTGACGGCGGACGGCACCGACCTGCGCGCCCTGGACCTGACCAGCTACCGCCACCGCCTGGGTGTCGTCCCGCAGGAGGCGTACCTCTTCTCCGGCACCGTCCGCGATGCCATCGCCTACGGCCGTCCCGAGGCCACGGACGCCGAGGTGGAGGCGGCGGCCCGTGCCGTCGGCGCGCACGACATGATCGCCAGGCTCGACGGCGGCTATCTGCACGAGGTCGCGGAGCGCGGCCGCAATCTCTCCGCCGGGCAGCGCCAGTTGATCGCGCTGGCCCGCGCCGAGCTCGTCGACCCGGACATCCTGCTCCTCGACGAGGCCACGGCATCCCTCGACCTGGCCACCGAGGCCCAGGTCAACCAGGCGACCGACCGGCTCGCCGGCAAGCGCACCACACTCGTCGTCGCGCACCGGCTCACCACGGCGGCCCGCGCGGACCGCGTCGTGGTGATGGCCGACGGCCGGGTCGCGGAGGAGGGCACCCACGACGAACTCCTCGCACGCGGGGGGCGGTACGCGGCGCTGTGGCGGACCTTCATCGGGGAGCCGGAGGAGACCGTGGAGGTCGGCACGGCTCCGTGACGGGAGGCCGGCACGGCCCGTGACGACTGGGGCACCTCCCGGATCCTCAAGGCCACCTCCCAGGCCCTTGAGGCACTGGGGGATGCCCCTGGTTCGTCCGTTCCACGGTGTGCATGCAACCACGGGCCCGGCGTGGCGCGTCCCGTTCACCAGTACGGTGATACTGGTGCGACAAGAGGGGCTGCAGTGGACATTGGTGCGATACGCCGGGGCCTCCGGCGCCGCAGCGTGCTCGGTACGGCCCTTCTGACGACGGTGGCGCTGCTACTCCTCGCGGGGCCTGGCAGCGGCACCGCCGCAGCAGCCTCCTCCCTCTGTCCCGGCCGCAAGGTCCGTACGCTCCCGTTCTCCACCGGTGAAGTACGTGTCTACAAGAGCCGTGGCTACATCTGCGCGGTGACCATGCCTAAACGTTCCGGCACGCGCACGCAGATGTCCGTCAGCGTGCAGGCGCGCGGCAGCCGTCCGGTGCGGGACAGCGGGAGCTACAGCCATCACGCGGGCCCGGTCACGGTGCACGCGGGCCACCGCTGTGTATGGATCAAGGGAGCCGTGGGTCCGGGCTCGGTGAGCTCGGGCTGGATCCTCTGCTGAGGGATCGCTGCTGGCGGATCTCTGCCGAGGGATCTCCCTCTCATTTCCCGCTCGCCTCAACTTCCCCTGGTGTCAGGTCAGTTGCTCCGCTAGGTTCCGGCGCATCTGTGTTCCATCAGGGGAGGGTGCATGCGCAAAGCAGTCAGCTGGCTGCTGTCGCTCGTGGTGCTGATCGGCACCCTGAGCGCGGCCGGTGCGGCCACCGCCGCAGAACCGGCGGCCGCCGACACCGACATCAAGGACCGGCTTCTGGCCATACCCGGCATGAGCCTGATCGAGGAGAAGCCCTACGACGGCTACCGCTACTTCGTCCTCGACTACACCCAGCCGGTCGACCACCGGCACCCGTCCAAGGGCACCTTCGAGCAGCGCATCACGGTGCTGCACAAGGACGCCAGCCGCCCGACCGTCTTCTCCACATCGGGCTACAACGTCTCCACCACGCCAAGCCGTTCCGAGCCGACGCGCATCGTCGACGGCAACCAGGTGTCGTTGGAGTACCGCTTCTTCACGCCCTCCCGGCCCGACCCGGCCGACTGGTCCGCACTCGACATCTGGCAGGCCGCGAGCGACCAGCACCGCGTCTTCGAGGCGCTGAAGCCCGTCTACGGCAAGAACTGGCTCGCCACCGGCGGCTCGAAGGGCGGTATGACCGCCACGTACTACGAGCGGTTCTATCCGCACGACATGGACGGCGTCGTCGCGTACGTCGCGCCCAACGACGTGGTGAACAACGAGGACTCGGCGTACGACGCGTTCTTCGACAAGGTCGGCACCAAGGAGTGCCGCGACAGGCTGAACGCGGTGCAGCGCGAGGCGCTGGTACGGCGTGAGCCGCTGGAGAAGAAGTACGCCGCGTACGCCGAGGACAACGGCTACACGTTCACAACCGTCGGCTCGCTCGACAAGGCGTACGAGGCGGTCGTGCTCGACCTGGTGTGGGGCTTCTGGCAGTACCACCTCGAGGACGAGTGCGCAGACGTGCCCGACGCGTCGACCGCGACCGACCAGGAGATCTTCGACTACGTCGACGCGATCTCCGGCTGGTCCTTCTACTCCGACCAGGGGCTCGAGCCCTACACGCCGTACTACTACCAGGCGGGCACCCAGCTCGGCGCGCCCACCATCCAGCAGCCCTGGCTGGGCGGTCTCTCCCGGTACGGGTACCAGCCGCCGCGGAACTTCGTGCCGCGGTCCATTCCGATGACGTTCCAGCCGTGGGTGATGCGGGACGTGGACAGCTGGGTGCGGCACGACGCGCGGCAGATGCTGTTCGTCTACGGCGAGAACGATCCGTGGGGTGCCGAGCGCTTCCGGCTCGGGAAGGGGGCGCGGGACTCGTACGTGTTCACGGCGCCGGGGGCCAACCATGGTGCGCGGGTCGCGGGTCTGGCGGAGGCCGATCGCGACCTTGCGACGGCGCGGATTCTTGCGTGGGCGGGGGTTTCGGCCGCGGCTTCGGCCGAGGCGAAGCCGCTGGCCGCGTATGACGCGAAGCTGGACCGGCAGCAGCTCCGGCGAGAGCCGGCACTGCGGCCGTAGGCTGCCCTGTTTGTGGGCAGGCGTTCCGCCCCAGCGGAACGCCTGCCCACAGCGGAGCGGCGGAGCCGCCCGCAGAGGTGGCGGCGTCAGACGCGGACCGCGCAGCCCACCGGCAGCGTGCCGCCCAGTTCGACGTACAGGGCCGTCGACGACGGGCACTTGGGGCGGGACGTGACCGCCTTCGTCACCCGGTACTCGGGGGCCTTCTTGCCCTTGCCGTCGCACGACGTCTCGCGAACCTCCCCGCGCCCCGCCGAGTACACGCAGTCCCCGACGATCGTGCGCGGCCCCCCGCCGCCCCCGGGATCCCCGGGGTGCGGCGCCTCGAGGTTGCGCATGCACGCGTACCCCTGCGGCACCGCCCCGTCGCCGTCCTCGTCCAGGGCCGGACTGCTCTCGCTGATGTGCAGCACGAAGTCGGTGCGCTCGGGGCACGACGGCCCCTCCGACACGCCGCCGTCGTAGCGCGCGATGACCCGTGCCGCCGCCTTCTCGCTGGTGCACGACACCTCGGTGAACGTCTCGCGCCCCCGCGAACTGCACTCGTCGAGGGCGAGGAACACCGCGCCGTACCCCGAGGGCCGGGTCGGCGACGGTTGCCCGCCGAGCCTGCCGTCCTCCGAACCCGCCCCCGATGGCGGGGACTTCTGACACCCCGTGAGCGCCGCTGCGGCGACCAGCAGCGCGCACACCACCCCCGCGGTCCGCGCGTTGAGCATGACCAACCCCCCATAGATCCATCAAGCGTGACCTGCCGGAACGGGCACACGCCAGATGTGCAGGGGATTTGCGTCTCTTGGGGGTGGTGCGCCGGGTGTCCGGCGTACCTCGCGTACGCCGGAGTGCGCAGCTAGTACGACAGTCCGTAGCCGATCGGATACAGCACCTGCGACGGGTCGTCCGCCCGCTGCACCGGAACCGGCAGCCTGCCCTCCGGTTGTGCGCGGCCCGCGATCACCCGTACCGCGGCGCGCAGTTCCACGTCCGTCCAGGAGTACGCGGCGAGACACGCGCCGACGCCGGGCAGCTGCGCCACGTCGTACGGGTTGCGGATCGCCACCGCGACGACCGGTACGCCCGTTGCGACCAGCGCGTCGACGAGGGTGCGCTGCGAGCTGCCGGCCGTGACGTTGTACGTGCCGACGACCACCGCGTCCTTGCCCCGGGCCGCCGCCACCGCCTCGTCGATCTTCGCCTGGGTGGGTGCCGTACCGGTGGACAGGGCGGTGGCGGAGAAGCCCGACTCCGTGAGCGCACCCGCCAGCACGGTTGTCGGCGGGCCGGTCGTGCCGGACGGGGAGGCCGGGTCCGCGCCCACGACCAGCACGTTCTTGTGGGTGAGGCGTGACAGTGGCAGCAGGCCCTGCTCGTTGACGAGCAGCGTCGTCGTCTCCTCGGCGATGCGGTCCGCCGCCGCGAGATGCGCGTCGGTGCCCACGGTCCGGTCGACGCCGTCATGGGAGACGTACGGGTCCTTGAAGAGCCCCAGCTTCGCCTTGAGCCGGAGGATGCGCAGGATCGACTCGTCGAGGCGCGTCTCCGTCAGCTCCCCGCTCTTGACCGCGTTCAGTACCGCGTTCCAGGCGATGTCGAGGCTCGGCGGGTTCAGCAGCTGGTCGACGCCCGCCCTGAGGGCGAGGACGGGGACGCGGTCGTCGCCGTACTTCTGGCGTACGCCCGCCATGCCGAGCGAGTCCGTCACCACCACACCGTCGTAGCCGAGCTGTTCGCGCAGGATGCCCGTGAGGATGGGGTGCGAGAGGGTGGCCGGGTCGCCGGCCGGGTCGAGCGCCGGGACCATGATGTGCGCGGTCATGACCGAGTCGATGCCGGCCGCTATCGCCGCCCGGAACGGGGGCGCGTCCAGCCGGCCCCACTGCTCCGTGGTGTGCTCGATGACCGGGAAGCCGTAGTGGCTGTCGGTCGCCGTGTCGCCGTGCCCGGGGAAGTGCTTGGACGTCGCGGCGATGTCCGCGCTCTGGTAGCCCTTGACCTGCGCGGCGACCAGTCCGGCCACGGCGTCGGGGTCTGCGCCGAAGGAGCGTACGCCGATGACGGGGTTGGCCGGGTTGACGTTCACGTCGGCGACGGGCGCGTAGTTCTGCCGGATTCCCATCGCCCGCAGCTCGGCTCCGGCGATCTGCGCGGCCCGGCGCGCGTCGGACCGCGAGCCCCCGGCGCCGAGCGCCATCGCGCCCGGGAACAGCGTCGCGGGCTTGCCCACGCGCGCGACGATGCCGTGTTCCTGGTCGGTGGAGATGAGAAGGGGAAGCCCGTTCGGTTGCGAGAGTCCGGCCTGCTGGATGCCGTTGGACAGGTCCGCGATCTGGTGCGGATCACGGGTGTTGTGGGCCCAGGCGAAGTAGATGATGCCGCCCACGCGGTACTTGGCGATGAGCTCGGCGGCCGTCCCGACCCCGATCTCCTTGAGGTTGGCGTCGATGTCGGCCTGGTCGGGTTCGGTCGCGGAGTGGCCGTACACCCGCATCACGAAGAGCTGGCCGACCTTCTCCTCGAGGCTCATACGGGAGATGAGCCCCTTGAGCCTGTCGTCCTGGCCGCTGTCCGTGGCGGCGTCCGCGTGTGCCGTGCCGGCGCCCGCGGCCATCGCCGCGGCCGCGCCCGCGGTGGCCGCGAGGAGAGTGCGTCTGGAGGTTCCGGAGTGTCTGTACTGCACGTGCGCTCCTTCCGGAGGAGATCCCGGGGATCCATGGAGGGGCGTGGTGAAGAAAGGCGATGAAGGAAACTTCCGCGACGCCACGGATATCCTGACAATTTCTTCCAGTCAAGGGTGTGTGCGAGGGCCGTGGCGGGAACGCGCATGGTGGGGACGGCGCAACAGGGAGCGGGCAGGCCCGTCATGAGGGGCCGTCACCGGCGCATTGGAGGGGGGCGCGCCGGTGACGGCGTGCTGCCGGCCGCAGGCGGTGGAGAGGGTGGTCAGCGTTCGCAGCCAGCAGCGAGGCCGACACCGCCCTGCGGAGACTCATCCGTCAGCATGCCGCTTTGACGCGGCTGCATGGGCACGGGTTCCCTGAATTGCGGAGATTCCGCGAAGTTGGTGCGCCGGCGCTCACCGAGGCGCGTGTGCCGAGACCTGAGGCCAGTGGGCCTGCAGGGTCCGAACGGTCTCCGCGATCGCGGGCCGCCGCGCCGCCCCCGTCCGCCACAGCGCGTACAACCGCCGTACGGGCATGGGGTCGAGGCGCACCTCGACGACACCGTCGGGCAGCGGACCGCGCCCAAGGCGGGGCAGCAACGCGATGCCGAGCCCGGCCGCGACGAGCGCGACCAGCGTCGGATTCTCCTCCGCCTGGTGCGCGATGTCCGGCTCGCAACCGGCCGCGCGCAGCGTGCGCACCAGCCAGTCGTGACAGACCCGCCCCGGCGGCTGGCAGACCCACCGCTCCCGCTTCAGATCCTCGCGGCGTACGGACTCCCGTCCTGCCAGGGGATGTCCGACCGGTACGAGCAGGTCGCACAGGTCCTCGCCGATGACGGCCTGTTCGACGCCTGGCGGGGCGGGCAGCGGCGCGATGTCCCAGTCGTGCGCGACTGCCACGTCGACGGCGCCCTTGGCCACCAGGTCGACGGAGAGATGCGGGTCGACCTCGGTCAGCCGGGCGTCCAGCGCCGGATGGCGTACGGCCAGGTCGGCCAGTACGCGGGGGAGCAGGCCGCGCGCCGCCGAGGCGAACGCGGCCACGGTCAGCCGCCCGGCGGGCAGTCCGCGCCGCTCCTCCAACTCCGTCTCGGCGCGCTCGACGATCGCCAGCAACTCCTGGGCAGTGTCGACGAGCCGGTACGCCTCGTCGGTGAGCCGGACCCCGCGCCCATGCCGTTCGAGCAGGACCGTCCGGGTCTCCCGCTCCAGCTTCGCCAGCTGCTGCGACACCGCTGACGGGGTGTAGCCGAGGGCGGCCGCCGCCGCGCCGACGGTGCCGTGGACGGAGACGGCGTGCAGGGCGCGCAGCCGTTGGAGATCGAGCATGGGGACCCCTCGCGTCAGCTCAGGCAGGCAGTTGCGTAAGCGATGCTTCATCCAACCATGAAGAAATCCGCGCTGGTGCTTCATGGTTGTGACCGGCGAAGCTCACGGCATGCGTCCCGTACACATCTGCCTCGCCGTCCTCGTCGCCGCCGTCTGGGGCGTCAACTTCACCGTCATCGAGGTCGGCCTCGACCACTTCCCGCCGCTGCTCTTCTCGGCCCTGCGCTTCCTGGTGGCGGCGCTGCCCGCGGTCTTCTTCGTCGGCCGGCCCAAGGTCGCGTGGAAGTGGATCGTGGCGGTCGGCCTCGTGCTCGGCGTGGCGAAGTTCGGGCTGCTCTTCGTCGGCATGGACGCGGGCATGCCGGCCGGCCTGTCGTCGCTTGTGCTGCAGATCCAGGCCGTGTTCACGGCGCTGTTCGCCATGGTGGCGCTGGGCGAGCGGCCCGGCCGCGTCCGGGTGGCGGGCATGGTGGTGGCCCTCGGCGGCGTCGCGGTCGCCGCGGTGGACGAGGGCACGTCCGGGCCGCTCCTCGCCTTCGCACTGGTCATCGCGGCCGCCGCCTGCTGGGGCGTCTCCAACGTCCTGACCCGCAAGGCCTCCCCGCCGGACTCGCTCAACTTCATGGTGTGGGTCAGCACGGTCCCTGTGCTGCCGCTGCTCCTGCTGTCCCTGCTGACCGAGGGACCGTCCGCGGATCTCGACGCGCTGCGCTCCCTCGACTGGCAGGGCGCGGGCATCATCGTCTACGTCGCCTGGATCACCACGGTCTTCGGCTTCGGCGCCTGGGGGTGGCTGCTGCGCCGCCACCCCGCGTCCACGGTCGCGCCCTTCTCGCTCCTCGTCCCCGTCTTCGGGATGTCGGCGGCGGCGCTGTTCATGGGGGAGCCGGTGAGCCCGCTGCGGTGGTGCGCGGCGGCGCTGCTGGTGGGCGGGGTGGCGCTGACGTCGCTTGCCGGGGCCAGGGGGAGCCGCCAGGCGAAGGCGGATCGTCCGGCGGGGGCCGAGCCCACGGCGAAGTCGCCGGTACTGGCCGAGTAACGGCACCTCATGGGTGCGGTGTCCGGAGCGCGGCGTTCGCCTGAGCGGAGGCGTCGCCGCACTCAGGCGACGGTGTCGCCCGCTGCCGGCCTGCCGCCGCCGGGGAGCGTCCGGTTGTACCGCTCCAGATAGGCGGCGAAGCGCACCAGGTCACCCGTGTTCCAGTCGCCCAGGCGGTTGTCGAACATCGCCTGGCGGCTGCGAGCTGCCGCCGCCAGGGCGCTGTACCCGGCCTCGGTCACCTCGAGGATCTGCGCACGGTGGTCGCGGGGGTCCGGCCGGCGCGCGAGCAGGCCCATTCCCAGCAGGGCCGAGACCTGTCTGCTGACCGTGGACTTGTCGAGCATGTAGTGCGCCGCGAGATCGGTCGCGTTGCAGCCTTGCTGGTCGCTCACGTGCGTCAGGATCGTGTGCGTCACCAGGGAGAGCTCCGGGTGCAGCTGGGCGGCTGCGGCGCGCGCCCGCCGGGTGAGTGCGATCACCTCTCGCGCGATCGCCTGACTGGCCTTCTCCCGGGCGAGGTTCTCCTCGCTGTTCTCCGCGCCCACGTCGCTCACGGCACCCCTCTCGCAACCATCTAGTTGTATGGTACAACAGAATTTAGTTGTATGACCCATCTAAATCTGGGGAGGAACGCACCGCGATGTCAGCTTCAGGCCAGGCCCCGGCCGCCCACGACGGCCCCGCGCTCCCGAAACAGGGAATACCTCCGGGCGCGCTGCGCCACGTCGTCAGCCACCTGCTCGTCCCGCTCCTGATGTGCGTCGGCATGGGCCTGGCGTACCTCGGGGGCCTCGCCAACCCCCAGCCGCACGGGGTCCACGTGGACATCGTCGGATCGGGGACGAAGGTCCAGGTCATGGCGCAGACGCTGCAGGACCGGGCCGGTGACGCGCTCGACATCCGCACGGTCGCCTCGCGCGACGCCGCCGTCTCCCGGCTGCAGCACCGCGAGGTGTCCGGTGCATTCGTCCCGAGCGCCAGGCATCCGGAGCTGCTGATCGCCGAGGGGGGCTCCGAGACCACGGCCACCGTCGTGCAGAAGGTCTTCACGCAGGTCGCCGCGCAGGAGAGCCGGCCCCTGAAGGTCACCGACGTCGTCCCGCTGGGCGAGAACGACCCGACCGGTCAGGCGCTGTTCTTCCTGCTCGTCGCCGTCAGCATCGGCTCCTATGCCTCGGTGGCCGTCATCGGCGGTGCGGGGGCGGTCCTCGCCACCGGGATCCGGGCACTCATCGGAGTCGGAACCTCGTTCGTCGTGAGCATCCTCGGGCTGCTCTTCGCAGGCCCCGTCTTCGGCTTCGTCGACCACGACCTCGCCGCCGTCTGGGCGCTGTCCTGGCTGTACTCCCTGGGCATCGTCTGGGTCGGGACCGGCCTGCACACGTTCTTCAAGCGCTGGACGACGCTCAGCATGACGATCATGTTCGTGGCGCTGAACTTCACCTCGTGCGGCGGAATCTTCGAACCGGCGCTCCAGCCGGGGTTCTTCGGCGCCCTGCACGCCTTCTGGAACGGAGCCGGGTTCCTCGAAGCGGCACGGAACATCGTGTACTTCGACGGCCTCGACGTCGGGGGGTACGTCCTGCGGCTCGCGCTCTGGGCCGTGGTCGGAGCGGTGCTTCTCGGCGCCGCCTATGCCTTCGAACGGCGGGGCAGGCGGTCCGCCGCGGCGGCTCCCCGGACCGCCGCAGCAGAGCCCGCGCGTGCGGACGGCTCCGTACCGCCCGCCGCGCCCGCGCCCTCGTCGGTGCCCGCATCCCAGCGGGCCGCACACCCGTCCGGCGTGCAGCGGCTCTCCCCGCAGGCCGCCGCCGCGACCGGGTGGAGCCACGCGTACTACCACGGTGATCCGGACCACAGTGATCCGAAGCTGGAGGAGGAACTCGAGGAGAACACCCCCGCCTAGGTCCGGGGTGTGCCCTGCGAGCCGGTCACGCCGACTCGTTCAGCAGGCGCGCGAGGTGTGTCCTGCCCGGCCCCAGCAGGCCGGGCAGCGGCGCCGCCGCCTCGTACCAGCGCTTCTCGTACTCCCAGCACAGCCAGCCGTCCCAGTTGTTCCGGCTGAGGACGTCCACCAACTCGGTGAGCGGCAGGACGCCCGCGCCGAGCGGCAGTGGGGTCGTGTCCTCGGCGGAGGCGATGTCCTTGACCTGGACATAGCCGAGATACGGCGCCAGCGCGGCGTATGTCTCGGAGGGCTGTTCACCGCCGAGCCACGTGTGCATCACGTCCCACAGGGCGCCCAGGCGGCGATGGCCCACCAGGCCGAGGACACGGGTGGCGGCGGCGCCCGTGCGGTGCGAGTCGTGGGTCTCGAGGAGGATGCGTACGCCGAGGTCGCCGGCCCACTCCACGGCGGTGCCCAGCCGGCGGGCGGCCGTCTCGTCGGCCTCATCGGCGGTCTGCTCGGTGCCGCCGCCGGGGAAGACGCGGATGAAGGGAGCGCCGAGGTCCCGGGCGAGTTCCAGGAGGCCGCGGATCTCCGCGAGCACCGGCTCGTCCTCGCCGGGGGCCGCCACGCGCGCGTACCCCGCGATTCCCAGGATCTGGACGCCGGCCGCCTTGAACTCCGCGGCGACGTCGGCCCGTTCGGTGAGGCCGATGCCCGGGTGGACCGGCTCCTCCTCGTGGGCGCGCAGTTCGACGCCGTGGTAGCCGTTCTCGGCGGCGAGCCGCACCACCTCGGCGATGGGGAGCCCCGGCACGCCGAGGGTGGAGAAGGCCAGTTTCACAGCTGTTCACCTCGCTGGGGCGGGCCGGGCGTGCGCCACGACGCGCATGCCTTGGCCGGGTCCGTGAGCACGCCCGGAAAGGGCGGCCCCCCGGACCCTACCCGTCACCCGGCGTCCTCGTGCAGAGCCGGCTGTCCGCTCGTGCTGCGGCGTCCACGCGAACCGGACGCGTCAGAGCACCTTGGACAAGAACGCCCGGGTGCGTTCGTGCGATGGGTTCGCCAGGACCTCCCGGGGCGCTCCGGACTCGATGATCGTGCCGCCGTCCAGGAAGACGAGCGTGTCGCCGACCTCACGGGCGAAGCCGATCTCGTGGGTGACCACGAGCATCGTCATGCCGGAGGTCGCGAGGTCCCGCATCACGTCCAGGACCTCGCCGACGAGTTCGGGGTCGAGCGCGGACGTCGGCTCGTCGAACAGCATCAGCTTGGGCTCCATGGCGAGGGCGCGGGCGATCGCCACCCGTTGCTGCTGCCCGCCGGACAGCTGGGCGGGGTAGGCGTCGCCGCGGGTGCCGAGGCCCACCCGGTCGAGCAGGGCGAGTGCCCGTTCGCGGACCACGGCCTTGGGCTCACGGCGGACCCGGCAGGGGGCCTCCATGATGTTCTCCAGCGCGGTCATGTGCGGGAACAGGTTGAAACGCTGGAAGACCATGCCGATGTCGCGGCGCTGTGCGGCCACCTCTTTCTCGCGCAACTCGTAGAGCCTGCCGCCCTGTTCGCGGTAGCCGACCAGCCGGCCGTCGACCTCGAGGCGGCCGGCGTCGATCTTCTCCAGGTGGTTGACGCAGCGCAGGAAGGTGGACTTGCCCGAGCCGGACGGCCCGATGACGCAGGCCACCGCGCCGGGCTCGACGTCCAGATCGATCCCGGACAGCACCTCGGTGTCGCCGTAGCTCTTCCGGACCCCGCGCGCCCTGACGGCCGGTGTCATCGCTGCACCCCCTTGGAGTAACGCCGCTCCAGGAACCGTTGGAGCACCGTGGCGACGGTGGTCAGCACCACGTACCAGATCGAGACGGTCAGCAGCAGCTCGACGATCATGAGGTTGTTGGAGTAGATCTTCACGGCGGACTGGAGCAGTTCGCCGTACTGGATCGCGTACGCCAGCGAGCTGGTCTTGAGCATGCCGACGAACTCGTTGCCGGTCGGCGGCACGATGACCCGCATGGCCTGCGGCAGGACGACCCGGCGCAGGGTGAGCAGCCGGGACATGCCGAGGGCCTGGGCGGCCTCGGTCTGGCCCTTGTCGACCGAGTCGATGCCGGCCCGGACGATCTCGGCCATGTAGGCGCCCTCGTTGATGCCGAGGCCGAGCAGGGCCGCGACGAACGGGGTGATCAGCTGGTTGGTCTGCCAGCTGCCGAGGCCGGGTAGCGTCACGGTGTCGACGACCAGCGAGAGGTTGTACCAGAGCAGCAGCTGGACGATGACGGGTGTGCCGCGGAACAGCCAGACGTAGCCGGCCGAGAACGCGCGTACCTCGCGGTGCCGGGACCGCCCGAGGATCGCGAAGACCACGCCCAGCGCGATGCCGAGGGCCTGGGCGAGCACACTGATGACGACGGTGTTGCCCAGGCCGCTCAGCACCGTGGAGGCGGTGAGGAAGTGGAAGGTGACCGAGTAGTCGATGTCCGCACCCGCGAACGCCCCCACCGCCAGAGCGAGGAAGGCGACCAGCGCGACCAGG
The DNA here is from genome assembly GCF_053594815.1 of Streptomyces sp. NPDC002577. Lineage (NCBI taxonomy): Bacteria > Bacillati > Actinomycetota > Actinomycetes > Kitasatosporales > Streptomycetaceae > Streptomyces > Streptomyces sp. NPDC002577. The sequence goes on along the minus strand of NZ_JBSFWK010000005.1, from coordinate 20,180 downwards.
AACACCAACCGTCCGTAGTGGCGGACCGGGACCGCCCTGATCTGCTCGCTCATGTGCCCGAGTTGACCTTGGCCTCGGTGACCGCGCCCGCGGGGATGTCCCACTTGTCGATCAGCTTCTTGTACGAGCCGTCACCGATGATCGCGTCGAGTGCCTTCTGGACGACATCGCGCAGCGCGGTGTCCTTCTTGGCGACCGCGATACCGAGCGGTCCGGCCTCGATCTGGTCGCCGGCCACCTCGAAGTCCTTGCCGCCGCCGGACGTACGGGCGTTGTAGGAGGCGACCGGGTAGTCCTCCAGACCGGCCACCGCGCGGCCCTGCTTGACCTGCAGCAGCGCCTCGGTCTCGCGGTCGAAGGAGAGGATCTCGATCTTCTTCTTGCCGCCCTTGACGCAGGTCTTGCTCTGCTCCTCGGCGTATCCCTCCTGGGTGGTGGCGCGCTGCACGGCGATGGTCCTGCCGCACAGGTCGGCCAGCGTCTTCAGGTGCTCGGGGTTGCCCTTCTCGACCAGGAGCATCGCGCCGGCGGTGTAGTAGTCGACGAAGTCGACGCTGCCCTGGCGCTCCTTGGTGTCCGACATCCCGGACATCACCACGTCGATCCGCTGGGACTTCAGCGAGGTGATCAGACCGTCGAAGGAGGCGTTCTTGAACTCGAAGGGGACGCCGAGCTGCTTGCTCAGGGCGTCGGCGAGCTCCTTGTCGAAGCCGAGGACGGTCTTGCCGTCGGTGTCGTAGTACTCCATCGGCGCGTAACTGATGTCCGAGCCGACCACGATCTTGCCGGCCTTGCGCTGCTGCTGCGGCAGTTCGTCGTAGAGCGGGGCGGAGGAGTCCGCCTTGGCGTTCGCGGCGGTCTCGTCGGAGTCCGCGGAGCCGCCGCAGGCGGTGGCCGACGCGGCGACGACCGCGGCCGTCAGGGCCGTGATGAGGAGCTTTCCGGGCTGAAAACCGGGCTGGGAAGTCATGTCCTCTTCTCTTTTCAGGCGTTCAGGGCGTGTCTGAGGGCGTGAGGAGGGACGCGCCGGGCGACATTGACGCGGCGCAGGCCGTTTCTCGGGGGTGGGGCGGTGCGGCGGGCGGCTGACGAGCCGCGGTGCGGGCGGCTTTCAGGACGTGAGCAGATCGCGCCGGGCGACGGTGACGCGGCGCAGGGCGTGCGGCAGCACGGTCGCGCCGGTTCCGGGTCCGTCGGGGACGGTCAGATGGCCGTCGTCCAGGACGTACGGGGCGGTGAGGTCCTCCGCGTAGTAGCGGGAGGAGGCCGAGGTGTCGCCGGGCAGCACGAAGCCGGGCAGCGCGGCGAGCGCGAGGTTGGCCGAGCGGCCGACGCCGGTCTCCAGCATTCCGCCGCACCAGACCGGCACGCCGTGCGCGACGGCGACATCGTGGATACGGCGGGCCTCCAGATAGCCGCCGACCCGCGCCGGCTTGATGTTGATCACGCGGCAGGCGCCCAGCGCGAGCGCGGCGGCGGCGCCCCGCGCCGAGGTGATCGACTCGTCCAGGCAGATGGGGGTGCGGACGACCTTGGCCAGCTCGGCGTGGCCCATCAGGTCGTCCTCGGCCAGCGGCTGTTCGATCAGGACGAGACCGAACTCGTCCAGGCGGCGCAGATGCTCGGCGTCAGTGAGCGCGTAGGCGGTGTTCGCGTCCACCTGGAGCAGCACGTCGTCGCCGAACTCGGCGCGCACCGCGCGGACGGCCTCCACGTCCCAGCCCGGCTCGATCTTCAGCTTGATCCGCACATAGCCCTCGGCGAGATAGCCCTCGACGGCACGCAGCAGCTCGGGGATCGTGTCCATGATCCCGACGGAGACACCGGCAGGCACCCGGTCTTTCACGGCGCCGAGATACGTGCCGAACGACATTCCGTACGAGCGGAGTTCGGCATCGAGAATCGCGGTCTCCAGCACGGCCTTGGCCAGCGGATGGCCCTTGATCTCCTCGACGGCCGGTCCGACCTCGGCGGCGGTGACCTCGCGCAGCGCCGCGACCCGGGGGATCAGGTGGTCGCGCAGCGCCAGTTCGGCACCGGCCGCGAACTCCGGGCAGTACAGCGGATCGGGGTCGCCCGCGAACTCCGCCCAGCCCTCGCCGGTGCCGGTGACGACGCGCAGCAGGAAGGTGTCCCGGACGGTGTCGGTACCGAAGGAGGTACGGAACGCGCCGACCAGCGGCAACCGGACGTGGATCAGTTCGATGCGGTCGATCTTCACGGGGTTTCCTCGCGGTCGGAGCGGGTCAGGTGGTACCAGCCGTCGCGGGTCATCGACGTGGCGGTGAAGCCGTCGGCCAGCGCGTCCGCGAGCACGTCCCGTACCGCCGTGCGCCAGGCCAGGGCCAGTTCGGGCCGCTCACGGCGGATCGCCGTGATGTCCTCGGGGACCCGGCACCACAGCGAGCGGCCGTCGCGGGCGGTGAACGGCTGCCCGTCCGGGCCGGGCACGGGGTCGGGCTCCGGCCGGGCGGCCACCGGCGCCTCGGCGGTGCCGACGCTCTCCAGCCGCCAGACGGCGGTCAGCCGGTCGGTCTCGTCGCCCGCGTTGAAGTCGTCGTCCATCGGGCCGTAGAAGTCCACGGTGTACTCGGCGGCCACCGCACCCAGCTTGACCAGGTTGAACCAGGCGTTGCGGCGGACCAGCGGGTCGAACGTCCAGGTGATCGTCCGTGCGCCCTGCTCCAGCGCCCAGGCGCGCTGGGCCAGCTTCAGCGCGTATCCGACACCCTGGCTGATCCGGGTGGCGCCCGCGATCAGGCTGTAGAGGTCTCCCGTACGCGGCGGGCCGAACACGGCGGCACTCGCGCCGACCAGGCCCGCCGGCCCGAAGGCGGCGTGCACCGCGCCGCCCGCATGGGCCAGGGAGCGCAACACATCACCGGCGAACGGCTCGTGTCCGGGATCGGTCCCCCAGACCTCGGCGAACAGGCCGGACACGGCCAGCAGCCGCTCGGGGGACTCGACGGTCTCGATCCGGACACCCGCGGCCCCGGCGGCGGCCTCGGCCTGCCGGGTCGCGGAATCGAATGACGGGGTGGTGGTGAACACCCCCCAAGCCTTGGGGACGCACCCGTCGTACCGCTTCGGCCGATCTCCCAAGGTCACGAATCAGGGACTGGGAGAACGGCCAAATTCGATCTAGCATCCCGGCCATGCCTTCGTCCCTGCGGCACCTCTGCGACGCGCTGGGCCCGTCGCCCGTCCGGCTGGTGACGGCCCCGCGCGGCGCGGCGGACCAGGTCTCCGGAACCCTGGTCCACGAACCGCGCGGCCCGCTGCCCCGCCGGGACGGCGCCCTGCTGCTCGCCGTCGGCGTCCCGCCGTCCGAGGCCCGGCAGTTGATCGACGCCGTCGCTGCGGCCGGGCTCGCCGGGATCGTCGTCAAGCAGTACGGGGAGCCGGTCGCCGAGCTGGCACTGGCCGCCGAGAAGGCCGAAGTGGCCCTGCTGACCGCCGACGACGACCTGGCCTGGCAGCAGCTCGACGCCCTGGTCACCTCGGCCCTGGCCGCCGTCGCGGGCACCGGCCAGGGCACCGCAGGGCCCGACATCGGCGACCTGTTCTCGCTGGCCAACGCCATCGCCGCGGCCGTCGGGGGAGCCACCGCGATCGAGGACCCGTACCAGCGGATCCTCGCCTACTCGACGCTGCGTGGTCAGGAGATCGACGAGGAGCGCCGCCAGGGCATCCTCGGTCTGCACGTCCCGTACGCGCCCATCAACGTGCCCCAGTACCGCGAACTCGCCCGCGCCACCGACGTCCTGCGGTTTCCGGCCAGCCCCGGCGGTCTCGCCCGGCTCGCGGTGGCGGTCCGCGCGGGCAGCGAACTGCTGGGCTCCATCTGGGTGGTCGACCCGCACGACGACCTGGGCGAGGACGCCGTACGCACGCTCGACGACGCCGCCCGCATCGCCGCCCTGCATCTGCTGCGCGCCCGTACGTCCCACGACCTGGTCCGCCGGCAGCGCGGTGATCTGCTGCGCCGCCTCCTGGACGACCCGGCCAGCGCACCCCTCGTCGGCCCGCAACTCGGACTGCCGGTCGACGCCCCGGCCGTGGTGGCCGCCTTCCACCTCACCGCGGCCGAGCCCGACGACGCCCTCACCGCACGGGCCGCGCTCCAGCTCACCGACCTGGTCAGCCTGCACTGCGAGGCCCACTACAGCCACCACGGCTGCGCCCTCATCGACGGCACCGTCTACGCGCTGCTGCCCGCCGACGCCCACCGCGACTTCGTGGCCGACGTCGCCCGCCGCGCCCACCGCGCGCTGCACCTGCCCGTCCGCGCCGCCCTCGGCTCGGTGGCCCCATCACTGCGCGCCGCCCCAGCATCCCGCCGCGACGCCGACACCGTGCTGCGCACCCTCGCCCCCGCCGGCACCGCCGTGGCCGCCATCGAGGACGTACGCCCCACGGTCACCCTCGCCGAACTCACCGAGCAGGCCCACCTGATACCCCGCCTCGCCGAGGGCGCCGGCCCCGCGATCCGCGCCCACGACACCGCCCACCGCACCGCCTACGCCGAGACCCTGCTCGCGTACTTCGCCGCCGACAGCGACATCTCCAGCGCCGCCCGGGCCCTCAACGTCCACCCCAACACCTGCCGCTACCGCCTCTCTCGCGCCGAGTCCCTCTTCCACCTGAAGCTCTCCGATCCGGACACCCGGTTGGTGCTGTGGCTGCAGCTGCGGCTGTCGGAAGGCTCGGAGGGATCGGAGGGCTCGTAAGAGGTAGAGGTCAGCGACGCGGTGCCCCCGTCGACCCCCGCACCATCAACTCCCCCTGCACCGTCGCGATCCCGCCCGGCGGCGGAGTCTCCCGCCCCATGGCGATCCGCCCCGCCCGCGCCCCCGCCGCGGCCAGCGGCAGCCGTACCGTCGTCAGGGCCGGCACCGCGTCGACGGCGAACGGCAGGTCGTCGAAGCCCGCCACCGACACGTCGTCCGGGATGCGCAGGCCCTCGTCGCGCAGGGCGGCGCAGGCGCCGAGGGCGACCGTGTCGTTGGCGGCCACGACGGCGGTGAACGAGCGGTCGCGGCGCAGGAGTTCGAGCGTCGCGTCGTACCCGGAGCGGCGGTCGTACGGCCCGTGGACGGTGAGCCGGGGGTCGTCCTCGATGCCGTGCGCGGCCAGCGCGTCGCGGTGGCCCTCCAGCCGGTGCCGGGTGGTGGTGCGCTCCTCGGGTCCCGCGATGTAGGCGATACGGCGGTGCCCGAGCGCGATCAGATGCTCGGTGAGCCGCTGTCCGCCGCCGCGGTTGTCGAAGGTGATCGCGACCGCGTCGGTGCCCGGGACCGGCGGCCGCCCGCAGAGCACCACGCGCGTGCCCGCGTCCGCGAGCCTCCGCAGCTTCGCGGACACCGCCTCGCCGTGCGCCGCGTCCTCGACCGCGCCACCGGTGAGGACCACGGCGGCCGCCCGCTGCCGCTGCAGCAGCGTCAGATAGGTGATCTCCCGCTCCGGCGAGCCCCCCGTGTTGCACACGACGGCCAGCCGCTCGCCCCCGGCCCGCCCGTCCGGCTGGCCCCCGATCTCCGACTGGACCGCGCCCGCCATGATCCCGAAGAACGGGTCGGCGATGTCGTTGACCAGGATGCCGACCAGGTCGGACGTGGCCGCGGCCAGCGAACTCGCGGGGCCGTTGAGGACGTAGTCGAGCTCGTCGACCGCGCGCAGCACCCGCTCCCGCGTCTTCGCGGCGACCGGGTAGTTGCCGTTGAGCACGCGGGAGACGGTGGCGGGCGAGACCTGCGCGCGTGCCGCCACGTCAGCGAGGGTCACAGTCATCTGGTCGTCCTCCGGTGCTTGTCCGAGCCCATGTGCACTGGTCGCTCTCCGGTACTTGTCCGAGGTACTTGTCCGAGCCGCAGTGCAGAGGCTAGCTTCTTACCGTATAGAAAGCGCTTGCTAAAGATGCTCGACGTGCGCGGACAGGGCGCACGGGGCCGTACGGAGGGGAAACTCGTGACACGCAAGACGGTGCGCATCGCCATGAACGGCGTGACGGGACGCATGGGCCATCGCCAGCACCTGGTCCGCTCGATCATCGCCATACGCGAGCAGGGCGGCCTCGACCTCGGCGACGGCACCGTGCTGTGGCCCGAGCCGGTCCTCGTCGGCCGCCGCGAGCACGCGCTGAAGGCGCTTGCCGAGCAGCACGGCCTGGAGCCGGAGAACATCTCCACCGACCTCGACGCGGTCCTCGCCGACGAGACGATCGACATCTACTTCGACGCCCAGGTCACCTCGGCCCGCGAGGAGGCGATCAAGAAGGCGATCGCCGCCGGCAAGCACATCTACACCGAGAAGCCCACCGCCACCGGCCTCGACGGTGCCCTGGAGCTGGCGCGCCTGGCGGAGGCGGCCGGCATCAAGCACGGCGTCGTCCAGGACAAGCTGTTCCTGCCGGGCCTGCTCAAGCTGAAGCGGCTCATCGACGGCGGCTTCTTCGGCCGGATCCTCTCCATCCGCGGCGAGTTCGGCTACTGGGTCTTCGAGGGCGACTGGCAGGAGGCCCAGCGCCCGTCCTGGAACTACCGCGCGGAGGACGGCGGCGGCATCGTCGTCGACATGTTCCCGCACTGGGAGTACGTGCTGCACGAGCTGTTCGGCCGCGTGAAGTCCGTCCAGGCCCTCACCGCTACGCACATCCCGCAGCGCTGGGACGAGCAGGGCAAGCCCTACGACGCCACGGCCGACGACGCCGCTTACGGCATCTTCGAGCTCGAGGGCGGCGCGATCGCGCAGATCAACTCCTCCTGGGCGGTCCGCGTCAACCGCGACGAGCTCGTCGAGTTCCAGGTCGACGGCACCGAGGGCTCCGCGGTCGCGGGCCTGCGCAAGTGCCGCGCCCAGCACCGCAGCGCCACGCCCAAGCCGGTGTGGAACCCGGACATCCCGGCCACCGAGGTCTTCCGCGACCAGTGGCAGGAGGTCCCCGACAACGCCGAGTTCGACAACGGCTTCAAGGCCCAGTGGGAGCTGTTCCTCAAGCACGTCTACGCCGACGCGCCCTACCACTGGGACCTGCTCGCCGGCGCCCGCGGCGTCCAGCTCGCCGAGCTCGGCCTGAAGTCCGCGGCCGAGGGCACCCGCCTCGAGGTTCCGGAGGTCGCGCTGTGACCATCCGCCTGCCCGACGCGACCGGCGCCCTGCGCGCCCACGAACCGCGCACCGAACCCTCCGTGTTCACCCCCGGCGGCGCCCCGCTCGCCTCCCGCACGGTCTTCTCCGCCGCCCACGTGGTCGCCGACCCGTTCGCGGACGTGTCCCCCGACTCCCCGGCGGCCGTCGACTGGGACGCGACCCTCGCCTTCCGCCGCCATCTGTGGTCGCACGGCCTGGGCGTCGCCGAGGCCATGGACACCGCCCAGCGCGGCATGGGCCTGGACTGGGCCGGGGCCGCCGAACTGATCAAGCGGTCCGCCGCCGAGGCGAAGGCCGTCGGCGGCCGGATCGCGGCCGGCGTCGGCACCGACCAGCTCACCGCGCCCGCCACCTCGCTCGACGAGGTCGTGGCTGCGTACGAGGAGCAGCTGGCGGTCGTCGAGGAGGCCGGCGTCCAGCCGATCCTCATGGCCTCGCGCGCCCTCGCCGCCGTCGCCAAGGGCCCCGAGGACTACCTGGAGGTCTACGGGCGGCTGCTGCGCCAGTCCGCGGAGCCCGTCGTCCTGCACTGGCTCGGCCCGATGTTCGACCCGGCGCTCGAGGGCTACTGGGGCTCGTCCGACCTGGACGCGGCCACCGACACCTTCATCGAGGTCATCGCCGCGCACCCGGACAAGGTCGACGGCATCAAGATGTCCCTCCTGGACGCGGGCCGCGAGATCGGCGTGCGCCGCCGCCTCCCGAAGGGCGTCCGCTGCTACACCGGCGACGACTTCAACTACCCCGAGCTGATCGCGGGCGACGAGAAAGGCTTCAGCCACGCCCTCCTCGGCATCTTCGACCCGCTCGGCCCGCTCGCGGCCGAGGCCGTACGGGTCCTGGACACGGGCGACGCGAAGGGCTTCCGGGAACTCCTCGACCCCACGGTCGAGCTGTCCCGCCACATCTTCCAGGCGCCCACCCGCTTCTACAAGACCGGTGTGGTCTTCCTGGCCTGGCTGGCCGGGCACCAGGAGCACTTCACCATGGTCGGCGGCCTCCAGTCGGCCCGCTCCCTGCCGCACTTCGCCCGGGCCTACGAACTGGCCGACACCCTCGGCCTGTTCCCGGACCCGGCGCTTGCCGAGGCCCGTATGAAGTCCCTGCTCAACGTGTACGGAGTCCAGCAGTGACCGAACCGCTGAGGGACCTCAGCCGCTTCAGCATCAACCAGATGACGGTCAAGCAGCTCACGCTGCCCGAGCTGGTCTCGGCCTGCGTCGACCTCGGCGTGCCGGGCGTCGGCCTGTGGCGCGAACCGGTGCAGAAGTACGGCGTGGAGGCCGCCGCCAAGCTCGTACGCGACGCGGGCCTCACCGTCACCACCCTGTGCCGGGGCGGGTTCCTCACCGCGATCGACCCGGTCGAGCGGGCGGAGGCGCTGGGCGACAACCACGCGGCGATCGACGAGGCCGCCACCCTGGGCACGGACACGCTGGTCCTGGTCTCGGGCGGGCTCCCCGACGGCAGCAAGGACCTGCACGGGGCGCGCGAGCGCATCGCGGACGCGCTCGCCGTGCTCGGCCCGTACGCCGCTGAGCGCGGGGTCCGCCTCGCGATCGAGCCGCTGCACCCGATGTTCGCGTCCGACCGCTGCGTGGTCTCCACGCTCGCCCAGGCGCTCGACATCGCCGAACGCTTCCCCGCCGAGCAGGTCGGCGTCACCGTCGACACGTACCACATCTGGTGGGACGACCAGGCGCCCGCGCAGATCGCGCGGGCAGGGGCCGCGGGCCGGATCCACACCTTCCAGCTCGCCGACTGGACGACTCCGCTGCCGGAGGGCGTCCTCAACGGCCGCGGCCAGATCGGCGACGGCGCGATCGACATGCGCGAGTGGCGGGGCTACGTCGAGGCCGCCGGGTACACCGGTTCGATCGAGGTCGAGCTCTTCAACGACGGGCTGTGGGCGCGGGACGGCCGCGAGGTGCTGGCGGAGACCGCGGAACGCTTCGTGCAGCACGCGTGACGGACGGGGCCGCCTCCGTGTGCGGCGGCCCCGCCAGAGATCACGCCTATGTGAGTAGTAGCCGGTTACGTGAGTTGTAGCCGGTTACGTCAGTAGTAACCCCTCTCGCCGTCGAGCAGCTCGCGGATGACGTCCAGGTGGCCGGCGTGCCGGGCCGTCTCCTCGATCATGTGGATGACCATCCACCGCAGGTTGGCGGCGGCCGAACGGTAGTCGGGATGGCGGCCCACATCGTCCAGGGAGTGGGCCGCGATGATCTTGTTGGAGACGGCGCACTGCTGCTCGTACTCCTTCAGGAGCTGGTCGAGGGGGACACCTTCGACGCGCATGTCGGCGTCCTCCGGGTCCTCCAGGAACTGGGGCCCGTCGTCGGGGCCGCCGAGGAACAGCACCTCGAACCAGGTCTGTTCGGTCCATCGCAGATGGGAGATGACGCCGGCCATCGTCATCAGCGGCGACGACGGGAGGACGGCCCGGTGCGCGTCCTCGTGCGACAGGCCCTGGCACTTCCACCGCACGATGGAACGCTGCAGGTCCAGCCAGCCGACGAGGGCTGTCCGTTCGTCCGCGGTGAAGGGCGGACGCTCATGGGAAGGCGACATGGGCGCCGACGCTACCGAGGCTCCGTCCCCCGGCGCAGTGGATTTTTCCGCCGAGTCCGGCCCGGAGGGAGGACGGAATTTTCTTGCGGACCCGTGCAACCCTTCGCCGCGGTCGCGGGTCGTACTTGTCGTCAGGGCTTCCGGTGGGGGATCTGGGGGGATCTGGGAAGTTCTGGTTCGGGGAGGGGAACCGAGGGGGTCTGATCGACGGATCAGGCCCCCTCGAGAGGTTCCCGGGGGCTCCGGCACCCCGGCGGCGGTTCAGAAGAAGAAGCCGCAGCGCAGCAGCACGTTCGCGTACGGCCGCGCCTCGCCGGTGCGGACCACCCACGGGATGTCGTCGAATGCGGCCAGTCCCGACGTCCTGGGGAACGCGCGGATCGCGTCCAGAGCGCCGAGCGCCATCAGGTTGTCGGCGGCGAAGACAACGTCGGGCGGCTCGGGCAGCGCGAGGAGTTGATCAGATTCACTCTGCAGAAGTAGATGGAGCCCGGCCGTTGACGCCGCTGCCGCTGCCGCTGGCTGCGGCGCAGGCGGGGGATCCCGTTGTCACTCCGCGGCGATACCGTCGGATCATGGCGAGTCGAGGGGCAGGCGGCGGTGCAGTGGCCGCAGGCGGCGGTGCGGAGGGCGAGCCGCGGCGCATGGCGGTGCTCGAGGGGGTCCTCGAGCGGATCACGTACGCCAACGAGGAGAACGGCTACACGGTCGCAAGGGTCGACACCGGTCGCGGCGGCGGCGACCTCCTCACGGTCGTCGGGGCGCTGCTCGGCGCGCAGGTGGGGGAGTCGCTGCGGATGGAGGGCCGCTGGGGCTCCCACCCTCAGTACGGACGCCAGTTCACCGTGGAGAACTACACGACGGTGCTGCCCGCGACCGTCCAGGGAATCCGCCGCTATCTGGGATCCGGGCTGGTCAAGGGCATCGGACCGGTCTTCGCCGACCGGATCACGCAGCATTTCGGGCTGGACACGCTGAAGATCATCGAGGAGGAGCCGAAGCGCCTGATCGAGGTGCCGGGCCTCGGCCCCAAGCGGACCAAGAAGATCGCGGACGCCTGGGAGGAGCAGAAGGCGATCAAGGAGGTCATGCTCTTCCTCCAGACCGTCCAGGTGTCCACCTCCATCGCCGTGCGGATCTACAAGAAGTACGGCGACGCGTCGATCTCGGTCGTCAAGAACCAGCCCTACCGCCTGGCGGCCGACGTCTGGGGCATCGGCTTCCTCACGGCCGACCGGATCGCGCAGTCCGTCGGCATCCCGCACGACAGCCCGGAGCGCGTCAAGGCCGGCCTGCAGTACGCGCTGTCGCAGTCCACGGACCAGGGCCACTGCTATCTGCCCGAGGAGCGGCTCATCGCGGACGCGGTGAAGCTGCTCCAGGTGGACACGGGCCTGGTGATCGACTGCCTGGCCGAGCTCGCGGCCGACGAGGAAGGTGTCGTACGGGAGCAGATCCCGGCGCCGGACGGCGGCGGCGAGACGGTCACCGCCGTCTACCTCGTCCCCTTCCACCGTGCGGAGGTCTCCCTCTCCGCCCAGCTCCTGCGGCTGCTGAACACGGGCGACGACCGCCTGCCCGTCTTCCAGGACGTGGCCTGGGACAAGGCCCTGTCCTGGCTCGCGGACCGTACGGGCGCGGAGCTGGCCCCCGAGCAGGAGGCCGCCGTGCGGCTCGCCCTGACCCGCAAGGTCGCGGTCCTCACGGGCGGCCCCGGCTGCGGCAAGTCCTTCACGGTCCGCTCGATCGTCGAACTGGCCCGTGCCAAGCGCGCCAAGGTCCTCCTCGCCGCGCCCACCGGCCGCGCCGCCAAGCGGCTGGCCGAGCTCACCGGCGCCGAGGCGTCCACAGTGCACCGGCTGCTCGAGCTCAAGCCCGGCGGAGACGCGGCGTACGACCGGGACCGCCCCCTGGACGCGGACCTGGTCGTGGTCGACGAGGCGTCGATGCTCGATCTGCTGCTCGCCAACAAGCTGGCCAAGGCCGTGCCGCCGGGCGCCCATCTGCTCTTCGTCGGCGACGTCGACCAGCTGCCCAGCGTCGGCGCGGGCGAGGTGCTGCGCGATCTGCTCAGCGGCGGCAGCCCCGTCCCGGCGGTCCGTCTGACCCGTATCTTCCGCCAGGCCCAGCAGTCGGGCGTGGTCACCAACGCCCACCGCATCAATTCGGGCACCCCGCCCATTACTCAGGGGCTGAAGGACTTCTTCCTCTTCGTCGAGGACGACACGGAGGCCGCGGGCCGCCTCACGGTGGACGTGGCGGCCCGGCGCATCCCCGCGACCTTCGGCCTGGACCCGCGCCGCGACGTCCAGGTCCTGGCCCCCATGCACCGCGGCCCCGCGGGAGCCGGGAATCTCAACGGCCTGCTCCAGCAGGCGATCACCCCGGCCCGCCCCGACCTGCCGGAGAAGCGCTTCGGCGGCCGGGTCTTCCGCGTCGGCGACAAGGTGACCCAGATTCGCAACAATTACGAGAAGGGGCGCAACGGCGTCTTCAACGGCACGGTCGGCGTGGTCACCTCGCTCAACCTGGACGACCAGCGCCTGACGGTGCTGACGGACGAGGACGAGGAGGTTCCGTACGAGTTCGACGAGCTCGACGAGCTGGCGCATGCGTACGCGGTGACCATCCACCGGTCCCAGGGCAGCGAGTATCCGGCGGTGGTCGTCCCGGTCACCACGGGCGCGTGGATGATGCTGCAGCGGAACCTGCTCTACACCGCGGTGACGCGCGCGAAGAAGCTGGTCGTGCTGGTCGGTTCGCGCCGGGCGCTCGGTCAGGCGGTGCGCACGGTGTCGGCCGGCAGGCGCTGCACGGCCCTGGACTTCCGTCTCTCGGGCCGCTGAGCGCCCGCTGCGCCGGGCGGGGCCGATACCCGACAAGCGGATCCTGGCTCCCCGGGGTAAGGGAGTAGAGGGGATACGTTTCTGCGGAGATTCCGCTGAGACTCTTCATCCCAAAGCACCCGTTCCGACCAGCCCGACGCCCGCGGAACGAAAGGCCTACAGAATTTTGATCGATCAAACGAGTCGCAAAGGTCACACAGCACTTCCAGAAGCAGGGCGAAGGGGGCAGGATGAGCAGGTTGGCGGCACTCAGTGCCGCCGACAGCCCCAACGGTCGACCCCGAGTGCACTCTCCTGAGCCAAATGGGGGATGGTAGAGACAGTCAGGGCACCTCGAAGATGAGGCACTACGTCGGTGAGGGAAGACGTGAGCGACAACTCTGTAGTACTGCGGTACGGCGACGGCGAGTACACCTACCCGGTGGTCGACAGCACCGTCGGCGACAAGGGCTTCGACATCGGGAAGCTCCGCGCCCAGACCGGTCTGGTGACCCTGGACAGCGGTTACGGCAACACCGCCGCGTATAAATCCGCGATCACCTATCTCGACGGCGAGCAGGGCATCCTCCGCTATCGCGGCTACCCGATCGAGCAGCTGGCCGAGCGTTCCACCTTCCTGGAGGTGGCCTACCTGCTGATCAACGGTGAGCTTCCGAACGTCGACGAGCTCGCCAGCTTCAAGAACGACATCACGCAGCACACCCTGCTGCACGAGGACGTCAAGAACTTCTACCGCGGCTTCCCGCGCGACGCCCACCCGATGGCCATGCTGTCGTCCGTGGTCAGCGCGCTGTCGACGTTCTACCAGGACAGCCACAACCCGTTCGACGAGAAGCAGCGCAACCTCTCCACGATCCGGCTGCTCGCCAAGCTTCCGACGATCGCGGCGTACGCGTACAAGAAGTCGATCGGCCACCCCTTCGTCTACCCGCGCAACGACCTCGGCTACGTCGAGAACTTCCTGCGCATGACCTTCTCGGTCCCCGCCCAGGAGTACGAGCTCGACCCGGTCGTGGTCTCGGCGCTCGACAAGCTGCTGATCCTGCACGCGGACCACGAGCAGAACTGCTCGACCTCCACCGTCCGCCTGGTCGGCTCCTCGCAGGCGAACATGTTCGCCTCGATCTCCGCCGGCATCTCCGCCCTGTGGGGCCCGCTGCACGGTGGCGCCAACCAGTCGGTGCTGGAGATGCTCGAGGGCATCCAGGCCAACGGTGGCGATGTCGACTCCTTCATCCGCAAGGTGAAGAACAAGGAGGACGGCGTCCGCCTGATGGGCTTCGGCCACCGGGTGTACAAGTCCTTCGACCCGCGCGCCAAGATCATCAAGTCGGCGGCGCACGATGTCCTCTCGGCCCTCGGCAAGTCCGACGAGCTGCTCGACATCGCGCTCAAGCTGGAGGAGCACGCGCTCTCCGACGAGTACTTCGTCGCGCGCAACCTCTACCCGAACGTGGACTTCTACACCGGTCTGATCTACCGGGCCATGGGCTTCCCGACCGAGATGTTCACCGTGCTCTTCGCGCTCGGCCGCCTCCCCGGCTGGATCGCCCAGTGGCACGAGATGATCAAGGAGCCGGGTTCCCGCATCGGCCGCCCGCGCCAGATCTACACGGGCGAGGTCCTGCGCGACTTCGTCCCGGTCGAGGAGCGCTGAGGCGTCACTCGGTCTGAGCACGGTCGGCTTCTCGAAACCGGCTTTGCCGCCCCGGAGGCGAACCGAGCTCAAAAAGTAGAGGGAAAGCGCCCCGCTACCAGTCCCCCCACGGGCCGGTAGTCGGGGCGCTTTCCTGTGTCCCGGTGCGGATTCCCCCCACGGGATCCGGCCGGGCGTCTGTAGGGGCAGCGCCAGCTGCGTCAGGTGTCGTCGGCCCTGTCAGGCTTCAGGGAACCCGTCGATACCTGTTGCGGTCCGCCGGGACGCGTACGCACGGGAGGGCCGCTCAAAGCTCCCCGGTGCACGTGCCCCGGCCAACGCTCCCCATGGCTTCCGTGCCATGGGGTACCTCCATCCGGGGACGTCCCCCAAGACGTCCCCCCAATGTCAGAAACGCCCCCCAAGACGTCCCTGGCATCGCCTTCTTAGACTCGCGAGCCCCTTCGATGGTTACGTCCGAACCGCTGTGATCTGCATCTCTTGCATATCTCTTCTGCCTGCGCAAGAGCATCGATACGGCAATCCAGACCCAAGGGTAAGGATGTTGGAGGGGCTCTGTGAAGACCTCATGAGACCTTACCGACGGGTTCACAGCGAGTTCTTACCGGGAGCGGCCGGGACGCAGCCCGCCGGTGCGGCGAAGGCGGACGAAAGCCACCGAACCGGCGCTGCGAGCGGACCCGGGCAGACAGGCCCGCCGCCCGGCGCTAGCGTGCGGGCGGTGAGCGCGCGACGGCGCACCCGCGGCACGGCGGGGGCGGTGGGCCGGGCGCCGGACCGGACGGAAGGACTGGCGGGACGATGCGGGCAGCGGTGTTCGAGCGGTACGGCGAGCCGGCCGAGGTGCGGGACGTGGCGGACCCGGTGCCCTCGTCCCACGGGGTGGTCGTCCGGGTCGAGGCCACCGGGCTGTGCCGCAGCGACTGGCACGGCTGGATGGGGCACGATCCGGACATCACGCTGCCCCATGTGCCCGGCCACGAACTCGCCGGCGTCGTCGAGGCGGTGGGCGACCGGGTGTCCCGCTGGCGGCCCGGTGACCGCGTCACCGTGCCGTTCGTCTGTGCCTGCGGCAGCTGCGCCGCCTGTGCGGAGGGCGACCAGCAGGTGTGCGAGCGGCAGACCCAGCCCGGCTTCACCCACTGGGGCTCCTTCGCGGAGTACGTGGCGCTGGAGCATGCCGACGTCAACCTGGTCGCGGTGCCGGAGGAGATGTCGTTCGTGACGGCCGCCGCGCTGGGCTGCCGGTTCGCCACGGCGTTCCGCGCCGTTGTCGCCCAGGGCAGGGTGGCGCCGGGCCAGTGGGTCGCCGTGCACGGCTGCGGCGGAGTGGGCCTGTCGGCCGTGATGATCGCGGCCGCCTCCGGCGCACGGGTCGTGGCCGTCGACATATCTCCCCAGGCGCTCGATCTCGCGCGGAAGTTCGGAGCCGTGGAGTGCGTCGACGCCTCGGCGGCCGGTGACGTCGCCGAGGCGGTACGCGAGCTGACCGGCGGCGGCGCCCATGTGTCGCTGGACGCCCTCGGGTCGCCGGCGACCTGCGCGGCCTCCGTGGGTGGTCTGCGGCGCCGCGGCCGGCACATCCAGGTCGGTCTGCTGCCGTCCGCGGCCGGCGACCCGGTCGTGCCGATGTCCCGCGTCATCGCCCTGGAGCTGGAGATCCTCGGCAGCCACGGCATGCCCGCCCATGCGTACGCCCCCATGCTGGAGCTGGTGCGCGCGGGCGCGGTGCGCCCGGACCTCCTCGTCACCTCCACGATCCCGCTGTCGGAGGCCCCGCCGGCCCTGGCGGCGATGGGCGCGACGCCAGGCGCGGGGGTTACGGTCGTGGAACCGCAGCGGTAGCAGATCAATCGGTTCTGCGGTGCCGGTTGCCGGGTCGCGAGGCCACCCAGGCACGCACGGTGTCCGCGTACCAGAAGGGTTTGCCGCTCTCGACATGGTCGGGCGGTGGCAGCAGCCCGTGCTTGCGGTAGGACCGGACGGTGTCCGGCTGCACCTTGATGTGCGCGGCGATCTCCTTGTACGACCAGAGCCTTCGGTCGGTCATCAGTGCACCTCCCTGCGAGCGTCGCAGCAGCAGCCGAGCTGGCGGTCGGGGAGCTGGACGCGACGCTGGCGATCACTCAGCTGTGTCTGGTGAACGACAGTGAGTGATCACAGGAGAACAGCTGTGGATCGCATGTGACACAAGCCCTGTGAACACCGGACATGTGTGACAGAAGTGAGGCATTCGTTACGCGGGCGACGCAGAAGGGGACCGACGACGCACAAGGAGACCGACGACGCACAAGGAGACCGGCGACGCAGAAGCGGACCGGAGACGCACAAGCACGTGCGATGCGGAACGCACGTGAGACGCGACAGGCGGCGATTGACGGCTGGGCTGCCGGGGTCTTCACGGCGGCCGGGCATGCGTAGTGGACCGGCCCCGCTGCGCCGGTTCCGGTCCACACCTCCCCGCTGCCCTCTGTTCCCCCCGGTCAGAGAGCTGGAAAGCCCCAGCATGCCGTCAGCGCAGCCTGCCGGTCTTGGAGAAAAGCGCACTCCGCTCCGGTGACAGCACCAGACTCGTGGCCTCGCCGGTCATCCGGTCGGTGCGGGGCGGTCCCGACCGGTGCGGTCCTGGTCGGTTGCGGGCCGCGGTGAACTCGGCAGGTGTGCAGCCGGTCATAACCCTGAACTCGCCGCTGAGATGCGCCTGGTCGTAGAACCCGCAGGCCGCCGCCGTCTCGGCCTGGCTGTGCCCGGCCACGAGCATCCGCCGGGCGCGCTGCAGCCGCAGCACCCGGGCGGCCGCCTTGGGGCCGAGGCCGATCTGCTCCCGGAAGCGGTTCTCCAACTGGCGTACGCTCCAGCCGACCTCGCGGGCGAGGCGGCTGACGGGGATGGCGCCACCGGTGCGGACGAGCGCGTTCCAGGCGCCGACGATCCGGGGCGAACACGGGGTCGCGGCATCCGCGCAGCGGGCCAGGACCTCGTCCAGCAGGGCGAACCGGGCGCTCCAGGTGCCGAGCCCGGCCAGTGCGGAGACGAGTTCGGCGATGCTGCCCCAGCCGGCGAGCCCTCGCGGTCTGCCGAGGTCGTCCGGGTCGACGCACTGATTGGCCAGCTCGTGCTGTGCGACGCCGAAGAGCGAGAAAGCGGCCCAGGGCGCGAGCAGAACCGAGACACCTGACAGCCGCCCCTCGTGCTCGCCGACCGCCGGCATCGTGCCGAGACCCGCGCAGACCGAGACGAGGGAGACGGCGGGGCGCCCCGCGGTGGAGATCCGTACGGGCTCCTCGAAGCCGAGCATCAGGGTGACCGCGCCGATCGGCGTCTCCAGCCGGCGCCGTGGATGATCGAGGTTGAACCGGAAGCCGCGGTAGCTGATCACGCCCGGCCGCAGCCGCGGGTGGGGCAGTGCCCATGCGGCTTCCCAGGTACTGGTGGCACGGCTGACCGGCCGTGGCGCCGCCGCCGGCCCCCTCCCCGTCGTCATGCCGGTCAGCTTTCCGGCCGCCGGAGAAAAGTGTCAAGACGGTAAGGATGTCAGGACAATGCATTGACAGGGCGCATGGATGCGACTAAACCCGGACTTCGAGATACGTCCCCGTCCCCGAACCCCCGAAAGAGCCGGCCGACGCCGCCGCCGCTCCGACGCCCTCAACGCTCCCCTTGAGAGGCGTATGTACGGTGCATGCAGAGTGTCGGATGCTTGAACTGCCAGGCGTGGCAGACGTGTTGAGCAGAGGTCGACGACCTTGGCCCCCACGTGCTCCACGTCCGGCATCGATCGCCTCCGGTGCGGGAGGCCGCTTCGCCCTGGCAGGAGCGAAGCGCGAGCGCCGACTCCCCGCCCGTCACGCCCCCGCGCCGGAGGTTCCGTTCGGAGCTGCACGAAAGCCCCGCCGCCGGGCGCTCCATGTGTCTACGCCGACCCCGAAATGGCAGACACAGTGTCCGGCGCGCTGCCCGCTCCCGCGTGGTGGGATGAAGGCGTGGCCGAGGCCGGAACCCGCACGTCGGTCACCGAGGCCCACGAGGAGTACGACGACCAGGACGTCAGGACCGACGCCGCCGTCCGTGAAGGTAGGGATCTTGTCATGACGAAGACCGTCAACCACTGGATCGGCGGGAAGACCGTCGAGGGCGCGTCGGGCACGTACGGCCCGGTCACCGACCCCGCGACCGGTGCCGTCACCACACAGGTCGCCTTCGCGACCGTCGACGAGGTGGACGCCGCGGTCGCCGCGGCCAAGGCGGCCTACGCGACCTGGGGCACGTCGTCGCTCGCGCAGCGCACCGCGATCCTGTTCAAGTTCCGGGCGCTGCTGGACGCCAACCGCGACGCGATCGCCGAGCTGATCACCGCCGAGCACGGCAAGGTCCACTCCGACGCGCTCGGCGAGGTGGCCCGCGGCCTCGAGATCGTCGAGCTGGCCTGCGGCATCACCACGCAGCTGAAGGGCGAGCTGTCCACCCAGGTGTCCAACCGGGTCGATGTGGCCGCGATCCGGCAGCCGCTGGGCGTCGTCGCCGGCATCACGCCGTTCAACTTCCCGGCCATGGTGCCGATGTGGATGTTTCCGATGGCCATCGCATGCGGCAACACGTTCGTGCTGAAGCCGAGCGAGAAGGACCCGTCGGCGTCCATGAAGGTCGCCGAGCTACTCGCGGAGGCCGGGCTGCCGGACGGCGTGTTCAACGTCGTGCACGGCGACAAGGTGGCCGTGGACCGGCTGCTCGAACACCCGGACGTTGCGGCCGTGTCGTTCGTCGGGTCCACGCCGATCGCCCGCTACATCCACACCACGGCCTCCGCGAACGGCAAGCGCGTACAGGCCCTCGGCGGCGCCAAGAACCACATGCTGGTGCTGCCCGACGCCGACCTGGACGCCGCCGCGGACGCCGCCGTCTCGGCCGCGTACGGCTCCGCGGGCGAGCGCTGCATGGCCATCTCCACGGTCGTCGCGGTCGGTTCGACCGGTGACGAGCTCGTCGCGAAGATCAAGGAGCGGGCCGAGAAGATCAAGATCGGCCCGGGCGACGACCCGGAGTCCGAGATGGGCCCGCTCATCACGGCCGCGCACCGCGACAAGGTCGCCTCGTATGTGAAGGGCGCCGCCGACCAGGGCGCCGAGGTGGTGCTCGACGGCACCGGCTACACCGTTCCCGGCTTCGAGAACGGCCACTGGATCGGCCTGTCCCTGCTCGACAAGGTGCCCACCGACGCCGACGCCTACAAGGACGAGATCTTCGGCCCGGTGCTGTGCGTGCTGCGCGTCGACACGTACGAGGAGGGCGTCGCGCTCATCAACGCCTCGCCGTTCGGCAACGGCACCGCGATCTTCACCCGGGACGGCGGCGCGGCCCGCCGCTTCCAGCTGGAGATCGAGGCGGGGATGGTCGGCGTCAACGTGCCGATCCCGGTGCCCGTCGGCTACCACTCCTTCGGTGGCTGGAAGGACTCGCTCTTCGGCGACCACCACATCTACGGCAACGACGGCACGCACTTCTACACCCGCGGCAAGGTCGTCACGACCCGCTGGCCGGACCCGTCCGAGGCCCCGGCGGGCGTGGACCTCGGGTTCCCGCGCAACCACTGATCGGCTGTCTGTCACTGATCGACCGTCTGATCGGCTGCCGTCGGCCCCGTGCGGACGTCCGTATTCCGGACGTCCGCACAAATTTTTTTGCGGTCATGGCTACGGTTCCCGTACGGACTCGGCCGATCGGACACCGCAGGCGAAGAGCCGCTTCCGCCATGGCAACTCACGCGCGGGCAGCTGCCCCGCCGTAAGCGCGCGGGCCTCGGAAACCCACGATCACCTGCGGAATCCGAAGACAAACGACCGTTGACGCTTCGGTTTCCGCAAGGGTTCCCTACGTTCTTCTCCGGGACCGGGCGAGCCCTTCGTATGGTTGGTCCGCCCAGGGGCGTCGGGTGTGGCTTTCAAGGTTCTGCCGCTTGT